>CAZFRR010000286.1:0-31880 GCA_964521405.1 uncultured Streptomycetaceae bacterium | reverse complement strand
TAAGAAACAACAACAAAGCCAAACACCAGCAATGAGATATAAAACCAGAGATATTGGGCGATTTCGCTGATTACAGTTCGAACGAATTTAGCCTTATTTCATTTTATTCTTGGCGCCTTGGCGTCTTGGCGGTTCAATTGTTTTTAGCTTCTTGGCGGTTCAATTGATCTTCACTTCTTGGCGGTTCATTCGCCTTTGAAGTTCGGTTTACGTTTTTCGACGAAAGCCGTCACGCCCTCGGCAAAGTCACGCGTCCCCGCGCAGCGCGCGAAAGCTTCCTTCTCTGCATCAAGATGCGCCGCGAGGACCTGGTCCGCGCTGGCATAGACCAGCCGCTTGATCTCGCCGTAGGCAACCGTCGCGCCCTGCGCCAGCCGCCGCGCGATGGCCTCGGTCTCGGCTCCCAGCCGCTCCGCGCCCACCACCCAGTTGACCAGCCCCAGCGCGAGCGCCGCCTGCGCCTCGAACGCATCCGACAGCAGTATCAGCTCCAGCGCCTTGCGATTGCCCACCAGGCGCGGCAGGGAATGCGTCGCGCCGCCGTCGGGACTCGTCCCGAGCTTGCTGTAGGCCATCGTGAACTTAGTTCCCTCCGCCGCGATGCAAAGATCCGCCGCCGCCAACAGGCTCATCCCGGCGCCCGCCACCGCGCCGTGCACGGACGCCAGCACCGGCTTGGGCGCGCGCCGCAGCGCGAGGATCGTTTGGTGAAGCTCGGTTGCACCCTCCCTTACCAGCGCCGGCATCCGCGCGAGATTGGCGTGAAACAGCGCAATGTCGCCGCCGGCGAGAAACGCCGGCCCCGCGCCACGCACCACCACCACGCGCGCGGACACATCCCGCTCCGCCCGCTCGGCCGCCTCCCGCAACCCGCGCAGCATCCCCACGTCGAGCGCGTTCATCACCTGCGGGCGGTTCAGCGTGATGGTGGCCACGCCGTCCGTCACTGAGTAGATGACAGTATTGCTCATGGCGGCGTTCCGAAGATCCCAAAGGATGAAGGATGAGGGGTGAGCCGGGGTTTCGAAGAACGTGCCTGCGCACGTTCGAGCCGGCGAACGCCCGACGCGATGCAGCGCGGCGGGCCGGGGTCACCGACCAGGGATGACCCCCGCAGTGCGGATGTCAAAGCCAGGTCATCCTTCATCCTTCCGCCTTCATCCTTCAGGCCACCGTCAGGTGGCCGGGTTGGCCTGATGCCCGCGCTTGTCCATCTCGGGCCAGGAGGTCCGCCCGCGCAGCTCCCCGAACGTCACCGGCTCCGTAGTCTGGTAGATCTCGGTCTTGCCGAGGTCCCTCGGGAAGTCATCCACCATGATGACCTGGCGGCGCAGCCGCTTCGCCAGCTCCATCACCCCCTTTTCCGCCTGCGTGATGACGCCTTTCGCGACCGCCTCGTCGACGATCTCGTCCACAAAGCTGGCGATAATCTTGCCCTGCTCGCGCGCCTTGCGGATCTTGGCGCCAATCGGTTCCGCCGCAATCACCGCGCGCAGCCCCGCTTCCAGCGCCGCGATCGGCTCGTTCGGGTCTTTGGGAATGAACACCCCGGCGGTCAGCCGCTCGCGCGAGGGACCGGGCTGAATCAGCAGGCCCACGACCTGGTGGCCGAGCTGGTCGCGCGGAGGCCCGAACTTGCGGCCATAGGTAAAGATGAAGGGGAAGATGATCCCCCGCAGCCCCCACGCGACGATGCGAGAGGGAAAATTGGCGAACAAGCCGTAGAACGCATCCTCGGTGCGGGAGAGCGCGTCCTTGATCGCCCAATTGAGCAGCGGCAGGTCTTCAGCCGGGCGGCCTTGATCCTCGTAGCGCTTCAACGCCGCCGAGGCGAGATAGAGATTGGAGAGAATGTCGCCAAGCCGTGCCGACAATCGCTCGCGGCGCTTCAGCGATCCCCCCAGCAGGAACAGGCAGACGTCCGTCGTCCACGCGAACGCCGCCGACAGGCGCGTCATCTGCTGGTAGTAGCGGCGAGTGTAGCGATCGCCCGGCGTGCTCACGAAATAGGCGCTGCAGAGCCCCATCCAGAACGCGCGCGCCATGTTCGACACGGCGAACGCGAAGTGGCCGAAGATCGCCTCGTCGAAATCCCGCAACGCCTTGGCGCGATCGGGCTCGCGCGTCGCCAGCATTTCCTTCAACACCCAGGGGTGGCCGCGGATCGCGCCCTGCCCGAAGATGATCAGCGAGCGCGTCAGGATGTTCGCGCCCTCCACGGTAATCGTGATCGGCGCCTGCTGGTAGGCGCGGGCCAGGTAATTGTTCGGGCCCATGCAGATGCCCTTGCCGGCGTGGACGTCCATCGCGTCGTTGATCACCTGCCGCCCGCGCTCGGTCAGGTGATATTTCACGATCGCGGACACCACCGAGGGTTTCTCGCCCAGGTCGATCGCGCCCGCGGTCATGACGCGCGCCGCTTCCATGAGGTAGGCGTTGCCGCCGATCCGCGCGAGCGCTTCTTCCACGCCCTCCATCTTGCCGATCGATACGCGGAACTGCTGGCGCACGCGCCCGTAGGCGCCGGTGGTCAGCGCGCCCATCTTGCCGATGGCGGCGGAGAGCGCCGGCAGCGAGATCGAGCGCCCGGCGGCGAGGCAGTTCATCAGCATCTTCCAGCCTTCGCCGACATAACCCGCGCCGCCGATCACGTAGTCGAGCGGCACGAACACGTCCTTGCCCCAGTTCGGGCCGTTCATGAACGCGGCGTTCAACGGCAGGTGCCGGCGCCCGATGTGCACGCCCGGCGTCCCCGTGGGAATCAGCCCGAGCGTGATGCCGAGGTCGTCCTTGTCGCCGAGCAGGTGGTCCGGGTCGTAGAGCCGGAACGCGAGCCCGAGCAGCGTCGCGATCGGCCCCAGCGTGATGTAGCGCTTCTCCCAGGTGAGCCGCATTCCCAGCACGTTCTGCTTCCCCTCCCACTCGCCGTGGCAGACGATGCCGAAGTCGGGGATCGCTCCGGCATCGGACCCGGCCTCCGGGCTGGTCAACGCGAAGCACGGCACCTCGAGCCCTTTCGCCAGGCGCGGCAGGTAATAGTCCTTCTGCGCCTCGGTGCCGAAATGCAGCAGGAGCTCGGCGGGCCCGAGGGAATTCGGCACCATGACCGAGACCGCTGCCGTGATGCTGCGAGTGGAGACCTTCATCACCACCTCGGAGTGCCCGAGCGCGGAGAAACCGAGCCCGCCGTATTTGCGCGGGATGATCATGCCGAGGAAGCCCTGGTCCTTGATGTACTGCCAGACGCGCGGCGGCAGGTCATGGAGCTCGTGCGTGATCTCCCAGTCGTTGACCATCTTGCACAGCTCTTCCACTGGGCCGTCGAGAAACGCCTTCTCTTCCGCGCTCAACTGCGGCTTCGGGTACGACAGCAGCTGGTTCCAGTCCGGGTTACCGCTGAAGAGCTCCCCGTCCCACCACACCGTGCCCGCCTCGATCGCGTCCTGCTCGGTCTGCGACATCGGCGGGAGGATCCTGCGGAAGAGAGCGAGCAGCGGCGCGCTCGCGAGCGCGAGCCGCAACGGCGTCGGGTTGGCGAGCAGCGCCGTGACGATGAAAATCGTCCACAGCGTGACAACGGTTGGTTGCGGCCAGCCCGCATAAATCGTCAGCAAGCCGAGGGCGATTGCGAACACCACCGTCCACACGATGGCGGGCAGGCGGTGATAAGAAAGCACCCAGGCCAGCGCGATCGCAACGAAAACGGTGAGCAGGATGGACATGATTGCCCCTCATTCGAGCCGGCGCGTCAGCACGTTCCGGGTCCACACCAGCATACACTCGGGTCCTGCATGCGGCAACCGCGCTGGTCTCGTAACTCATTGAGACGTAAGATTTTGCGGGCATGCTGCGGATTGCGCCGTCTTTGACTGGCCGCACGCCGGCGTGCGAAGATCAAGCGGGCAGCAGGGAGGAAAAGTTGGCCCAGGCTAAACAGCGCGGCGTCGCATTCGCCAAAACGACTCGCCCGGTCATCGGCAGCGCCGTGCGGCGGGAGGCGCTGTTCGCGCGGCTCGACGGCACGCCCGGGCGCACCGTGATCTGGATCTCGGGCCCTCCCGGCGCCGGCAAGAGCACGCTGGCCGCGAGCTACGTCGAGGCGCGCAACTACGCGTGCATCTGGTACCAGCTCGATCCCGACGACGCCGATGTCGCCACCTTCTTTCACTACCTGGGCCATGCCGCGCGCAAGCTCGACGACGGCCGCGCGCGCGAACTGCCCTCCTTCTCGCCCCAGTACGCCGAGGACATCGCGGGCTTTGCGCGCCGCTACTTCCGGCAGTTGTTCATGCGCGCCAAGTCGCCCGCCGTCCTGGTGCTCGACAACCTGCACGAAGTTTCCGCCAACAGCCCGCTGCACGCGGCGCTCGAGGCGGCCCTCACCCAGGTCCCGGGCCATTGCTGCGTCGTGGTCGTCAGCCGCACTGAGCCGCCGCCGGCGCTCGCGCGATTGCGTTTGGGCGGCGGGATGGTGCACATCAATGGGGAAGAGTTGCGCATCGGGCCGGATGAAATCTCCGCCATCGCCAACCTGAGGGGCCAGCCGCTCTCGCCCGACGTGGTCGCGAGCCTGCACGAGCGCACGCAGGGCTGGGCCGCTGGACTGGTGCTGATGCTCGAGCACTCGAAAGTGTCCGGCCGCATCGCCGAAGTGCCCGGAGATGCTACGCCCAAGGTGATATTCGACTACCTTGCGGGGGAAATATTCGACCGCTTCGAGCCGAAGACACAGCAATTCCTGCTGCGGGTCGCCTGCCTGCCCCGCGTGAGCGTGGAAGTCGCGGAGGCGCTCACCGGAGAGCCGCGGGCCGGCCGCCTGCTTCTCAACCTGTCGCAGAACGACTATTTCGTGCGCGAAGTCCCCGGCGAAGAAGGCCGCTATTACCAGCTGCATCCCCTGATGCGGGAATTTCTGCGCAACCGCGCCGCGCAGATGCTGCCGGACGCAATGGGCGCCGCGGAACTGAAACGCGCCGCCGCGCTCGCGCGCGCCGCCGGGCACGTGGAGGACGCGGTTTCGCTGCTCGCGGAAAGCCGCGACTGGGCCGAGGTGGCGCGAATCGCCGCGGAAGAGTCGGACGGCATGCTCGCCCAAGGCCGCAGCGAGACCCTGAACGGCTGGCTCGAGCTGCTGCCCGCCGGAACCGTGGAATCCGATCCCCGCCTGCTCCAGGCACACGCCGCCAGCCGCCTGCACGCGAGCCCGCGCGCGGCCCGGCGCCTCTTTGCGCAGGCTTACGAAGGATTTCTCCGCGCCGGCGACACGCCCGGCATGATCCGCGCAAGCTGCGGCGCGGCACGCGCGACGATACTTGAGTTCGACGATCTCACCGGACTCGATCACTGGATCACGGCTCTCGAAGGACTGCTTGCCGGAAAGCAAGCCGGAGCCGGCGCCGACATCGATCCCGCTGCTGTCGCGATGCTGATCCGCGCGCTGCTCTTGCGCGACCCGGGCAACGAGCACCTCGCCCACTGGCTGGACCGCGCCGAGCATACTGCCCGTAGCGCCCAAGGTGCGCTCAAGGCGGCTGGGGTCGGGGCGGAAATCGCGCTGGGCCGCGCGATGGCGGGGTTGTTCCACGGCGATTTTGCAGCGGTCGAGGCCATTACCGGCGCGCTGCGGTCCCGGCCGGACGATTTCTCACCGGACACAAATATCGCGATCGGCATCGCCTCGGCCCTGGGCCAACTGCTCGACGGGTCGCCGGACGCGGCCCAGCGCACGGCCCGCGATTGCCTCACGCTTGCCGCCGCAGAAGGCATACATGCCTGCGATGCCTGGCTGCACTCGATCGCCACGGCCGCCGCGCTCGGCGCCGGCGACCGCGACGGCGCCCGCGCCGGATTGCAGGCGCTGGAGGCTGCCGGCGCGCGGCTGCGCCGCGGCGACCAGGCTTTCGTCCATTACCTGCGCGGCTGGATTGCGGCCCTCGAGAACGATGCCGCGGCCGCCGCCCGGGAAGCGAAGCTGGCGCTGGCGCTCGCCGTCGAGATCGGCATTCCGTGGCTCGAATGCCTCGCGCGCGTGGTCTCGGCCCAATTGCTCGCGGCCGAAGGCGACCACCGCGGCGCGAGTGCCCAGGTACGCAGCGCGGAGGAGATCGCTAAACGCACCCGCAGCCCGCTCCTTTCCGTATCGGCACAACTGGCAGCGGTCGGTACGGCGATACAGGCAGGCGACGAGCAAGCCACGCTCGGCACGCTCAAAGTCGCACTGTCCGCGGCGCGAGAGCTCGGATTGCGCTACATCCCGGCCCTGCGGCCGCAAGTTCTCGCCGAGATCTGCGCGGCTGCGCTGCGCCACGGCGTCGAGCCCGAATTCGCGCGCGCTCAGGTGCGCGCCAGGAATCTTCCGCCGCCACCTTCCGCGATCCGCGTGAAGCAGTGGCCGCGGCCGTTCCTGGTGAGCACGCTGGGCGGATTCACGCTGCTGCGGGAATCCGCGCCGATCGAGTTCTCCAGCAAAGGCCCCGGCCGGCCGCTGGAACTCCTGAAGGTGCTGATCGCGATGGGCGGGCAGAACGTGCGCAGCGAACAGCTGGCGGACGCATTGTGGCCGCGCGTGGACGCGGATTACGCGCACAAGTCCTTCACCACGACGCTGCACCGGCTGCGGCGGATATTCGATGACGACGAGGCGATCGTGCTCCGCGACACGCGCCTCTCGCTCGACCCCCGGCGGGTGTGGGTGGACACCTGGGCGCTCGACCACCTGCTCTCGGAACTGGACGGCGTATTGCGCGATCCGCGCTCCGCCGGTCCTGCGCTCCACGCGCTCGCCGACGAGGCGCTCGCGTTCTACCGCGGGCCGTTTCTGCCAGACGAGTCGGAGCAGCCGAGCTACATTGCGTGCCGCGAGCAGCTGCGCGCGAAACTGCTGCGCGCCCTCGCTCGGGTCGCGCGCTG
Organism: uncultured Streptomycetaceae bacterium; assembly: GCA_964521405.1. Lineage (GTDB taxonomy): Bacteria > Pseudomonadota > Gammaproteobacteria > Burkholderiales > SG8-41 > SG8-41. The sequence goes on along the minus strand of CAZFRR010000286.1, from coordinate 24,971 downwards.
GTGGGAGGATGCGGGCAAACCGGAGGTGGCGGCGGACTGCTATTCCCGGTTGATCGACGCGGATGAATTGTGCGAAGCCGGCTATCGCAACCTGATGGCGCTCCACCAGCGGCGCGGCGACAGCGCCGAAGCCATCGCGACCTACGAGCGGCTGCGCTCGCTGCTGTCGGCACGGGCGAAAGCCATGCCGTCAGCGGAAACCCAAGCGGTCTATGCGGGACTGGTTGCGCAACAAGGCGCCAAGGCGGCGCCCCGCGAATGAACCTAGGAAATGCTATTTGCCACAGAGAACACAGAGTTCACAGAGGAAAATGAAAAAAGCATGTCATTTTCAAGCCTCACCCATCGGGAGAGTGTGGTGTGCTGACTCAACCCATCTAATCTCTCTGTGTTCTCTGTGATCTCTGTGGCTGAATTGCAGTTATTAGGATGAACTAGGATCAGGGCCGGCGATAAGTCGCCTTGAATTCCCGATCGAGCTCGGCCCACATCTTGTTCAGCCCCATCCAGACGGCGGTCGGCGGCAGGTATTCCCGGCGCGGGATGCCCGACCGTGGCGGCGCGATTTCACGCATGCGCGCCGTATAGGATACGGACGTACCGCCCGCCCCTTCGACCACCGTCGCGGTGATCACGACCTCGAGGCCTTCCGGCTCGAAGGTAAAGAAGTGACTGTACATCCCGATGCAGGGCCCGATGATCTGGCGCGCCCGCGGCAGATCCGCCGCCGCCGCCTGGTTCCACTCGTTCAGGTCGAGCGGGCGCGGCGCCGGTCCGAAGACGCTGACGAATCCCAGCACCGGGTCCTGCGACTCGACCGTCATTCCCACCCGCGCCAGGCTGACGCGCACGGCGTCGTAGGCCTCGGCGCGCGACACCTTGAACTCGCGCGTCCCGTTCTGCTTGAGGATGATCTCGTAATCGGCGCGAAAGATCTGATTGATCGCGGTGACGGCGCAGCTGATCTCTTTAGAATCCGGCGTCGCGCAACCCGCCATGAACAGCGCCAGCATCGCGCAACACGCGGCAAGACGGCGCTTGCCGGACATTTCGTGAACCCCATTTGTCATAGTCACCCCTGTAGCGTTCTGCGCCCGCAACCAGTGGAATTCCCAGAATCAGCAGATCTTCATGTTCGCTACTGATTTGTCCGCCTGCTGGATCTCAACCGCTTGCAACATGCCCGCCATCTTCGTCCGTTCGGCCGCGACGGCGTTGTTGCCGCATCGCACCGCCAGACTGTACCAAATATAGGCCTGGTTATAGCTCCTGGGCACGCCCCGTCCGTTCGCATAAGCTTCCGCGAGCTTGGCTTGGGCAGCGCCATTTCCGCGCGTGGCGATAGCCCTGAGTTGGTCGACGTCGTCAGGCAAGGCCTGCGGCACCGGTTTCACGGGGGGCGCGCTTTCCTGTGGCGCCGGTTCGGGTGCAACCGGTGACGGCGGCGGGACCGGGCGCACCTCCACGGGCTTGGGCGCCGGCGATGGTGGGCGTTTCATCTTTTCGGCATCCAGCTCCTTCTGCTTCTTCATTGCCTCCTGCTGCTTCCTGATGGCTTCCTGCTGCTGCCGTTTTTTCTCGGCATCGAGCTCCAGCTGCTTCTTAATTGCCTCCTGCTCCAACCGTTTCTTCTCGGTATCGAGTTCCTGCTGCTTCCTGATTGCTTCCTGCTCCTTCCGTTTCGTCTCAGCTGCCTCCGCCTCCCGGAGTTTTCGCTCCATTTCCTGCAGGCGCTCTGCGTCGAGACCCTTGCGCTCTTTTTCGAGTTGCGCCCTCATTTGATCCAGATCCGGTTTCGCTTTTTGGTCCGTCCTGCTCACGAGCAGGAAAATGGCGATCGCGATCGCGCCCACGACCGCGCCGACGATTGCCCAGATGAGTGGCGCGCGCGCGCCGGACATGACGGTGGGCGCAGCCACTGGAGCGGGGCTGTGGGAAAGAACAGCAGGCGCTTCCGGCGGAACGGCGGGCCGAAGAGTCGGCTGCGGTGCGTGAACCACAGCTGGATCGGCGGCGGATGCTGGTGCCGCCGAAACCGGGCTCGCAGCGCCGCCGTTCCCGGTAAGTTCCCTGCGCCATTCCGCGATGGTCTGCGGCCGCTCTTTCTCGGCAAACTCGAGCGCGTGATCGATCGCCGCGAGGAGCCGCCCGGAGTAGCGCCCGCTGCCGACGGTGCGCGCCGGGACCAGCACTTCGCGCGTGCTGCCGAGTATCCCCTTGCTGCGGGTGATCGCATCGAGCGGCGGCGCGCCGGTGATGGCGCGGTAGAAAGTTGCGCCAAGCCCGTAGATGTCGGTCCACGGCCCCTGGTTCTCCGAGGTGCTGTGGTACTGCTCGAACGGCGCGTAGCCGGGCGCGACCAGGATCGTCATGGTGCGCGACTTGCCGAGGGCGTAGCGCGCCGAGCCGAAGTCGAGCAGCACCGGGCTGCCGTCCGAGCGGATGTGGATGTTGTCCGGCTTGATGTCGCGATGGATGAACCCTGCGTTGTGGACCAGCTCCAGCCCGTCGAGGATCGGCAAGAGAATGCGCAGCAGCTCGGATTCCGGCAGCAGCCTGCGGCTCTCCAGCAGCGCGCCGAAGTTCTCGCCCTCCTCGAACCGCATCACCATGTAGGCGGTGCCGTTGAACTCGAACACGGAATGCACGCGCACAATGTTGGGATGGTCGAAACGCGCCAGCGTGCGCGCTTCCTGGATGAAACGGTCGAGCCCCCAGCGGTAGCGCTCGCGGTGGCCGTCGCTGCGCGGCTGCACGGTCGAGTCCTGGCGGCGCGTGGCCACGTCGAACGGCAGGTACTCCTTGATGGCGACCGGCTGGTCGAGATTGGTATCGCGCGCGAGGTAGGTGATGCCGAACCCGCCCTGGCCGAGCACGCGCTCGATCGTGTACCAGTGCATGCGGTACTGCGGCTGCAGCGCGTCGGGATAGGACGAGTCGGTCATCGCGGCGTCGGTTCGGGCTGATCCGGTTCAGTATCTTGTTTTATCGAACGCGATCATGCATTTATCATACAACAGATCACCTGGTATCCCGCACCGGCCTGCCCCACGCCACTGCGGAATCCTCCAGGGACTCCCCTTGCCCTTGATCACATCGGTAAGTGATCCGTAACCCTCTGGTTAGTCATCTGGAAGCGTCTCCCCCGCATTCTGGGGGCGTCCAAGGCCTCTGCCAGTCACCAAACCGCATACCGGGATGGGCTCCGCGGCCACCGACGGAGGAACGCAAACATGATCCACCAGGCAACCACCGATCGCCCGTCCGCCCCTGCCGCGAAATCCGCGGGCGGTTTTGTTGTTGGCAGCCTGTCGAACCTCTCGTTCAGGCAGGTCGCCAAGTGGTGCGGCTGCGTGCTCGTACTGCTAACCCCCGGAACCTTCGTGATCATCCCAGCGCTCTGGCTGATCCGGCGAGTCGTTCTTCAGTCCCGAAGCTGTAAGTCATCAGTAATCCACTTGTGTAAGCCATTCGCAACCCGCGCGCTGCGACGATAACCGCCGACACCAGCGCCTGGAGAAAAACCATGGCTCGCGCCGCGCTCGCCAGCGGGGGAATTACGGGCATCGCGTTCCTGGCCAGGGGCTACTCCCTGGTCGTCGCGATGACCCTGTTTCTTTCGACGAGCGGTTGCTCGGTGCGCAACTTCGCCGTAAACAGCATGGGCGATGCGCTCACGGCCAGCGGCTCGGGATTCGGAGCCGACGACGACGTGGAACTGATCGGCGCCGCCGCGCCGTTCAGCCTGAAGCTGATGGAGAGCGTGCTATCGGAGAGCCCGAGTCACCGCGGGCTGCTGCTCGCGGCCGCACAGGGCTTCGTTCAGTATTCCTACGCCTTCGTGGAAATGCGCGCCGACGAACTCGAGGACACGGACGTGCGGGCGGCGTACGCCCAGCGCGAGCGCGCGCAGCGGCTCTACCTCCGGGCCCGCAACTACGGGCTGCGCGGGCTCGAGGCCGCCCATCCGGGACTGACCCGGGGACTGAAAGCTGACCCTGCCGGCGCCCTCGCGCGGACGACCGGCGAGGACGTCGCGACGCTCTACTGGACCGGCGTGGCCTGGGCGGCGGCGATTTCGTTGTCGAAGGACGATCTGTTCCTGATCGCCGATCTCCCGGTCGCGGAGGCGCTCGTGCGGCGCGCGCTCGCGCTGGAGGAAACCTACGATCACGGCTCCATCCATGTATTTCTGATCAGCTTCGAGATGAGCCGCCCCGGCCTCGTCCTCGATGCGCCGGCGCGGGCCCGGCGGCATTACGACCGCGCCCTCGAGCTGACCGAAGGCAAGCATGCCGCGCCCTACGTCACGTTCGCCGAATCCGTCTCCATCACCGAGCGCAACCGCGGCGAGTTCGAGGAACTGCTGCGGCAGGCGCTCAAAGTGGACGTCTCGGCCAAGCCCGAATGGCGGCTGGTGAACTGGGTGATGCAACGCCGGGCCCATTGGTTGATCAAGCACACCGCAAAACTCCTTGCCGGATAGAACAATACATCTTATTGATTTTATTAAGTTAAATTACTATCCGCAGCTGTAAGTCATCCGTAAGTCATCCCTAAGCGATCTGAATGTAGCCCGGTCGCAGCATGTGCCCATGTCGCAGCCAAACGGCGGCGATACCTGAAAAGGAGACGGCACATGAAAACCCGAACGCACTCACGCAACAAGCGCTTTCCCGCACCGCGCGAAGACCGCCGGGAAGATTCGCTCGCGCTGCTGCTCGAAGAGGTGGAAGACACCCCCAGCAGCGAGTACATCGTGACGCTCCAGGCGCGGGAGCTGCCGGCCCTGCAGGAGTATCTGTGCGAGCACGGCGCGCGGACGATCCACTGAGTAGCAGTCGCACGAACTTAATTCAACCCAACCTTCAAGGAGTCTTTATGAAAACCCGCAAAACCATCATTTCCAAGCTGCTGCGTAACCTGCTCATCCTGTCGCTGCCGGTGGCAACCTTGTCCGGCTGCTACGTCATGCCCGTCGGTCAGGATGCGGGCGGCAATCCCTACTATGTCTACTCGCCGTTGCCGATTCCGCCAACCGTGAGCCAGCAACGAGGCTCGACGGACTTCTCGCAACCTGCCCACGTCCCGGGCGCGGGCGCGCCGCAGGCGCTCCCGGTGAAGCTCTACCCCATGAACGATCTCGCCAACCAGACCGGCGTGTTGACCGGTGAAGTCACCAACATGATGACCGGCAGGGGCCGCTTCACGTTCCACTACCAGGGCGAGTTGCTGGTCGGCGAAGCGACGCGCGTCTCCAACGACGAGCGGCGCGGCCTGGCGAGCGCCTACGGTCCCCGCGGCACTTCCGCGCGCTGCGAGTACCAGATGAGCACGGCCCGCCTGGGCGCCGGCACCTGCATCTTCTCCAACGGCGCGCAATACCAGTTGCACGTCGGCAGCTGAAGCGCCTTTGCTCGAGCAACGCGAATCGGCGGGGAGCATGACGGCCATGGCCCGACACATCCAACCGGCGGCTGCCAGAACACGCAGATCGATCGACAGTCTCGCGGTTCTCAACCGCAAGTCGTGCGAGCTGGCTTTCGGCCTCGAGGATATCGACTGGTCGCTCGCCGCGGACCGGTCCAGGCCTTGGGCGCCGGAAGGACTCGGCCCGATCTGTTACCTCCCCGCCTTCGCGCTGCTGAACGAAGCAGAGAAGCTGCGCTGCAATCAGTTCCAGGCACTCAGCATCTGCGAGCAGTTCATCTGGCTGGAGCGCCATGTCATCCGGCCGCTGGCCCAGGTGCTCAAAAGCGACGATGTGCCGCAGCCGCTGCGCGAGGCGATGTGGCATTTCATGCGGGAAGAGGACAAGCACACCGAGATGTTCTGGCGCGCGCTCGAACGCTCGGAACCGAAGTGGTACCGCTCGCGCACACCGCGGCTCTTTCGCGTGTCACCCCTGCAACAATTCGGCATCGACCGGGTGGTCGAGAACCCCCGGCTGCTGGTGGCGTGGATCTGGCTCACTATCTTCGTCGAGGAGCGCACGCTGCACATAGCGCGGCACTACATCGAGACTGAAAAAGAGACCCCGGGACGGATCGACTCCCTGCACACCAGGCTTCACCAGTTCCACTTCCGTGACGAGGCGCGTCATTACCAGCTCGACCAGCACATACTCACCTGGCTCTACGACCCCCAGCCGCGCTGGAAGAAGAAACTCTCCGCGTGGATTTTCCATTACATGATGCGCTGCTACGCGAGCCCCCGGCACAGCGCGCGAGCGGTCCTGGCCGAACTCGCCCGCGAGTTCCCCCGGCTGCGCGAGCGGATCGTCCCCCGACTGCTCTCCGAGTTGACGGACGTGGGCCGCAACGAAGCGTTCCGCCGGAAGCACTTCAGCCGTAGCGCCCTGCCGCGCACGCTCGCGTTATTGGCCGAGTACCCTGAGCACGACCGGCTGTGGACTCTGTTCATCACGGAAAGCCAGCTCTCCGCTTAAGGAAGAACAGCATGAAACCGTTCGACCATCCCTTGACCGTTGTGACCTGCGAGCCGCCGCGGTCGATCCCACGAGGCGAGCGCAACACATCGGAACTCGTCGGCGAGCGATGGGCCTTGCTGCAAGCCGCTCCTCACGTCCGCGAGGCGCTCGCGGATGAGGCATCCCTCGCCAACATGTCGTGCTTCGAGCGCCACATCGAGAATTTCATCGGCACTGTGAAATTGCCGGTGGGCCTCGCCGGGCCATTGCGTGTGAATGGAGCGCACGCACGCGGCGACTACTACCTGCCGCTCGCCACCACCGAAGCTACGCTCGTCGCCTCGTACAACCGCGGCGCGCAGCTGATTACCGAGGCGGGCGGATGCGCCACGGCAGTGATAGCCGAGAGCGTGAGCCGCGCGCCGGGATTCGCCTTCAACTCGCTTCGCGAAGCGATGGCATTCGCCTCCTGGATCGAAACGCAACTGGAGCGGTTTCAGAGGATCGCGGCAACCACGACCCGCTACGGACGGCTAACCGGCATCCGCTGCACGATCGAGGCCAACCACGTCTATGTCAATTTTGAGTTCGAGACCGGCGATGCCGCGGGGCAAAACATGGTCACGCTAGCGACAGCGGCGCTGTGCAGCGATATCTCCAGGCATACGCCGGTGCGGCCCGAGTACTTTTTCCTCGAAGCCAACCACTCGGGGGACAAGAAGGCCAGTGCGCAGTCCTTCTCGAGCGTGCGCGGCAAGCGTGTCAGCGCCGAGGTGGTCATCTCCCGCGAGCGGGTCGCGGCACGGCTGCACACCACGCCCGAGCGCATAGCCGATTGCTGGCGCATGGCGGCGCTCGGCGGCGTGCTCTCGGGAACGATAGGTGTGCAGGCGCACTACGCCAACGGACTCGCGGCGCTGTACATCGCGTGCGGCCAGGACGCCGCGTGCGTCGCGGAGTCCGCCGTCGGCGTTACGCGATTCGAAGTCTCGCGCGACGGTGCGTTGTACGCCGCGGTGACACTGCCCAATATCATTGTCGGCACCGTGGGCGGAGGTACCGGGCTGCCGAGCCAGCGCGCCTGCATGGAGATCCTCGGCTGCACCGGACCGGGATGCTCGCGTGTGCTGGCCGAGCTGTGCGCCGCGCTCGCGCTTGCGGGCGAGCTCTCCATCACCGGCGCGATATGCTCGGGTGATTTCGCCCGCGCGCACGCCGAGTTCGCGCGCGGCCGCAAGGCCGGCGCCGCAGTTGCGGAGACGGTCCATGGCTAACCGCTGGTGGCTCTACCAGCGCGAGCGATTCCCGCTGGGTTCGTTTGCGCTGCTGGCTTTCGTGCTCGCATTCGCGGCGCTTGCGTACTCGACCCTCACTCGCGGCGTGCACTCTCTCCCTGACGCCGGGGCAATCGCCGCCGCGGTGGCAAGCGCATTTCTGATTTTCCTGCAGATGCGCGTGCTCGACGAATTCAAAGATTTTGAGGATGACGCGCGCTGCCGGCCCTACCGTCCGGTGCCGCGGGGACTCGTGACGCGCGGCGAGCTCGCATGGATCGCCATGGTTGCCGCTGTCGTCGAGCTCGTGCTCGCGCTCATGGTCGATGCGCGTCTCCCCTGGCTGCTCGCGGCCGTGTGGACCTACCTCGCGCTGATGACCGCGGAATTCTTCGTGCCTGCATGGCTCAAAGCGCACCCGTTCACTTACATGGCGAGCCATCTCGTGGTCGGCGCGCTGATCACAATGTATCTCACCGCATTCGACTGGCTGCCGGAGAATGCCGCGCCGCAGCCCGGTCTACTGGCATTGGCGGCGACGAGCTACTTCACCGGCACGCTGCTCGAAGTCGGCCGCAAGATCCGTGGGCCACGCGACGAGGAGCCGGGCGTGGTGACGTACAGCGCGGCCTGGGGCAGGAGCGTCGCCGTCGCCGCCTGGTTCTCGGCATTCCTCCTGGCCGCGGGGGCTGGCTGGTTGGCTGCGTGGCAGATCGGCTTTGCCGCGCCGTTCTCTGTGCTGATCGCTTTCCTTGCCGCCGCCGCTGCCTGGTGCTGCTGGCGTTTCCTGCAAGCGCCCATCACCGGCCACGCCCGGTCGATCGAAGCGCTTTCGGGCGCCGCAACCCTCGCGCTTTACCTCGCGCTCGGTCCCGTTCCACTTGCGCTTGCACATTGAGGAGACGCGATGAACCGGATAATTCTCATGCACGATGATGCGGGACCGCTTGAATTCGGCGGCAAGGGCTACGCGCTCGCCTGCGCGCATCGCGCCGGCTTTCCCGTGCCACCGTTCCTTGCAATACCACCCTCAGTCTGCGAAGCGAGCCGCGCGGCATCGGGAGCGATCGAGTTTCCGGAGACGCTGCGCCGCGAACTCGCCGCATCGCTCAAAGTGCTCTGCCCCAACGGCGAACCAACCGCGGTGCGCTCTTCGGCCGTGGATGAAGATGGAGCGCGCTATTCGTTCGCCGGGCAGCTCGAGAGCTTTCTATTCGTGACGGCCGACGAGGTTACCGCACGGATCGCCGACGTCTGGCGGTCGGCCTATTCGGAACAGGTTGCCGCGTATCGCAAACAGCGCGGCATGTTTCGGGCACCGCGCCCGCCGGTGGTGCTGGTACAGCGGATGGTCGACGCCAGCGCCGCCGGGGTCGCGTTCAGCGCCGATCCAGTGAGCGGCCGTCGCGGGACCTGCGTGGTAGCTGCGGTGCGCGGCGTCGCAGATCGGCTCGTTTCCGGAGAACGCAGCGGCGACACCTGGCATGTCGATCGCACCGGACGCATCGTCTCGCGCGCGCTCACCGGGCCGCGCGCGTGCCTCGACGACAGGGAGGTGCAAGAGGTCGCGCGGCTCGCGCGCCGCTGCGCCAGCCACTTCGGCCGGCCGCAGGACATCGAGTGGGCAATCGAGGGTGAAAGGCTTTACCTGCTTCAGTCGCGTCCCATCACCTCGCTGACCGAGCGCCCGGACCCGGATGGCGCGCTCGCGATCTGGGACTCGAGCAACATCGGTGAGAGTTACGGCGGCGTCATCACGCCGCTCACATTCTCCTTCATCCGCCACGCCTACCAGCACGTGTACCGGCAGCTCTGCCACGTCGGCGGCGTGGATCCCGAAGCCATCAGGGACCACGACGATGTATTCGGCCGCATGCTCGGGCTGATCTCCGGCCGGGTTCATTACAACCTTCTCGGCTGGTACCGGCTGCTCGCATTCACACCGGGCTTTTCGCACAATCGCCGCTTCCTCGACGAGATGCTGGGCATCAAGGCGAAAACCCCGGCTGAAGTTCTACAGCGGCCGCCCCCGCGGGGAAGCTGCGCTGGCGGAGTCGCGCGCCTTGCCTGGCAATGCATCACCCTCGTGCGCAACTACCTTACCGTCGAAGGCCGCAACCGCAGATTCCGGCAGAGGCTCGACCAAGCACTCGCGCCGGTGCAACCGGGGCTCGAGGAGATGCGGGCCGACGAGTTGGCGGACTATTTCCGCGCGCTCGAACGCTCACTGCTCGCGAAATGGGACGCACCGCTCGTGAACGACTTTTTCGCGATGATCTTCCACGGCCTGCTGCGGCGCGTGGTTGAACGCTGGTTCGAAGCCGGGGACCGCGGGCTGCCGAACGACCTCCTGTCAGGCGAGCCGGGCATCATCAGCGTCGAACCGGCGCGCCGCATCCGCCTCATGGCCGGTATCGCGGCGGGCGATCCGGAACTGGTCGCGCTGCTCTGCCACGGCCGCCTGGATGACATACTCCGGCGCACGCAAGCCAACACGGCATTCCACGCGGCATACCACGATTATCTCGAGCGGTTCGGCGACCGCTGTCTCGAGGAATTGAAACTCGAGAGCACGACCCTCTTCGACGACCCGCTGCCGCTCCTGCGCACGGTGGGCCGATTCGCTTCCGGCGCCGCACGCAGCATTTCCGGCGAAATTTCAAGCCCGCGGGAAAAGGCCGAACGGCGCGTGCGCGAGGTCCTCGCGCGAAACCCGTTCAAGTTCCTGGTGTTCGGCTGGCTGCTGCGCAATGCCCGCTGGCGGGTGCGCGACCGCGAGAACCTGCGCTTCGAGCGCACGCGCGTGTTCGGCCAGGTGCGCCGCATCTTCGTCGAAATCGGCAAGCGCCTGTGGGCGGTCGATTTGCTCGAATCACCGCGCGATATCTTCTGGCTCGTGCTGGATGAAATCCTTGGATTTATCGACGGCACCGCAACCTGCACCAACCTGAAGGGGCTCGCCGCGCTGCGGAAAGCCGAGTTCGAGCGCTATCGCAGCGGCGAGACGCCGGACCGGCGTTTCGAGACGCGCGGCATCGTTTATCACGGGAACAGCTTCATGGCCGCGAACGCAGCGGCTGCGGACGAGTCCGGCGACCTGCGCAGCGCGACCGGCTGCTGCCCGGGCAAGGTGCGCGGGCCCGCACGCGTCATCCGCTCGCCCGAGAACGCCGAGATCCACCCGGGAGAGATCCTCGTCGCCGAGCGCACCGATCCCGGCTGGGTGATGCTGTTCGCCTCCGCTGCCGGGCTGGTCATCGAGCACGGGAGCCTGCTCTCCCACGCCGCCATCGTCGCGCGGGAGCTCGGGATTCCGGCGGTGATCGGCGTGAGCGGTGCATGCCGCTGGCTGTCCGACGGCGAAATCGTCGAGCTGGACGGGGCGGCCGGCACGGTGCGCCGCCTCGAGCAGCAGGCGCGCGGGGCCGAAATGCGGAGCGCCGCATGAGCCTTCGCGAGCGCATCGTCGCCTCGATCTGGGACCGCCGCTGGCTCATCGTGACCGCCTGCGTGCTGATCACGCTGGCGGCCGGCTGGAATGCGACCAAGGTCGGCGTCGATAACTCGCTGGAAATCTGGTTTGTCGACGATGACCCCAGCCTCATCTCCTACCGGAGGTTCCAGCGCACCTTCGGCAACGACGAAGTCGCGATCATCGCCTTCCGCGACGCCGGTGGCATGGTCAATCGCCCCGGCATTGAACTGCTGCGGCGCGTCACGGAGCGAGTTAACCGCATCGAAGGCGTTGCCGGCGTGCTCTCCATCGCCGATCTCGCCGCGGTTTCCGTGCTGTCCGCGAATGGCGAGGATCCGCAGGCCGGCGCCCTGCGCGAGCTCGTGCTGGCCGACCCCCTGGTGAAGAACCGCCTGGCGAGCCGCGACGGCACGACCGTGCTTCTCGTCATCCGCATGGATGCGCTGGAGGGCATGGACGCCCGGCGCGACGCCATCCTTTCGAACATCGACACGGCGCTGCAGGAATTCAAGGTTCCGTACCACAAGGCCGGCATCGGGGTCATCTACGCGGCGTTGAACCAACTCACCATCGTGGACTCGCTAGTCCTGTTTTGCGCATCCTGGCTCCTCATCGCCCTGGTGCTGTGGTGCCTGTTCCGGCGCTGGGTGCCGGTCGCCGTCTCCCTGGCCATCGTCGGCCTGGCAACCGTGTGGACCATCGGCCTCTACGGCGCTTTCGGCCGCAGTCTCAATATCGTCACTTCGGTGATGCCGACTCTCGTGCTGGTGATCGGCGTCGCGGAATGCGTGCACATCCTGATGCACGTCGCCGCTGCGCCGGACGGGCCGGACCGCAGGACCAAGGTCGTAAGGGAAATCGCCTTCATGCTCCGGCCCTGCCTGATCAATACGCTCACCACCGTGGCGGGTCTCGCCTCGCTGGCAGTCTCGCCACTGCCCGTCGTGCGTGATCTCGGGCTGTTTTCCGCGCTGGGCCTGCTGGGATGCTTCGTGCTCACGCTGGTCGGCTGCATCTGGGCCCTCGCCTGGAAGCGCGCCGAGCCAAACCCCAATGGAGGAGCCCTGCTGCAAAGACCGGTGGTATATCTGTCCGAGCTGGGAATGCGCCGTCCCAGAGCAGCGCTCGCCGCGGGGCTGCTGCTCGTCGTGCTGATGGGTGTCGGCGCGAGCCGCATCGTGGTCGACACCTACACCATCGACTTCCTGTTCCCCGGGCATCCGGTGCGGCAGGATTCGGACCTGGTCGAATCCCGCATCGGCCCCTACCTGCCGCTCGAGTTCGTGGTGCGCTCGCCGCACGGCGCGCTCAACCCGGAACTGCTGCAGGCCGTCGAACGCTGGCAGCGGGCGGGCGAGTCCCAGCCCGGTGTCGGCTGGAGTCATTCCCTTGTCGACCTGCTGGGGCGCGCGCCTGACACCGGTTCTCCCAGCGCGTCACGGTCCTCGATACCGGACGACCCCGCGCGGATCGAGCAGCTCATCGCTGCCTATCGCGCTTTGACCGGCAGCGGCCTGCAACAGCTCCTCGATGAAACCGGCACGCTGCGCGTCACCTTCTCCGTGCGGATGCAGTCGGCGCGATCCGTCGAGCACGCCATGGCCAGGCTGATGGAATCGGCACGCTTGCCGGCCGGCGCGACCGTCACGCCCGACGGCTACCTGCCACTCTACGTACGGATGGCGGACTATGTCGTGAGCTCTCAGATCCAGAGCTTCGCGCTCGCATTCGTGATGATCTTCGTGATGATCGGGGTTGCGTTCCGCTCCCTGCGCGCCGCGTTGCTCGCGATACCGGCGAACGTTCTGCCGGTGCTCATCATCCTGGGCGTCATGGGTTACGCCGGCATCCGCCTCGATGTCGCGACCGTGACTATCGCCTCGGTCGTGCTGGGGCTCGTGGTGGACGACACGGTGCATGTCCTGCACCAGCTGCACCACGAATACTCCCTGCGGCGGGACCACACCGCGGCGGTGCGGGCGACCCTCGACACGACGGGGCGCGCCATCCTCATCACGACCTGCGTGCTGGTGCTCGGTTTTTCGGTCTTCGCGCTGGCGGAAATCAAATCGGTGATCTGGTTCGGCCTGCTGATCTCGCTGGGGCTCGTCTCCGGCGTCATCGCCGACCTCGTCCTGATGCCGGCGCTCGTGGTCTGGTTGCGCCCGCGCCTTAGCCCGGCAGGGGCCGCGCACGGAATATCCCGCCAGCCCGCGCCCGTGAGCGAGGTCCGTCATGCCGAATGAAGCCGCCTGCAATACCGGTTCACCCGCGGTGCGCTACGCCCAGTGCTGGGAAGACGCGGACGTTCTGCTCCAGGCGCTCGACGTGCGAGTGGGCGATACCTGCGTATCGATCGGCTCTGCGGGAGACAACACGCTCGCGTTGCTCGCCCGGAAACCGCGCCGCGTCATCGCGATAGACCTCAATCCGGCGCAGATTGCCTGCCTCGAACTGCGCGTCAGCGCCTACCGCAACCTGAATCACCCGGAGCTGCTGGAACTGGTCGGGTCGGCGCCGAGCCGCCGCCGTCCCGAGTTGTATCACCGCTGCCGCGCGAACCTCTCCGGGGACAGCCGCCACTTCTGGGATGCACGCCCGTCCGGGGTGGAAGCCGGCATTGGCACAGCCGGCCGCTTCGAGCGCTACTTTTCGATCTTCCGCAAGCACGTGCTGCCCCTGGTGCATCCACAGCGCGTGACGGAAGCGATGCTGCGTGGCGGCACTCGCGATGAGCGGGAGCGCTTCTTCGCCGATGTCTGGGACAGCTGGCGCTGGCGCCTCGCATTCCGGGTGTTCTTCTCTCGGGCCGTGATGAGCCGGCTAGGTCGCGATCCGAGCTGCTTCGAATACGTGAACGGCGCGGTCGCAAGTCGCCTGCTGGCGCGAACACGCCACGCGCTCACCGAGCTCGATCCGGCCGACAATCCCTATCTCCAGTGGATCTGCGCCGGCCGCCATCTGAGTGTGCTGCCGTTCGCGTTGCGCCCGGAGAACTTCGCGCCGATCCGCGATAACCTCGACCGTCTGGAGTGGCGCTGCTGCCCGCTCGAGCGCTACCTGGAGAACGTCCCGCTGCACTCGATCGACCGCTTCAATCTGAGCGACATCTTCGAATACCTGTCGCCGCCGCAGTATGCGCGAGCGCTCGAGCAGCTCGTGCGCGCGGGCAGGCCCGGCGGCCGGCTGGTCTACTGGAACCTGCTCGCCGAGCGCCATCGCCCGCAGTGGCTGAGCGCGCGACTGCGGCCGCTTGCCGACCTTGCCCGGGAACTGCACCGCCGGGACCGGGCGTTTTTCTACAGCGACCTCGTAATCGAGGAGATCATTCAATGATCCATCCCTGGCTGGGCATTGCCCTTATGCTCGCATTACTCGGCGCACTGCTTGTGGCGCTTGCCCCCTTGAGCCGCAGATACCCCCCGGAAGTGGCGCGAAAATCGCTGCATGTCGGCATGGGCCTCGCAACGCTGAGCTTTCCGTGGCTGTTTGAGCGGACATGGCCGGTGCTGCTGCTCGCCTGCACCAGCCTGCTCGCCTTCCTTGCCCTGAGCGCAAGCTCGACGCTCAAGCGTCGTTTCGGCTGCGCCATTCATCAAGTCCCGAGAGCGTCGCAGGGTGAAATGCACTTCGTGCTGGGTACCGCCGCGGTGTTCGTGCTGTCGGCGGGTGACGCCCTGATGTTCTGCATACCGATGCTCGTGCTGACGCTCGCGGATGCTGCCGCCGGGCTTACCGGGACGGCGTATGGACATCATCGCTTTGCATCCTGCCTCGGCCAGAAGTCAGTCGAAGGCAGCGCCGCCTTTTTCGTGGTGGCCCTGGGATGCGTTTACCTGCCGCTCCTGGTGGCCGCCCCCGTCCACACCGCCGAGCAGGCCGCCGTGGCCGTGTTTGTAGCCGCGATCACGACCGGCCTCGAAGCGATTGCCGGGCGCGGGCTGGACAACCTGCTGGTTCCGGTCGGCGCTTTTGTCGCTCTCAAGGCAGGCGGCATTTCCGGAAATATTTCGGCTGCGGGAGGTTACGAGCCGGCGGCGCAGATAGCGCTCCTTGCGGCAGTCATCCTGATCGCGCTGATTGGAATGCTTGCCGTGCATGGGCGGCTTATTCCCGGTGCGCCAGGTACCGCCAGACGGATTGATCAGACATGAACGCGCCCTTCGAACTTGCGAACCAACCTGTGCGCCTCACCACCACCACCGCGATTTCACAATCTGGCGCCGCCGGTGAACCGGGAGAGCCTCCGGATGCCGCCTGCACCGCCGTGACGCCGGACGGAACGGTCCTGGCGAGCTGCTCGCTCTGGTGGCGCCGTGCTCCGCTGCTCGCCGGGCGTCGCACCGGTCTGATCGGGCATTACGCCAGCGCCGACACGCGGGCCGGCGAGCAACTGATTGCTCACGCCTGCTCCGAGCTCGCAGCGCACGATTGCGAAGTTGCCGTCGGACCGATGAACGGCAGCACCTGGGACGACTACCGCTTCGTGATCGAGCGCGGCGCGGCGCCCCGCTTCTTCCTGGAACCTCAAAATGACGACGACTGGCCGCTGCAGTTCCAGCGCTCCGGATTCAGCGCCATCGCCCGCTATCGCTCGGCGCTGCAGTCGGATCTCTCACAGGATGACCGGCGCATCGGCAAGATCACGGATCGCATCAGCGCCTCGGGGGTTCGCATCCGTTGCATCGACACCCGGCGCTTCGAGGAAGAGCTCGAGAGAATGCACGCGTTGGTGATGACCGGATTTCGCGACAGCTTGTTCTTCACGCCGATCGGCGCGGAAGAGTTCGTCCGGCGCCACCGCCGGCTCCTGTCGTGCATCCGGCAGGATCTGGTGCTGATCGCGGAACGGGGAGAAAAACCCGTTGCGCTCCTGTTCGCCGTCCCCGATCTTGCGCAGGCACAGCGCGGGGAGCCGCTTGACACCGCGATCGTCAAGACCGTGGTGGCGCTGCCAGGTCGCGCCAACGCCGGCATCGCGCACCTGCTTACCGCGCGCGCCGCGGCTGTCGCTCGCGAGGCAGGCTACCGCCAGGCGATCCATGCCCTGATGCGTGAATCCATCCAATCCGCCAACTGGAGCGCGAGGCTGGGTTCGACGCTACGCCGTTACGCGCTCTTCGGCAGGCCGCTCGCCCCGTGACATCACGCTAATACATGAACCACGCTCGCGGTTCATCGTATGCGTTAACCATTTGTTTATATGTATTTTTCATCCTCTAATTCGCCAGTATTCAAGAGTAAGTCATCCGTAACTGACTGGTAAGCGATATGAATGCCCCCTGGTCGCAGCATGTGCCTCATATCGCAGCCCAAGGGCGGCGATACCCGAACCCAACCCTCAAGGAGACTTTATGAAAACCCGCAAAACCGTCATCTCCAAGCTGCTGCGTAACCTGCTCATCCTGTCGCTGCCGGTGGCAACTCTTTCCGGCTGCTACGTCATGCCCGTCGGACAGGACTCGAGAGGCAATCCCTACTACGTCTACTCGCCGCTGCCGATTCCACCGACCGTTAGCCAGCAACAGGGCTCCACGGACTTCTCGCAACCCGGCGCCGTCCCGAGCGGAGGCATGCCGGTGGCGCTCCCGGTGAAGCTCTACCCCATGAACGATCTCGCCAACCAGACCGGTGTGTTGACCGGTGAAGTCACCAACATGATGACCGGCAGGGGCCGCTTCACGTTCAACTACCAGGGCGAGTTGATGGTCGGCGAAGCGACGCGCGTCTCCAACGACGAGCGGCGCGGCCTGGCAAGCGCCTACGGTCCCCGCGGCACCTCCGCGCGCTGCGAGTACCAGATGAGCACGGCCCGCCTGGGCGCCGGCACCTGCATCTTCTCCAACGGCGCGCAATACCAGTTGCACGTCGGCAGCTGAGCGGAAGCCAGGCGGCATCGCGCTCGATTCAGCGCCCCCGGCGGATATTTTCTGCCGGGGGCGCATCTTTGCGTGTGCTACCATCGATTCAGTTTCCCGGAATGGATTCTCATAAGTGGAAAAATCCATTGCGAAGCAGGAAGGAGGAGCCGCGATCAGCGCCGACGCGCTGATCGAGCTTATCCGTCAGCTCGCCGCCGAGCTGCATCCTTCACGCGCCGCCATCCCCTCCTCGCTCGACGCCCGGCTCGAGCAGGACTACGGCTTCGACAGCCTGGGGCGCGTCGAACTGTTCCTGCGCATCGAGAAACGATTCGGCACGAGCCTGGCCGAGGCCGTCATGGCGAACGCCGAGACGCCGCGCGATCTCCTGCGCGCGATGCTCGCCGCCAGCCCGCACGCCGCCCACCCTGCCGCGCTCGAACGCGCTTCCGCGCTGGCGATGGAATCGGAAACGCCGGACGATGCGGTCACGCTGCAGGACGTGCTGGCGTGGCACGTTCGCAAGCACCCCAACCGCCCGCACATCGTGCTGCAGGACGAGCAAGGTGGCGAGCGAATCGTCCCCTACTCGGAACTCGACCAGGCCGCGCGCGCCGTTGCTGCCGGGCTGATCGAGCGCGGGCTCGAGCCCGGAGCCGCGGTGGCGATCATGCTGCCGACCAGCGTCGAATACTTCTTCAGCTACTTCGGCATCCTGCTCGCGGGCGGCATCCCGGTACCGATCTACCCGCCGGCGCGCGCCTCGCAAATCGAGGACCACCTCAAGCGCCATGCCGGGATTCTCTCCAACGCGCTCACCATGATGCTGATCACGGTCACGCAAGCGAAACCGCTCGCGATGCTGCTGAAGCCGCGGGTGGACACGTTGAGAGACGTGGTGACGCCGGATGAATTGATGCAGCCGGGATCGGTTGCGGCGGTGCATCGCGCGAAGCCGCAGGACATCGCGATGATCCAGTACACCTCGGGCAGCACCGGCAATCCCAAGGGAGTCGTGCTCACCCACGACAATCTCCTCATCAACATCCGCGCGATGGCGAAGTCACTGCGCGTCACACCCGCCGACGTGTTCGTAAGCTGGCTGCCGCTCTACCACGACATGGGCCTCATCGGCGCGTGGATGGGGAGCCTCATCTTCGGCTTCAAGTACCCGGTGATGTCCCCGCTCACCTTCCTCTCGCGCCCGGAGAGCTGGCTGCGCCTGATTCACCGCCACGGCGGCACACTCTCGGGCGGGCCGAATTTCTGCTACGAGCTGTGCCTGCGCCGCATCCAGGACGAGGACATACAGGGGCTCGACCTCTCGACCTGGCGCTTTGCCTTCAATGGCGCCGAGCCGGTGTCGCCCGAGACGATGGAAGCGTTCACGAAACGCTTCGAGCGCTACGGCTTCCGCCCCGGCGCGATGGCGCCGGTGTACGGGCTGGCGGAAGCCACGCTCGGCGTCGCGTTCCCGCCGCCGCTGCGCGGACCCAAGCTCGACCGCGTGGACAAGAAACAGTTCATGAGCGGCGGGCGCGCCGTGGTGGTGGGGCCGGAACACGCAGACGCGCTCGTCCACGTCGCGTGCGGCCTGCCGATCCCGGGCCACCAGGTGCGCGTCGTGGACGGCGCCAACCGCGAACTGCCGGAGCGCGCGGAAGGCCACATCCAGTTCAGCGGGCCGTCGGTCACCAGCGGCTACTACCGCAACCCGGAAATGACGAAGGATCTGCTGCAAGGCGAGTGGATGAACACCGGCGACTACGGTTACATCGCCGAGGGCGACATTCACATCACCGGCCGCATCAAGGACACCATCATCCGCGCCGGCCGCAACATTCATCCCTACGACCTGGAAGAAGCGGTCGGCAATGTCGAAGGCATCCGCAAGGGCTGTGTCGCCGTGTTCGGCAGCCGCGACGCGCGCGCCGGAACCGAGAAAATTATCGTGCTTGCCGAAACGCGCGAGAGCGACCCCGCGCGGCTGGAAGCGCTGCGCAACCGGGTGAACGAGCTTGCCGTGGCGTTGATCGGCACGGCAACCGATGACGTCATGCTCGCGCCGCCGGGCACGGTGCTGAAGACTTCCAGCGGCAAGATCCGCCGCGCCGCGAGCAGGGAATTGTACGAAAGCGGCGGCTCGAAGCGCACGCGGGCGGTGTGGCTGCAGGTCGTGCGCCTCGCCTGGTCCGCGATCCTGCCGCAGGCGCGGCGCAGCGTGCGCGCCGGCGTCCATCTCGTCTACGGCTGCTACGGCACGTTGATGCTCGGCGTGATGGGCATGATCACGTGGATCGGCTGCGCGCTGCTGCCGCGGTCCGACTGGGCCTGGGCCTACAGCAGCCTCGTGTCGCGCACATTCCTGTGGCTGCTCGGTATGACGCCCACCGTGCGCGGCCTCGAGAATTTCCCGGGCGGCTCCTGCATGATCGTCGTCAACCATGCCAGCTACCTGGATGGCGCGGTGCTGGTCGCTGCATTGAAGCAGCCGAGGACGTTCGTCGCCAAGGGCGAACTGCAGGGCCACTGGGTGCCGCGCACGTTCCTGAAGGCGATGGGCGCCGCCTACGTGGATCGCATGGACCTGCAGCGCGGCGTCGAGGACACGAAGCAGTTCGTGGAGCTGACGCGCAGCGGCAAATCGATGCTCGTCTTCGCGGAAGGCACGCTGCGCCGCATGCCGGGAGTGCTGCCCTTCCGCATGGGCGCGTTCGTGGTCGCCGCGCAGGCGGGAGTGCCGGTGGTGCCGGTGACGTTGCGCGGCACCCGCTCCGCGCTGCGCGACGGGCAATGGCTGTTTCACCGCAGCCGCCTCACCGTGACCGTCAGCGCGCCGATTGCGCCGGCGGGGTCGGACTGGAACGCGGCGATTGCCCTGCGCGATGCGGCGCGAGCGGAAATTCTGCGACTGTCCGGAGAGCCGGACTTGAGCGAGGAAACGTCGCTGCTGTTGAAGCCGGCGGCTGTGCAGAAGGACTGACGTAAAGCTTCACCGCAAAGGACGCAAGGGCCGCGAAGGAAAATAGAAGCCTCAACGCGAAGGCCGCAAAGGCCGCAAAGGAACTGATATAAAAAGCAAGGTCGCGAAGGCAGCGCCAAGAGTGGTATACGAGATACAAATTGGTAAGACGACTTTCACGAAAAGCCATTTTTCCTTCATCATTCCGCCTTCCGCTCTTCGCCTCTGATCCATTGCCGCCGCTGGTGAGACAATACCCATAGATATCGAGAAGGAGGCCAATGGCAAGGGTGTACTATTTCATTCTCCTGGCGGTTATTGCAGCCCCGGCGTTCGCGCAGCAGCCATACCCGTCGAAACCGGTGCGGATCATTTCGCCATTTGCGCCGGGGGGCGGCAACGACGCGCTGTGCCGCATCGTCTCGCAGCGGCTGGGAGAGAACCTCAAGCAGCCGATCATCATCGAGAACCGGGCTGGCGCGAACGGCATCGTTGGCACCGAGGTCGCGGCGCGCTCGGCGCCGGACGGCTACACGATCGTGCTGATTCCGAGCGGTCACGCGGTCAACGCGACGCTGTACAAGAAGCTGCCGTTCGACTCGATCCGGGATTTCTCGCCGATCTCGCTGGTCGGCTCGAGCCCGCTCGTGCTTGCCGTACACCCGTCGTTGCCGGTCAGGAATGTGAAAGACCTGATCGCGCTGGCGAAGGCGCGGCCGGGGCAGCTCACCTACGGGTCAGCAGGCGTCGGCTCCTCGGGCCATCTCGGCGGCGCGCAGTTCGAGACCCTCACCAATACAAAGATGATGCACATCCCCTACAAGGGTATGTCGCCCGCCATCACCGACCTCATGGCGGGCCAGGTCACCATGACGTTCGGCACCAGCCTCTCGGTGGTGCCGCAGGTCCGCGCCGGCAGGTTGCGCGCGCTCGCGACGACGGGCGCGAAGCGCTCTCCCGCCCTCCCCGATCTCCCCACCATCGCGGAAACCGGCTTGCCCGGCTACGAGGCGAGCCTTTGGTATGGCTTCGTGGGGCCCGCCAGGGTGCCCCCGGAAATCGTGAACCGGCTCAACTCGGCGATCGTCGCCGTGCTGCAAATGCCGGAAATCCGAGAGCGCCTCGCGAGCCAGGGGGTGGACCCTCAGCACAACACGCCGGAAGAGTTCGCGAAGCTGCTCGTCTCCGACGTCGAGCGCTGGGCGAAAGTGATACAGCGGGCGGGCGTGCAGGCGGAGTGAGGGCGGCAGAGCCGCCTGAAGTCGAAAGTCGAAAGTCGAAAGTCGAAAGTCGAAAGTCGAAAGGCGAAAGTCGAAAGGCGAAAGTAGGCTCCCACAGAGCGGGGCGGCTGACGAGGTGGAGCAGGGGCCACAACTCTAGTTGGGGATGCGACCCGAGTCTGACGCAATAGGACCGCCGCCCACGACCGCCTGCGAGGTCAGATCCCCGACACATCACCGGGGCCCCTCTTCCGCTCTCCGGCGGTCCTGCTCCGCCCCCCCGACACGCTAATCCTCACGCATCACGCATCGCTGCGGTTCCGGTATAGTCCGCTTTCCTTTCGACTTTCGACTTTCGACTTTTCTTCCATGCCTTCCGCACTGGTTTCCAAGCAGTTCATCGCCCGCTTTGGCGCCGAGTTCAAGGCCGTCGCCGAACGCGCCGGCCAATCCGCCGAGTTCGTGACGCTGCCCGCGGCGCCGGGCGCGCGGCTGCCGCAGGCCGATCGCGAGCGCGTCAACTGCATCTTCCTCGACCGCGACATCCGCTTCGAGGAGCCGCTCTATGCCGCCTACCGCGAGCTTGTGCTGGCCGCGCCGAACCTGAAATGGGTCCACTACACCAGCTCCGGCGTCGGGCAGCAGGAGTTCGTATTCGATCTCGACGCGAAGGGCGTGATCATCACCAGTTCCACCGGATCGAACGCCGAACCGGTGGCGCAGACGGGATTAACCGGGCTGCTCATGCTGGCGCGCGGCTTCGGCACTTACATCCGGGGCCAGTGCCAGCACGAGTGGCGCCCGCTGCGCGGCAACACGCTGCCGGACGATCTGCGCGGCCAGACGCTGCTCTTGATCGGCGTCGGCGCGGTCGGCACCGTCTTCGCCGGCTACGCGCGCACGTTCGGCCTGAAGGTGATCGGCGTGCGCCGCAGCCCGCTGAAACCGGGCGAGCCGGTGGACGAGCTGCACCCACCCTCGAAGCTGCCCGAGCTGTTGCCGCGCGCCGACTGGATCGTCATCGCCTGCCCTTTGACCTCAGAGACGCTCAACCTCCTCGATGCCAGCGCGTTCCAGCGCATGAAGAAGGGCGCCAGGCTCATCAACATCGGCCGCGGCGAAATCGTGGACGAAGCGGCGTTGATCGATGCCATCCGCAGCGGGCGCCTCGGCGGCGCGGCGCTCGACGCGCACCGGCAGGAGCCGCTGCCCGCGGATTCGCCGCTGTGGGACCTGCCCAACGTCGTCATCTCGCCGCACAATGCGTCCGCCTCCACCGGCAACGAACCGCGCTGCGCGGAAATGTTCATCGCCAACTTCGGGCACTGGATGCGCGGCGAGCCGATGTTCAACGTCCAGGATGTATCGAAACTGAAAGTCGGCGCATGAAGAGCGTTCTGCTGATCGCGACGGCCTTGACGTGCTGCAACCTGGCGGCGCAAGCCGCGCAGAACTATCCGGCCAGGCCGGTTCGCATCGTCACCGCTCCCGCCGGAGCAGGCAACGATTTCGTGGCGCGCGTGATTGCGCAGGGGCTGACGGGCAGCCTGGGCCAGCAACTGGTGGTGGACAACCGCCCCGCCGGAGCCGTCGGCGAACTGGTGGCCAAGGCGCCGGCCGACGGCTATACCCTGCTTGCCATCGGCAGCGTCCTGTGGCTGACGCCGTTCCTGCAGGACAACGTGCCATACGACCCGGTGAAGGATTTTTCACCGATCTCGGTCACGGGAAGGTCGGTCAACATCCTGGTCGTACATACCTCGGTCGCGGCCCATTCCGTCAAGGAACTGATCGCCCTGGCCAGAGCGAAGCCGGGGCAGCTCAATTATGCGACAGGCGGGACGGGCGCTTCCAATCATCTGGCTGCGGAACTGTTCAAGTCCATGGCCGGCGTCGACCTGGTGCGCATTCCCTACAAGGGCAGCGGGCCCGCGGTCAACGACCTGGTCAGCGGCCAGGTGCACATGATGTTTCCCACCACGTCCGCGGGAATGCCGCACGTCAAGTCGGGCCGCCTGAGGGTGCTGGGAGTTACCAGCCTGAAGCCGTCCATCCTGGCCCCCGGCTTGCCTGCGGTGGCGGAATCGGGCCTGCCCGGGTATGAATCGATTCTCATGTATGCGCTATTCGCTCCCGCCAGGACACCCGCGCCGATCATCAGGCGATTGCATGCGGAACTCGCTCAATACTTGAGATCCGCGGGGGCCACGGAGCGGCTGTTCAACGCCGGCATAGAGGTCGTGGCCAGCACTCCGGATGAGGCTGCGACCGAGATGAAATCCGAAATGACCCGGATGGGTAAATTGATCCAGGACGCCCGCCTCAAGAGTCCTTAGAGCAAGTAACAAAATGACGGCAGGTGAAACCACCCCCATCCCAACCTTCCCCCTGAGGGGGAAGGAGAGTTCTTTTCTCCGAGCGGAAAAACATTCCCTCCCCCTCAGGGGGAGGGCTAGGGTGGGGGTGGTTCGCTTGCCCCGACTCATTTTGTTAGGCGCTCTTAGATTGCATAACGGGGACACAAGATGAAGAAATTGACAGTGATCGCCGCGACCATCGCCTGCGGCGGGATCATCACCCACGCCGGCGCGCAGACGAAACCGGCTGACGTGGGCTATCCGGTCAAGCCGCTGCGGCTGATCGTGGCGGTGCAGCCGGGCGGAAACCTGGACCTCATGGGCCGCGCCGTCGCGCAGAAGATCAGCGAGGGCCTCGGCCGGCCGATGATCGTGGAGAACCGGCCGGGCGCCAACACCGTCATCGGCGTGGAGCACGTCGCGAAGTCTGCTCCGGACGGCTACACCTTCCTGATGGCGGCGCCCAGCCTGCTCGTCACCCCCATACTGATGAAAAACCCGCCCTTCGACCCGGTTCGGGATTTCGCGGGCGTCAGCCTCATCGCCACCCTGCCGCAAATGCTCGTCGTGCACCCGTCCGTGCCGGCGAAAAGCGTGCGCGAACTGATCGCGCTGGCGAAGTCGGACCGGGACGGCCTCATCTGCGTCACTTCCGGCAACGGCTCCGGTTCCCACCTGGCGATGGAACGCTTCAAGCGGATGGCCGGCGTGCGCCTGACGCGGATCGCTTACAACGGCGATGCGCAGGCGAACATCCAGCTCCTCGGCGGGCAGGTGCCGATGAAGTTCGACAACCTGAGCACGTCGCTGCCGCACGTGAACTCCGGCCGGTTGCGTGCGCTGGGGATCACGACGCCGACGCGCTCGGAACTGCTTCCCAACCTGCCCGCGATCGCCGAAACGCTGCCGGGATTCGAGGCCAGCATCTTCAACGGCATGGTGGCGCCGGCCGGAACGCCGCGGGAGCTGCTGGCCCGCGTCCAGGGCGAGATCCGGAAGTTCGCGCAGGCGCCGGAGAACCGCGCGCGCTTCGCGCAGCAAGGCGTGGAATTGCAGGATTCCACGCCCGAGCAATTCACCGCGTTCATCAAGGCGGAGTACGCCCGCATGGTCACGCTCGTCAAGGAAGCCGGCATCACGCCGGATTAGCCGTGAGGCGCGACGAGTGGCGAGTGGCGAGTGGCGAAGCAAACACCTGCCCGCATTTTCTATTGAGAATTACGTAACCGCGTGACCATCAAAAGCAGGCCATGCGACGTAACCACCCCGTCCGCTTCGCGTCCACCCCTCCTTGAAAAGGAGGGGAGAAAAAATACCTTCCCCTCCTGCCTGAGGAGGGGTGGCGTGAAACGCCGGGGTGGTGGGAGCTGCACGAGGAGGGGTGCCTCTGGA
>CAZFRR010000285.1:0-6772 GCA_964521405.1 uncultured Streptomycetaceae bacterium | reverse complement strand
GCCGACATGCTGGTGCGCTCGAGCTCGGTGGACATTGTGGTGATCGACTCGGTGGCGGCGCTGGTGCCCAAGGCCGAGATCGAGGGCGAGATGGGCGAGCCGCAGATGGGCCTGCAGGCACGCCTCATGAGCCAGGCGTTGCGGAAGCTCACCGGCAACATCAAGCGCTCCAACACGCTGGTGGTTTTTATCAACCAGATCCGGATGAAGATCGGCGTCATGTTTGGCAACCCCGAGACCACGACCGGCGGCAACGCCCTCAAGTTCTACGCCTCGGTGCGCATCGACATCCGCCGCATCGGCGCGATCAAGAAGGGCGAGGAAGTGATCGGCTCCGAGACCCGCGCCAAGGTCGTGAAGAACAAGGTGGCGCCGCCGTTCCGCAACGCGGAATTCGACATCCTCTACGGCGAGGGCATCTCGCGCGAGGGCGAGATCCTCGAGCTGGGCGTCCTGCATCGCGTCCTCGACAAGTCCGGCGCCTATTACAACTACGGCAAGGAGCGCATCGGGCAGGGCAAGGACAATGCCCGCGAGTTCCTGAAGGAAAACCCCAAGATCGCGCAGGAGATCGAGGCCAAGATCCGTGCCGCGGTCGGCATTGCCGGCGCGGACGCCAAGGATTCCAAGGAACCCAAGGAATCCAAGGAGCCCAAAGCCGAGGCGAAGGCGGAGGTGCGGAAGGTCGCCCATTAGAAGCAGTGACGAAGTGATGCAGTGACGCAGTGACAAGCACCCCCTCCCCAACCCTCCCCCTCAGGGGGAGGGAAAAATTTGGAAACCCTCCCTCTCAGGGGGAGGGATAGGGTGGGGGTGGTGTAGTCCACTCACTATTCACCGGTCATTGAAATGGCTGAAAGCCTGCGCGCACGGGCGCTGAAGCTGCTGGCGCGGCGGGAACATTCCCGCGCGGAACTGGCGCGAAAGCTGTCCGTCCATACCGAGGACCCGGCCGAGATCGAAGCCGTGCTTGATGATTGCGAACGGCGCGGCTGGTTGTCCGAGCGCCGGGTGGTGGAGCAGAGGGTGCACACCCTACGTGCCCGCTTCGGCGCGTGGCGCATCGAGCGCGATCTGCTCGCCAGGGGTGTATCCGGCGAAGCGGTCGCGGGTGCGATGTCGGATCTCAAGGGCGGGGAACTGGAGGCGGCGCGCGAGGTGTGGCGCAGGAAGTTCGGCGGCCGCCTGCCGCGCACCCCGGCCGACCGCGCCCGCCAGGCGCGCTTTCTGCAGGGCCGCGGGTTTGATATGGAAGTGATACTGAAAGTGATCAAGGGCACGACCGAGGATTAAGGCAGAAGGCGGAAGGGATACGGGATACGGGATACGCGATACGCGATACGGGATACGGGATACGGGATACGGGATGCGTGATGAAGTAGGGATGGTTTTCAAACATCGGTCACCGGTCACCGGTCACTGGTCACTTCTCATCGTGATGGCGCTTGCTGCCATCACGATGGCGGGCTGCGACTACTTCGGCTTCACGCCGATCAAGGAGATACTCGCGACGCCGGCCCATTTCGATGGCAAGGAAGTGAAGATCCAGGGCAAGGTGATCCGGGTAGCGAAGGTGCTCGCAATGAAGGGCTACAACCTGCGGGACGAGACCGGCGAGATCACGGTGATCACCTACGGCAAGCTGCCGGCCGAGAACGATGAGGTGGCGATCAAGGGCAAGGTGACGAGCTCTGTGATCATGAGCGGCTCGGCGATCGGGCTGCGGGTGGAAGAAACGCAGCGCCTGCGATAGCGCTGTGTTTCTTGAAAGAATCAAACGGAATCGGCAGGATGCAGGGATTTCGGGTCGAGCATTCATCCTGTTAATCTTGTAAATCCTGTCTATTGGCTTTTTATGAAAAGCAGCGAGATCCGCAAAAAATTCCTCGAATATTTCGCCGGCAAGGGCCATGCGGTGGTCGCCTCCAGCCCGCTGGTGCCCGGCAACGACCCGACGCTGCTCTTCACCAATTCCGGCATGGTGCAGTTCAAGGACGTGTTCCTGGGGCAGGACCAGCTCGCCTATACGCGCGCGACCACCGCCCAGCGCTGCGTGCGCGCCGGCGGCAAGCACAACGACCTCGAGAACGTCGGCTATACCGCGCGCCACCACACGTTCTTCGAAATGCTCGGCAATTTCTCGTTCGGCGACTATTTCAAGCGCGACGCGATCCGGTTCGCGTGGGAACTGCTGACGAAGGTGTACCAGCTGCCGCCGGAGCGGTTGTGGACCACCGTCTACCACGAGGACGACGAGGCTTACGACCTCTGGACGAAGGAGATCGGCATCCCGAAGGAGCGCTGCGTGAGGATCGGCGACAAGCCCGGCGCGCCGCGCTACCAGAGCGACAACTTCTGGCAGATGGCCGACACCGGCCCCTGCGGGCCGTGCACGGAGATTTTCTGGGACCACGGGCCGGGCATCGCCGGCGGCCCGCCGGGCTCGAAGGACGCCGACGCCGACCGCTACGTCGAAATCTGGAACCTCGTCTTCATGCAATACAACCGTGACGACAAGGGCGTGATGGCGCCGCTGCCCAAGCCTTGTGTCGATACGGGCATGGGCCTCGAGCGCGTCGCCGCGGTGCTGCAGGGTGTCCACGACAACTACCAGATCGACCTCTTCCAGGATCTCATCAAGGCTTCAGCGCGCGAGACCGGCACGAAGGATCTCTCCAGCAAGTCGCTGCGGGTGATCGCGGACCACATTCGCGCGACGGCTTTCCTCATTGTCGATGGCGTGATCCCGTCGAACGAGGGCCGCGGCTACGTGCTCCGGCGCATCATCCGCCGCGCCATCCGCCACGGCTACAAGCTGGGGCGCACGACCCCTTTCTTCCACGGCATCGTGGACGACCTCGCGCGCGCCATGGGCGCCGCCTATCCCGAGCTGGCGAAGTCCAAGGACCGCGTGCGCCAGGTCCTGCTGCAGGAGGAGGAGCGCTTTGCCGAGACGCTGGAGAACGGCATGAAAGTCCTGGAGGGCGCGCTCACCCGCGAGGACAAGATGCTCGATGGCGAGACCGTGTTCCAGCTCTACGACACTTTCGGCTTCCCGGTGGATCTCACCGCCGACATCGCGCGCGAGCGCGGCGTGCGCGTGGATTATGCCGGCTTCGAGGCGGCGATGGAGCGCCAGCGCGAGCGGGCGCGCGCCGCCTCCCGGTTCCAGATGAGCGCCAGCGTCGAATACAGCGGGGCGGCCACGGAATTCCACGGCTACGAGACGCTCGCGCTCGAGGCCAGGGTGGTCGCGCTCTACAAGGATGAGGGCGTGCAGGTCCAGGAGCTCGGGGCCGGCGAGGCGGGTATCGTGGTGCTCGACCGCACGCCGTTTTATGCGGAGTCGGGCGGCCAGGTCGGGGACAGCGGCGAGATCGCCGGGGTGGCCGGCACCTTCACGGTTGTGGATACCCAGAAGATCCAGGCCACCGTGTTCGGACACAAGGGGTCGGTGAAGACCGGCCGGCTGCGGGCGGGGGACAAGGCGATGGCCGGGGTCGACGCCGTGCGCCGCGCCAGCACCATGCGCAACCACTCCGCGACGCATCTCATGCACAAGGCGCTGCGCGAGGCGCTGGGCATCCACGTGCAGCAGAAGGGCTCGCTGGTGGACGCCGGGCGCACGCGCTTCGATTTCTCGCACCACTCGCCGATGACCGAAGCGGAAATCCGGCGGGTCGAGGCGGCGGTCAACGCCGAAATCCTCGCCAACGCTGCGATCAAGGCGAGCATCATGAAGCACGACGAGGCGATCAAGGCCGGCGCGATGGCCTTTTTCGGCGACAAGTACGGCGACGAGGTGCGCGTGCTCGACATCGGCTCCTCGCGCGAGCTGTGCGGCGGCACGCATGTCAAGCGCACCGGCGATATCGGTTTTTTCAAGGTGATTGCGGAAGGCGGCGTTGCCGCCGGCGTGCGCCGCATCGAGGCGACGACCGGCGAGGGCGCGCTCGCTTACGTCCAGGGCCAGGAAACGATGCTGAACCAGGCGGCCAGCGCGCTGAAGTCTCCGCCGCAGGAAGTGGGGCAGAAAATCGCGCAGATCCTGGAGAGCGTGCGTGGGCTGGAAAAGGAACTGGCGCGCTACAAGTCGAAGCACGCCGCGTCGCAGGGCGACGAGCTGGTGGAGCGGGCGATCGACGTAAAGGGCGTGAAAATTCTCGCGGCAACGCTCGACGGCGCGGACGCGAAGGCGTTGCGCGAGACGATGGACAAGCTGAAGGACAAGTTGAAGACCGCGGCGATCGTGCTGGCGGCGGTCAATGACGGCAAGGTCGCGTTGATCGCCGGCGTGACGCCGGATGCGACCGGCAGGGTGAAGGCCGGCGAGCTGGTCAACTTCGTCGCGCAGCAGGTGGGCGGCAAGGGCGGGGGCAGGCCCGACATGGCCCAGGCTGGCGGCACGGATCCCTCGAAACTGCCCGCCGCGCTCGAATCGGTGCGCGCCTGGGTGGAGCAGAAGCTTTAACGGTTTTCTGAAAAACTGTTCGTCACACCGGCGAAAGCCGGTGTCCAGAAATGGCGCATCAAGCTAATCAGCACTTTACTGGATGCCGGCTTTCGCCGGCATGACGAAATGGTGATTGCCACGAAGATTTTCAGCAAACGGTTAAAGCCCGGCATGTGGCGGGGAGCAATCACATTCGCTGTTGCCCTCTCCGTGCTGGCTTCTGCGCCCGGCGCGCTGGCGCAGGCTTATCCCACCAAGGCGGTCCGCGTGATCATGCCGTTCGCGCCGGGCGGAGGGCTGGAAGCCCAGGCGCGCGTCGTAACCACCAAACTCGCTGAAACGTGGGGCCAGCCGGTCGTCATCGACAGCCGGCCCGGAGCGAACGGCGTGGTCGGCACGCAAATGGCCGCCGCCGCCGCGCCCGATGGCTACACGCTGATGTTCACCAATTCCAGCCTGGCGACGGTCGCGATCCTGTCGGGCAAGTCATCGTTCGACCCGGTCAAGGACCTGGCGACGGTGATCCAGGTCGGCGTCCAGCCGCAGATCCTGGTGGCGCATCCATCCATGCCGGCGACGTTGCGCGACGTGCTCGCACTCGCCAGGGAGCGGCCCGGCAAGCTCAACTTTGCGTCCGCCGGGAGCACCAGCCAGCTCACCATGGAGTTGCTCAAGTCGCTCGCGCGGGTGGATCTGCTGCACGTCCCGTACAAGGGCAGCGCGCCGGCCGTGGCGGCGATCCTCGGGGGCGAAGTGCAGTTCGCCATCTTCAGCGCCAACGTCATCCTGCCGCACGTGAAAGCGGGAAAGCTGCGGGCGCTGGGCGTGACTTCGGCGAGGCGCGCCGCCAGCCTGCCCGACGTGCCCACGATCGCGGAAGCGGGGGTCCCGGGTTACGAAACCATCCAGTGGTCGGGCATGCTTGCGCCTGCACGCACGCCCCGCGCCGTCGTGAGCAGGATCAATGCCGATATCGATCGCCTGCTCAAGCTGGAAGAAGTCGTGCAGCGCCTCGGTAATCTGGGAGTCGATCCCGCGGGCGGAAGCCCCGACCAGTTTGCCGCGTACCTGCGCGCGGAGATCACGAAGTGGTCGCGGCTGATCAAGGACACCGGTCTTCGCGTCGAGTAGAATTTGCTTTGGGGAAAATGATGATATCCATGCGAGGGCTGTTTGCTGTTGTGTTCTTCCTGGCCGCGAGCGTCACGGATGTGTGGGCGCAGGCTTACCCCGCCAAGCCGGTCGAACTCGTCGTCCACACATCAGCGGGCGGCGGCGGCGACCTCTTCGCGCGGACGGTGGCCGAGATCATCACCCGGGAAAAGCTGCTGTCCCAGGCCCTGATCGTGAGCAACAAGGCTGGCGGCGGCGGCACCATTGCTTTCAGCTACGTTGCCGCCAGGCGCGGTGATCCGTACACGCTGCTGGCAGTGCCGAGCACGGTGCTGCTGACCGCGCCGTTGCGCAGCGGACTGGACATCGGTCTCGACAAGTTCACGCCGCTCGCTTCGCTGGGACTGGACCTGAACGGCGTGACCGTGCGCGCCGACGCGCCCTATGCCACGTTTGCCGACCTCGTCGAGGCGGCGAAGCGCGAGCCCAATTCCATCGTGATCGGTTTCGGCTCCATCGGCGGCACCGGGCACTACCTCGCCTACCAGCTGGAAAAAGTCACCGGGGCGCGCTTCAAGACCGTGGCGATGAAGGGTTCCCAGGCGGTGCTGTCGGTCCTGGGCGGCCACGTGCACGTGACCACCGAGAACCTGAGCGAGGTCATGGGGCACGTCGAGGGAAAGAAGATGCGCGTGCTCGGCGTGCCGGCCGCCCAGCGCGTCGCCGCCGCGCCCACGCTGCCGACGCTGCGCGAGCTGGGCTACGACATCCAGTCCGGGGTGCGGCGGGGGTTTGCCGCGCCCGCCGGCATCCCGAAGGAAGCGGCGGTCGCGCTGGAGTCCGTGCTGGAGAAGGCGCACCAGAGCGCGGCGTGGAAGGAGTTCGCGACCAGGAACCTGCTGGACAACACCTACCTTAACGCGGCAGCCTGGGGCCGTTACCTGGCCGAGCGCCAGCCCGACATGGTGCAGTTCATGAAGGACGCGGGGCTGGCCGGCAAACTCAATAACCCATGAACCTAGAAAAAGCGAACCGCGGAGGCGCAGAGACGCGGAGAACAGAAAATTTCACGACTTAAAAAGCTTCTACGATTCTCCAATTTGGTGAACGGTCGTTACATTGATTTTCCTTGCGTTACCTCTGCGTCTCTGCGCCTCTGCGGTTAGCAATCGCCGTTTTTAGGTAGTACAGGTTCTAGAACGGCAG
>CAZFRR010000284.1:0-2834 GCA_964521405.1 uncultured Streptomycetaceae bacterium | reverse complement strand
TTAGCAGCCTGTCGGACATTTCGGTCCGGCAGGCTGCTAGAATCATCGGCGAAGTCTCAACAATAAGAGGGGGAGCATCATGCAAGCCGGAATCCGACCGTTGTTCACCGCTGTCCTGGCTGTTACGGCAGCGGCATTCGGTCTGTTGCAGCAAGCGGCTGCGCAGGATTTTCCCGCCAGGCCGATCCGCATCGTCGTGCCGTTCCCGGCCGGCGGCACCACGGACGTCGTCGCGCGCCTCGTCGCGCAGCGCTTCACCGAGTCGATGAAGCAGACGGTGGTGGTCGACAACCGCGGCGGCGCGGGCGGCGCGCTCGGCGCCGACATCGTGGCAAAGGCCGCGCCCGACGGCTACACGCTCTTGATGGCCAACATCACTTTCCCGCTGTCTTCGGTCGCGCAAACGCTGGCGAAGCGCTCGCCGTTCAACGCCGAGACCGATTTCGAGGGGGTTTCGATCGCGGTCTACGTGCCGTTCGTGATCACCGCGCATCCCAGCGTGCCGTCGAGGGACCTGCGCGAGCTGGGCGCGCTGCTGCAGAACAAGAAGCTGCAGTACAACTACGGCTCGACGGGACCGGGCTCGGTGATGCACGTCATCGGCGAGACCTTCAAGCGCGATGCGAAGGTGGACATGGCGCACATCGCCTTCAAGGGCGCGGCGCCGCTCAAGCTCGACTTGCTCTCCGGGCGCATCCAGGTCGGCGGCGACCAGCTGTCCACCTCCCTCGCGGAGGTCCGCGCCGGCCAGCTGAAGGCGCTCGCGACCAACGGCTCGAAGCGCATTGCAATCCTGCCGGATGTGCCCACCGTGCGCGAGCTGGGCTTCGCCTCGCTGGAGTTCGAGGGCTGGAACGGGTTGCTGGCGCCGGCGAAGACGCCGCGCGCGGTCATCGAGAAGCTCGCGCGCGAGACGGCGGCCGCGGTGCGCTATCCTGACCTGCAGAAGCGCTTCAGCGACCTCGGGGCCGAGCCGGTCGGCTCCTCGCCGGAGGCACAGAAAGCGATGTATCTGCGGCAGATGAAGCAGTTCACGCCGGTGATCAAGGAAATGAACCTTGATTAGCCCAAGAACAGCGGTTGCTAACCGCAGAGGCGCAGAGACGCAGAGATAAAGCAAAGAAAAAAGATGTAACGACGGTTCACCAAATCGGAGAATCGTGGAAACATCTCAGCCGTTGAATTATTTGTTCTCCGCGCCTCTGCGCCTCCGCGGTTCATTTTTTCCAGGATTGGTCTTTTTTTACTTGCATGGCATACGGAGTCGAACTCGCGCTGGGCTCCATGATCTGCCTCGGGCTGGCGGATCTCATCTACAAGCGCGCCGCCGCGGCGGGTGTGCCGGCGCATCATTTCCTGATGGTGCAGGCCTGGTGCTTTGCACCCGCCGTCGTGCTCTACGGGCTCGCCACCGGCACGCTCGAGTTGAAGAGCTACATGCTGTGGGGCATGGGCGCGGGGCTCTTCGTGTTCGTCTCCCTCTACAATTTCGCGCGCAGCCTGAAGACCGGCTCGGTGAGCCTGGTTGCGCCGATTTTCCGCCTGAGTTTCACCGTCACCACCGCGCTCGCGGTGCTGTTGCTCGGGGAGCCGTTCGGAGCGGGGAAGGTCGCGGGCCTGGTGCTCGCGTTCGCGGCGGTCTGGCTGTTGCTGGGCGCTGCCGGCACCGCGCCGGGCGCTTCGCGTTCGCCGCTGGTGCAGGCGCTCGTGGCCATGGCGGCGATGGGCGTGGCCAACTTCCTCTACAAGGTGGGCGCTGACAGCGGCGGCAGCCCCGCCACCTTCATCGCGGGGCAGGCGGCCTTGTTCCTGCCGCTTGCCACGGGCTATGCCTGGATCACCGACCGCGGGGTGAGGGCGCCATCAGCGGCGGCCTGGACCCATGCGGGATCGACGGCGGCGCTGTTCCTGCTGGGCCTGGTGCTGATGTTCGAGAGCCTGACGCACGGGCAGGCGAGCGTGCTGGTGCCGATCACGCAGATGGGCTTCGTTGTCACCGCCGTGATCGGGATCGTTTTCCTGCGCGAGGCCTTTACGCTGCGCAAGTGCGCAGGCCTCGTTGTCGCCCTTGCTGCACTGGTAACGCTGGCGCTGAGCGGCTAAGAGCCGGTTACTCTGAAAGCTTCAATTCAGCCACAGAGATCACAGAGAACACAGAGAACACAAAGAGATTCAAGGGGTTGAATCAGCCCGCCACACTCACCAGAAGTTGCGAGGCATGAAAATGAAATGGTTTCTTGATTCTCCTCTGTGAACTCTGTGTTCTCTGTGGCAAATAGCTTTTTCCAGGAATACCTGTCACGAGTCACTGGTTCAGTCGGGACCGTAGTAGGCACAGGACTGCCCCAGCGAATCGCGGCGCACCGTCACGCGCGCCAGCCCCGGGAATTTCGGCGCGAGCCGGGCCCAGATCCACAGGCAGAGATTCTCGAGGCTCGGATTTGCGAGTCCTGCAATGTCGTTGAGCAGCGCGTGGTCGAGTTGGTCGCGCAGGGCCAGACAAGCCTTCTCCAGGCGCGCGAAGTCGGCGACGAAGCCCTGCGGCGGACGCGGCGTGCCGCGCAGCGTGATCTCCGCGCGAAACGAATGGCCGTGCACGCCGCGGTACTTGTGGCCGCGCGGCATGCCGGGAAAGCGGTGCGCGGCGTCGAAGCCGAATTCGTGGCAGATCTCCATGTTGGGCGCGCCCGCGGGAGCGGGCCGGCGACGACGGCGTTTCATCAGGGAATCCCGATCAGCTTGTGCAGCTGGAGGGAGAGCCGCCAGCGCGGGTGCTGCAGGCAATAAGCAGCGGCGAGACGGGTGTACTCCTCGCGGCGCGGCCCGTCCATCGG
>CAZFRR010000283.1:0-40637 GCA_964521405.1 uncultured Streptomycetaceae bacterium | reverse complement strand
CGCGCCTTCTCCTCCGGCGCCGCGTCGATCTGGTCATACGCCTTCGCCTCGCCGCCATACTTCTTCGACAGCACCAGCGTCATCGCCGCCGTCAGCGTCGTCTTGCCGTGGTCCACGTGACCAATCGTCCCCACGTTCACGTGCGGCTTGGTGCGCTCAAATTTACCCTTGGCCATATTTTTTGCTCCGTCTTCGCTAATCTGTTTCCGCCACGACCACCACCGCCTGCTCTGTTTCGATGCTCAACTCCGAAATCCGCAAAAAAATAAATAACTTCCAGTTACAGAATTCGTCAGCGACAAAGTCGACGGCGAATTCTGGTGCCCACGGCGCGGATTGAACGCGCGACCTCTCCCTTACCAAGGGAGTGCTCTACCACTGAGCTACATGGGCTGCATCACTTCGTTCGCCTGCGCCCCAGCCGCTCACCCTGCAAAAAATTTCAAGATCCGTGGAGCGGGTGAAGGGAATCGAACCCTCGTCGTAAGCTTGGAAGGCTTCTGCTCTACCATTGAGCTACACCCGCCGCTTGAGTCACCGTGAGTCCCCCATTCGAGCTTCCCGAGTGTTGCTAATCGTCCTGGCTTACCCGCAAATCCTGGTGGAGGGGGTAGGATTCGAACCTACGTAGGCGCATGGCCAACAGATTTACAGTCTGCCCCCTTTAGCCGCTCGGGCACCCCTCCGAACGAAGCCGAGCATTATTGTTGTTTTTCCCCATGTTGTCAAACGCCTAACGCTTATTTCGGGCTCTTTTCAGCACAATATCGGAACGCAGTGGCCGCGAACTGCTTAAACACGCGGGAATCCCCGTTCCGTCACGCACAAAAACCGCTTGAATCTGGCGGCGACATCGCGCCCGGCGCCTGTCGGCCTCCCCTACTCCCCACCCGAGACACTGATGCGGTTTCCGCCGCGCACGAACAGGGTCTGGCTCTTGATGTAACCACTTGTGCGAGAAAGCAAAAAGTACGCGGCCCGGTGAACGTACCGTGTCATCCCTCGGGTCGGCCAGCGCGATGATTAATTGTGGTACCGTTATCGGGATAATAGGGTTTTTATTTGATCGCCAAGGAGCCGGGCGCACGTGCAAAGTGAGTACTGGGCCAGGCGCGACGGGACGCGCGCCCTCCTCATCACCGGCATCATCGCCGGCGGGCTGGCTTTCGACCAACTCGTCGATTTCTGGGGCCAGACGCTGACCAACGTGGGCATCTGGTCCGCGCTCCTCTACTGGCTGCGCGGCGCGCGGCCCGACGACCAGATGGTACTGGCCATTTGCATTCTGTTTGCCACGCTCGGCGAGATCTTTCTGTCGCTGGTGTGGGGCCTCTACGAGTACCGGCTCGCCAACGTTCCGCTGTTCGTGCCGCCGGGGCACGCGTTGCTGTTCATGCTGGGCCGGATGCTGGCCGAACGCGCGAGCCAGTGGATCGAGTGGTTTGTGCCGCTAGCCGCTGCCCCGTTCGTGTTTCTGCTCGCAGTGACCGGGCTCGGCACGCTCGATGCGCTGCTGTTCGCGCTCTTCCTGCTGTGCATGCTGTCGGGTCGCGCGAGCAGGCTCTACGCGGTGATGTTCGTGCTGTCGCTGGCGATGGAGGTCTACGGCACCTGGCTCGGCAACTGGACGTGGGCGGTGGAAGCGCCCTGGCTGGGGTTCACCACCATCAACCCTCCGCTCGCTGCAGGCGCGTTCTACTGCATGCTCGACATGCTGGTGGTAGCGACCGTGGCAAAATCCCCGGCCACCGCGGGAATTTCGATCAGCCGAAGTAGCCGATCACCCGCCACCATAGGTACTGCAACGGCAGCATCACGAGCAGGCTGAATGCCACGAGCGGCAGCGAGAGCCTGAGCATGGACCTCATCCGCAGCGCGCCCACCTGCAGCCCCACTATCACTGGCGGCACTTGGTAGGGCAGCAGGAACGTCGTAAAGCCCATTGAGATCACCATCAGAGCGGATTTCAGCGGCCAGCCAGTGGCCTGCGCGAAATACTCGGCTAGCGGCGCCAGCACCGCCGGCTGTGCCGGGTTGGTGGTAAACAGCCCCGCGACCGTCGCCAGCACCGACAACACGACGAAATTGGAAAAGTCAGCGCCGGGCGCGAGCGGCAGCACGCCGTGCAGCAGGGTGCCGAGCCCTTCACTCAGACCAGTCGTCTGCATCATCAGCCCGAGACCCAGCGTTGCCCCGACGTAAAAATACGGGCCGAGCCTCACCTCATGAAACGCGGCGACAGGCATCACGCCCACCCGCGGCAGCAGGCACACGATGCCGGCTGCGAGCGCGATCCAGCCCGACTTGATCCCGTGCAGGAAGTCGGTCGCCCACAGCACGAGCGAGGCGGCGAGGATCACCGCCACGCGCCGCTGCTCGGGCGTCAACGGCTCGGTCACGCGCACGCCGGGAGCGGATCGAGCCTCGGCGGGGAATAACCAGAGCACGAAACCGATGATCGCCAGGCTCTTCAGCGCGCCCAGCACGGGGAACTGCACCCACAGGTACTCGGCGTAGGTGATCTGCACGCCGTAGAGCGCTTCCGCCGAGCCCGCCAAGACCAGGTTGGGCGCATTGGCCGGCAGCACGGCGGTGCCGCACTGGTAAGTGGCAATGATCATGGCAAGGCACAGCCCGTTATAGCCGGAGCTGTCATGCTCGAACCCGACCCGCTTCGCCAGAGCCATCACGATGGGAAGCAGCAGCAGCACGCGGCTGACGGTCGCCGGTATGAGAAACGCCAGCACCACCGACGCCACCACCACCGCGACGACGAGTTGCGCATAGGACAGCGCGACGCGGTCGAATAGCGCGCTCGCCAGCCGCTGCGCCAATCGGGTGCGGTTCACTGCTTCGGCCATGATCAGCCCGCCCAGCACCAGCCACAGCGTCGCCGATGCGAATCCAGAAAACACCACCTGCGCGGGAGCCACGGCGAACGCCATCGCCAGCATGAAGAACAGGAGGCCGACGATATGCTCGGGCAGCGATCCCGCCGCCCACAGCCCGACGGTGAACACGGCCAGCGCCGCCGCGTGCATCATTTCCACGGATGCGCCGGCGGGCGGCGGGGTGAAATAAACCACGACTGCTGCCGCGATGACGATCGCGGAAAGGAGTGTGGAGGCCTTCATCGAGCAAGGTTACGGGATACGCGATGCGGGATGCGTGCTCCGGGATGTGGGAGATCCCGTATCTCGTATCTCGTATCTCGCGACCCGTATCTCGTCAGGACTTCTTGAACTTGGCGGCAAGCGCGTCGCCGCCGCGCACCAGCATGCCGGTATCGGCGCCGACCGCAACGAACAGATAACCCATGTCGAGACAGCGTTGCCCGTCGGCCTCGCCGACCAGGATGCCCGGCGCCTTGCCGGCATTGCGAATGCGTTTGGCGGCATCTTCCATGACTTTCCAGACTTCCGGGTGCTGCCAGTTGCCGAGGTAGCCCAGGTCGGCGGACAGGTCGTTCGGCCCGATGAAGACGCCGTCCACGCCATCGGTCTCGGCGATCGCCTCGAGGTTCGCCATCGCTCTTCGGGTCTCGACCTGCACCAGCAGGCAAATTTCCTCGTGCGCGCGCTTGAGGTAGTCCTTGGTTCGGCCGTAGCCGGCCGCACGCGTCGACCCGGCCACGCCGCGCAGCCCCTGCTGCGGGTAGCGTGTGTAGCGCACCGCGTTCTGCGCCTCCTCGGCGGTCTGCACGTACGGCAGCAGCAGGGATTGCGCGCCGATATCGAGGAAGCGCTTCACCAGTACCATGTCGTTCCACGCGGGGCGCACCACCGGCGTGGCGGTGCCGCCCGTCATCGCCTGCAGCTGCGACTGCACCATCGGCAGCTCGTTCGGCGAGTGCTCGGTGTCGAGCAGCACCCAGTCGAAGCCGGCATGCGCGAGGATCTCGGCAACGATGTGGCTCGAGAGGCTCGACCACATGCCGATTTGCGGCTGCTTGTCTTTCAGAGCGAGCTTGAACTTGTTAACCGGCAGTTCCATGATTCAACCCCCTTTTACCGCAGAGACGCAGAGACGCGGAGGACGCCAGAACGATTGAGTCGATCTGCTGTACGCGGACTCTGCGCCTCCGCGCCTCCGCGGTTTGATATTAGTGATGGGTATCGGGATCGGGCGTCGGCGCGCCGTGGTGCAGGAAATCGAAGTCGCAGCCCTTGTCCGCCTGCGTGACGTGCTCCGAGAAAATCCTGCCGTAGCCGCGCGTGTAGTGCGCCGGACGCGGCTTCCAGGCCGCTTTTCGCTTCGCCAGTTCCTCCGCGCTCACCTTGAGTTCGAGCTTGCGCGCCGCTACGTCGAGCTCGATGAGGTCGCCGTCGCGCACCAGCGCGAGCGGGCCGCCGACGAAGGCTTCCGGCGACACGTGCAGCACGCAGGTGCCGTAGGAGGTGCCGCTCATGCGTGCATCCGAGATCCGCACCATGTCGCGCACGCCCTTCTTCAGCAGCTTCTTCGGGATCGGCAGCTGTCCCCATTCCGGCATGCCCGGCGCGCCGAGCGGGCCGGCGTTCTGCATCACCAGCACCGAGTTCTCATCCACCTGCAGATCGTCGGAATCGATGCGCGCCCTCAGGTCCACGTAATCCTTGAATACCACCGCAGGCCCGGTGTGCCGGTGCAGACGGGCCTCGGCGGCGAGCGGCTTGATCACGGCGCCGTCGGGCGCGAGGTTGCCGCGCAGCACCGTCAGCCCCCCGCTTTGCGACAGCGCCTTCTCCCGCGTGCGGATGACGTCGGTGTTGTTGATCGTCGCCGTCTCGATGTTCTCGCCGAGCGTCTTGCCGTTTACCGTGGGACAACCGGTATTGAGCAAGGGCGCGATCTCCTTCAACAGCGCGCGCAAACCACCCGCATAATAGAAATCCTCCATCAGGTACTTGCCGGCGGGCCGCAGATTGGCGAGCACCGGCACGTGCTGCGCCAGCTCGTCGAAGCGGTCGAGCTTGATTTCGATGCCGGCGCGCCCCGCCATGGCGATGAGATGGATCAGCGCATTGGTCGAGCCGGAAAGCGCATGCACCACCGTGATCGCGTTGTCGAACGCCTGGGACGTCAACATCGCGGCGGGCCGGAGATCCTCCCACACCATCTCCACGATGCGCCGGCCGCTCGCGGTCGCCATCCGCGGATGGCCCGAGTCGGCGGCGGGAATCGAGGCAGCGCCCGGCAGCGTCAAGCCGAGCGTCTCCGCCGCCGAGGTCATGGTCGAAGCAGTGCCCATCACCATGCAGTGCCCGTACGAGCGCGCGATGCCTTCCTCGACCTCGCGCCAGTCGTCCTCGGTGATGCGGCCGGCACGCAACTCGGCCCAGTATTTCCAGCGGTCGGTGCCGGAACCCAGCTGCTCGCCCTTCCAGTTGCCGCGCAGCATCGGGCCCGCCGGCATGTAGATGAAGGGCAGCCCCATCGAGGTCGCACCCATGATGAGGCCGGGCGTCGTCTTGTCGCAGCCGCCCATCAGCACCGCGCCGTCGATCGGGTGCGAGCGCAGCATCTCCTCGGTCTCCATCGCGAGGAAATTGCGGTACATCATGCTGGTCGGCTTCTGGAAGGTTTCGCTGACAGCCATCACCGGGAGCTCCACGGGAAACCCGCCCGCCTGCCACACGCCGCGCTTCACTTCATCCGCCCGCGTGCGGAAATGCGCGTGGCACGGCAAGAGATCGCTCCAGGTGTTGATGATGCCGATCACCGGCTTGCCGGCGAAATCGTTGCGCGCGTAGCCCATCTGCAGGGCGCGCGAGCGATGGCCCTGCGCGCTCAGGTCGCCGCCGCCGAACCAGCGGTGGCTGCGCAAATCCTCGGGTCGTTTTTTCCTGTCGGCCATGCTCTCTCCTATTGATCCTTCGGTAAATGGGTGACAACCCATTTACCGCCGTCCGTTTCCCCTCTCCGCTCGGGAGAGGGGGAAGGGGTGAGGGGTCGAGCGTCGTCAAGCGTTATCAGGACGCTCGATAAGGCGACATTTTATTCTGATATGGTCCGGTTACGCATGTGCGCACCATGTGGACGCGGGCGACCGGTAACTACCGGCAGGCCACGGCGCCCGGCGCAGGCCGTCGCACCAACGGCTTTCGCTCCGTCAGCGTTTCCAGGAAGGCAACCAGGTCGCTCACCTGGGTTTCACTGAGATTCAGCGTTTGCAGCACGTTCCCCCTCGGGGCCCGCTCGAACAAGTCGGTGGGCTCGGGGTGCGGGGATGACGCGGCGATGGCGAGCTTCGCGTCATCGATCTCCGAATAATGGCGAACCACATCCCGCAGGCTGGCCAGCGTGCCGTTGTGCATGTACGGGCCGGTCAGCGCGACGTTGCGCAAGCCCGGCACCTTGAACGCGCCGTAAGCTTCGGGGTCGAGCGCGACGTGCCGCGTGCTGATGGCGTTGGCGCGCGAGGGCTCATCGTTGTAGCGGGAGAGCCGGTTGAAGCGCCCGGCCTGCAACGTCTTGATGCCATCGTAGCGCCCCCAGTCGAAGCGCCCGCGCGCATCGCGCACCGCGATGCCGGTCTTGTCGAATTCACCGTTGGTGAATTGCGGCCCGACATGACAGATCCCGCACCGGGCGGGTCCGATGAAGAGCCGCAGCCCCCGCTGGGCCGCGGGCGGATAGCGCGCGGCGGCGCGGCTATCGCCGCGGGCAAGCGCATCGCGAAAATCGTCGAACGCAGTGCGCCCCGTTACCAGCGTTTCCTGGAACGCCGCGAGCGCCTTGCCGATGTCAACGATCAATGCCTCGTTGTCGGCCGGCGGCAGCCGCCCGAACGCGCTGCGGTAGCCGCAGGCGAGATCGGGCGCCGTGCGCACCAGCGCTGCCACATGGCTTTCGGCATTGCCCATTTCGCGCGGATCAAATAACGGGCGAATACTGGCCGCCCACAGGCTGTCGCTCGCGCCGCTCCAGCCGAACCAGCGGTTGAAGCGCGCATTCAGTACGCTCTTCGTGTTGCGATCGGTTTCCTCGAGGCCGACGGCGCGCGCGCGCCGGTCGCTCCACCCGAACTCGGGGATATGGCAGCTCGAGCAGGCAATACCTCCCCCGATCGAGAGTCGCGAATCGAAAAACAGGCTCGCCCCGAACTCGATGGCCTCGCGCTTGCCCGAGACGCGGTTGCTCGCATCGCTCGATTGCGGCGGCGGCCACGGGCCATGCCTCAGGATCTCTTCGATCTCCTGCGGGCTGAACGGCAGCACGCCCTCGCCCGGTGCGGCGGCGCAGGCACAACCCGCGAGGAACAGCGCGCCTGCCGCCAGCGCACGCGCGATCCTCATCACGGCACGAAAGGATTTCCGTGCGGGTCCGTGGTCACAACGGTCTCGAGTCGACCGCTAGTTGCCCCCGAGCGTCAACACGTCATGCCGATCGGTGCTGGTGGCGAGGCCCGGGATATTGGTGCCCGATTGCACCGAGCCGCTCACCAGATGGAAGTTGTTGCCGAGCACGCCGCCGGCCAGCCCGTGCCGGGGCAGCGGCATCGGCGGCAGGCGGTTCCAGCTGTTGCTCTTCGGATCAAAGGACTCGACCGTCGTATAGGTGCCCCAGATGTCGCGATGCCGGATCTCGCCGCCCGCCACGTAGAGGCGCCCGCCATGCACGCCCCAGGTGGTCGCGCTGCGCGCGGTCGGCATCGGCGCGCGCAGCACCCACTGGTCGGTTGCCGGGTTGTATTCCTCGACCAGGTCCAGGTTTAGCGCGTTGGGAATGAACACCGAGCCGGCGCGCCCCCCCGCGACGATAATGCGGCCGTCGATGACGCCCGCAGCCGCGTGATTGCGCGGCGTCGGCATTTCGGCGCGCTTCGACCAGGTGTTGGTCGCCGGGTCGTAGACATCATGCGCGCCGATCGAAACGTTGCGCGAGGGGTGCAGCCACTCCTCCTTGGCGCCCGCCGGCAGCGTGGCCCCGCCGATCAGGTGGATGCGGCCGTCCACGGCGAGCGCGTTGGAGGAACCGCGCGCAGACGGCACCGGCGCCAGCGCCTTCCAGGTGTCGGACTGAGGGTCGTACTCCCAGGCATTGTTGACCGGGATCCAGGTGGGCTTCGTCTTCTCGGGCAAGGTGAAACCGCCAAACATGTAAATGCGCCCGCCCGATTCCGCGAGCGCAAAGTGATGGTGGTAAGCCGGCATGTCGCGCTTGCGCGTCCATTGATTGGTGGCCGGGTCGTACTCCATCACCATGCCGATCGGCTTCCAGGCGAGCGCCAGGCCGCCGAACACGTAGAGCTTGCCGCCCGCGGCGATGCCGTAGACTTCCTCGGCGCCCTGCGGTATCGGCGCGGCGGTCGTCCATTTCTGCGCGGCCGCCTGCCCCGCGGCGAGCAGGCAGAAAATAACCGCGGCGAAAATTCCGCGTCCCGCGTGCCGCCCCCACTGTGTAATTGACGCTGCAATAATTTTCATTTCCTGATTCCTCCTGAAAATGTTATCCGGCCCTACTCGATCTTGATGCCGCCATCCCTGATCGCCTTGCCCACTTTCGCGACTTCCGCCCGGACAAACCGGTCGAACTCTTCCGGCGTCGAAGGCTTGGGCACGGAGCCGCGGACTGCGAGGCGCTCGCGGATTGAAGGCAGCGCCAGCACGCGCGCCATTTCCTTTGAGAGCTGATTGACGATGGCGCGCGGCGTCTTCGCCGGCGCGAACAGCCCGTACCACTGATCCCATTCGAAGCCCGGGATCGCGGATTCCGAGACGGTGGGCACCTCGGGCAGCGACGGAACGCGCGCAGACGTTGTCACCGCCAGCGCGACGAGGCGGCGGTCCTTCACGAACGGCAGCGCGTTTCCGATCGGCGCGAAGGAATAGTGAATGCGGCCGGTCGCCGTGTCGGCCAGCACCTCGGGCACGCCCTTGTACGGGATGTCCGAGACGGTGAGTTGCGCCGCGAGCCGGAACATCTCGCCGGTGATATGCGTGCCGCTGCCGACCCCGGCGTGGCCGTAGTTGCCCTGGCCGCCCTTCTGCCGCGCGGCCGCGATCAATTCCTTCACCGACTTGATTCCTTGCGAAGGCGCGACGACCAGCACGTTGGGCGCGCTGGTCGCCTGCGACACGGCAGCGAAATCACGCAGGGTGTCGTAAGGCAGCTTCGAGTAGAGCGCCTGACTGGCGGCGTGCGAAACCGAGTTCAATAACAGCGTGTAACCGTCGGGCGCCGCCGTCGCGGCGATGGCGCCCCCCACGGTGCCGCCGGCGCCCGTCCGGTTATCGATCACCACCCGTTGCCCCCAATTCTCGGACATCTCATGGGCAATCAGGCGGCCGACGACGTCGATCTCGCTGCCGGCGGTGAAGCCGACGATCATGCGGATTGGCTTGGTGGGATATTGCTGCGGCTGTGCGGTGCAAACTGCGCTGATCAACGCCACTGCCGCCATTACAACCTGAATTGCGTATCTCATGTCCGGCTGCTTCCTGGAGGATAATCGAATATTCCGGGCGCAAACATCGTCTTGCTGCTTATTCAGGAACGTACTGCTTGCCGATTCCCGGCTTGCTGCGGCCCATGCCCGGCAGTTCCCAGATGCCCGCTCCGCTGGGATTCAAGTCGCCGTCGATGTTGGCGTCGATGACGCACGGCTTGCCGCTCTTGATGCCGTCGCGCACCGCGTCGGCAAGTTCTGACGCGCGGCCCACGCTCACACCCGCAATGCCGGCCGCGCGCGCCATCGCCGCGAAATCCGGGTTGTACGGCTTGTTGGTGCCGGGATGCTTGAAATCCGTGGCGAGTTCGCGTCCGCCGAGATAGCCGCGCTGCAGTCCGCGGATCGAGCCGTAAGCGTAATTGTTCCAAATCACGTAAACGACCGGGATGCTGTATTCGTATGCAGTCGCCAGCACGCTGGCGTGCATCAGGAAGGCGCCGTCCCCGACCACGGCAACGCACGGCCGATTGGGCGCGGCGAGTTTCGCGCCCAGCGCACCGGCCACGCCAAAGCCCATCGGCCCGAAGCCCATCGAGCCGATCAGCGAATCCGGGCGCTTCGGCTTGCAGAACTGTATGAGCCAGTTGTGATGCACGCCGATGTCGCTGACGAGTATCGTGTCCTCCGGGAGCACGCGGTCGATTTCCTGCACCGCGCGCTGCGGGGCGATCGGGGTGGTGTCCGCCTTGAATCCCGGCGCAATAAAATCCTCCCACTCCTTGCGGTAGCCCGCAATCGCGTCGAGCCAGGCGCCGCGCTCCGCGGGCATCTGCCCGCGGCTGATGCGCGCGTCGATCTCCGCGAGCAGCTGCCGCAGGAAGGTGCGCACGTCCGCCATCAGCCCCAGCGCGACAGGGTAGTTCCGCGCGATCTCGTCCGGGTCGATGTCGACGTGGATCAGTTTCGTGGGCGGAATGGTGAACGAGAA
Source organism: uncultured Streptomycetaceae bacterium (assembly GCA_964521405.1). Lineage (GTDB taxonomy): Bacteria > Pseudomonadota > Gammaproteobacteria > Burkholderiales > SG8-41 > SG8-41. The sequence continues at coordinate 30,276 of CAZFRR010000283.1, read as the reverse complement.
ACCCGGTATCCAGGAACTCGAGGTGCGGTCGTCGAAGCGCACGCCGAGCGCGAGCAGCACGTCGGCCTGCCGCGCGGAGTGGTTTGCCTGGTACGGCCCGTTGCGCGCCACCAGGCCCAGCGCCAGCGGGTGCGTGCTGTCGATGGCGCCGATGCCGCTCGCTGACATCGCGACCGGTATGCGCAGCTTTTCCGCGAGCATCAACAGTTCCTTCGTCGCGCCGCCGTAGCGGACACCCTGGCCGACGAGGATGACCGGACGCTGCGCCTTCATCAGCATGTCGGCCGCCTTGGCAACACCTTCCGGGTCGGCGCCGCAGCGGCAGGAAATATTGGCGTTCCAGTCCTCGGGCCGCGGCGTTTCCTCGTGAATCGGCTCGTTGAGCATGTCGAACGGCACGTCGAGCACGACCGGCCCGGGCCGCCCCGTCATCATGGTCTTCCAGGCCTGGCGCACGAAGATCGGCAGTTGCGCCGCGGTCGTCGGCTGGAACACGCGCTTGCAATACGCGCGCACCGTGGAAGGAAAATCCGCCTGGTGGTGCCGGTAGGTTTCCTGGAACGCGCCGCGGTTGAACTGGCTGGTCGGGATGTTGCCCGTCACCGCGTAGAAAGGCACCGAGTCGAAAAACGCATTGGCGAGACTGATGGGCAGATTCGCCGAACCGGGGCCGCAGGAGGTAAACGTCGCCGTCGGCTGGCCCGACACCCGGTAGTACACGTCGGCCATGAAGCCCGCGACGCTTTCGTGGTGCACGGAGATCGTCTTGATTTCGCCGGCGCGCGCATGCAGCTGGTCGATGAACCCGATATTGCCGTGGCCGCACAACCCGAAGACGTACGGCACTTTCTCGCGGATCAGGTAATCGACGATGACGCCCGCGCCGTCACGGGCAACCTTGCTGCCCGCTGCGGGCGCGCCTGGTGCATTCATGGAAAGTGCTCCTGGTGACTCTGTGGTTTCGCGGAGAATATCAGATCGGGCTGGTGACGAAGTAACGAAGTTACGCAGTGACGACTTGACTGCTCCCGACTTTCGACTTCAGCTAGTCCGGCGTCGCGCCCGAGTCCTTCACCACCTTCGTCCATTTGGTGATTTCTTCGCGCACGTAGCGCGCAAAGGCGTCCTGAGTCATCGATCCCGGCTCCGCGACCTTACGGTTCACCCGGTCAAGCGTCGGCATCGTTCTTTTTCTTGTTAGCGACACTCAGGCCGCCAACTTTTGAACGCCCTTGGGCGGCTTCTGCTTCGCCTGCCACAAGTCGTGCTTGATTTGCATCCGCAGCCAGAAGTCGGCCGTCGTGCCCAGCCCCTTGGCCAGCCTCAGGGCCATATCGGCACTGATGCCGGCTCGGCCGTTGATGATTGCCGACAGCGTCTGCCGCGACACGCCCAACTTTTTGGCTGCCTCGGAAACGCTCAGGTCCTCCGGAAGATAGAGTTCCTTCAGCACTTCGCCGGGATGCGGGGGGTTGTGCATCTCCATTTTCATCTCCTAGTGATAATCCAGATAGTCCACCGCCACGACATCTTCGCCTTCAAACCGGAAAATGACCCTCCAGTTTCCACTCACCTTCACCGCCCAGAATCCCGCAAGGTTGCCGGATAGTTGATGAAGGCCGAGGCGCGGGGCGGAAAGGTCGTGCGGGCCTGACGCATCGTCAATGGCGCCGAGCGTCACTCTCAGCCGCTCCGCCTGATGCGGTTGGATCCCGCCCTTCTTTCCAGTGCGGAAAAAGAGTTCCAGCCCTTTATGCCGAAACGACTTGATCATGGTTCAAGTGTAAAGTGTCGCTTTACACTTGTCAACCGGAGGACAGATTGAAGCACGGGGAATGAAGTTGCAATCTCCTGCGTGCAGCAGGAACGCGGGATTGTGCGGCTCGTCGGTCTGAAACCCGACAATGCCAACGAGCAACGAGTATTAATGGGTATGATCTAGTCCGGCGTCGCCCCCGAGTCCTTCACCACCTTCGTCCACTGGGTGATCTCTTCGCGCACGTAGCGCGCGAAGGCGTCCTGCGGCATCGATCCCGGCTCCGCGACCTTACGGTTCACCCCGTCAAGCGTCGGCACAGTTCTTTTTCTTGTTAGCGACGATCAGTCCGCGTGGACCCTGACTCGCGGTTCCGCTTTCAGCCAGGTCGTGCGCTTCACGACGCGCAGGTCGTAGTCGACCTGGTGGTTGAGCCACAGTTCCGGCGACACCCCGAAATACTTGCCGAGGCGCAGCGCGGTATCGGCGGTGATCGAGCGCTTGCCGTTGACGATATCGCTGATGCGATTGGGCGGCACTGCGATCTCGCGCGCGAGAGCATTGATGCTCACGCCCATCGGCTTCATGAAATCCTCGTAGAGAATTTCGCCGGGAGGAATCGGTTCGAGCAGTTTTGCGGCCATGATTACGTCTCACGTAATACGTCAAGCGTCGGCATCATCCCCTGCTGTTATTCGTTCGTGTTCCGCCCGGGTTTGCTCACGCACCCCCCCTTCTCACTCCTCACTCCTCACTCCTCACTCAAACCGCAGTGCGGCGTCAGTCTGGCGTAGCGCCGGAATCCTTCACGACCTTCGTCCACTTGGTGATTTCCTCGCGCACGTAGCGCGCGAAGGCGTCCTGCGACATCGAGCCCGGCTCCGCGCCAAGTGCGGCGAGCCGCTCCTTGAGGTCTGCCGCGCTCAGAATCGCGGCAATGTCCGCGTTGAGCTTGGCCACGATGTCCTTCGGCAGCGCCGCCGGACCGAAGATGCCGTACCAGGACGTGACGTCGAAACCGGGCAAGCCGCTTTCGTTAACCGTCGGCGCTTCGGGCAACAGGGTGGAACGCGTCATGCCGGTCACGGCAACGACGCGCATCCTTCCGGACTTCACATAGGGCATCGCCGGCGGCAGCCCGATCGAGGCGAGCTGCACCTGCCCGGACAGCAACTCGGTGACCATCTGCCCCGAGCCGCCCTTGTACGGAATGTGCACCATCTTCACTTTCGCCATGGTCATGAACAACTCGAGCGCAAGACCGTTCGGCGAGCCGACCCCGGCGGATCCGAAGTTGAGTTGTCCGGGACGCGCCTTGGCGAGCGCGATCAGCTCCTTCACATTCTTGGCGGGCAGCGACGGGTGCACCACGATGGCGCTGGGATAGGTGGCGATGCGGTTCGCCGGCGCAAGATCCTTCGCGAGATCGTAGGCGAGCTTCTGGTAGAGGCTCATGCCGATCGCGTGCGGCGTTCCCGCCACCACCAGCGTGTAGCCGTCCGGCGCGGCGCGGCTCGCCAGCTCCGCCCCGATGTGGCCGCCAGCGCCCACGCGGTTGTCCACGATGACCGTCTGGCCCCAGCGCTCGCCAAGCTTCTGGGCCGTCAACCGCGCAAGGACATCGGTCGCGCCCCCCGGAGCAAACGGTGCAATCAGCCGGACGGTCCTGGCGGGATAAGTCTGCGCCAAGGCCGGCGCCGCAATCATGAGTAAGGTGCTCATCAATAGTACTGGGCCTTGTCGCATGCTTTGTCCCCTCGCTCCGATTACGCGCCCGCCTGATGTGAGTTTCATATTGTTGCTCCAATTCATGAATCGCGCGGGCCAGGCAAGCGCGCAATTCATTAGTGTAGAATCGGCAGCCCCATCCGCACAACCGGAATCCGACCATGAACGCACCGCACCCGGCCCCTTCGCTCACCAAGAACGTCACCCGCCTCTCGCACCTCGACCTGCCGGGCGCCGGCCAGGTCTACGTGGACGGGAAATACGCCTACGTTGGCCACATTACCAACAAGGAAGGGCTCGCCACCAGCATCATCGACGTGTCCGACCCCAGGCACCCGAAGCTGCTCTCCCAGCTTCCGGTCGGCGACAAGGTGTCGCACAGCCACAAGGCGCGCGTCGCCGGCGACATCATGATCGTGAACATGGAGCAGAACATGACCGCGATCGGCCGCAAGGCCGACGAGCTGCCCAAGCTCCGCAAGCAGCTGCGCGAGGCGTTCGGTCGCGACCCCAGCCACAAGGAGCTGGCCGAGAAGCTCGGCGTGAAGGAGTCCGACATTCCGGCGGTCGAGGCGATGGAGAAGGCGCCCTACGGCGAGGGCGGCTTCAAGATCTACGACGTCTCGGACCGCGCAAAGCCGAAGCTCATCACGCACCACAAGACCCATGGCCGCGGCGTGCACCGCTTCGACATGGACGCAAACTACGCCTACATCTCGACCGAGATGCCGGGCTACATCGGCAACATCCTGGTGAACTACGACATTCGCAACCCGGCGAAGCCCGAAGAAGTATCCAGGTGGTGGATACCCGGGCAGCACCTTGCAGGGGGGGAGAAACCGACCTGGTCGGGCCGGCAGCACCGCCTGCACCACACGGTGCGGGTCGGCGACCGGCTCTTCGCGGGCTGCTGGCACGGCGGCGTGCGCGTGGTGGACGTCGCCGATATCCGCAAGCCGAAGACCATCGGTGAGTACAACTACCACCCGCCGTTCCCCGAGCCGTCACACACTTTCATGGGCCTGCCCAAAACCATAGACGGCAAGCAAATCGCGGTCGCGATCGACGAGGAAGACCACGCCAGCAGCGCGGAAGAAATGGCGAAGCGCCGCGGCCGCCCGCACGCCTGCCTGTGGGTGTTCGACATCACCGATCTCAAGAGCATCAAGCCGCTCTCGATCTTCGAGGTGAGCGAGCTCGATTCGCCGTGGAGCCGCGCCGCGCCGGGACGTTTCGGCGCGCATCAGTTCCAGGAGCACATGAAGGGCGGCGACACTCTGATGTACTGCGCCTGGTTCGCGGGCGGGCTGCGCATCGTCGATGTCGCCAACCCGTTCGCCCCCGAGGAAGTCGGCTACTACATTCCCGAGCCCGCCGCGGGCAGAGCCTGCCCTCAGAGCAACGACGTGGACGTGGACGAGAAAGGACTGATCTACCTCGTTGACCGCTACAACGGGTTCGACATTCTCGAATTCGATCGCCGGTAGCGGTCGAATCGGTTCAAGGTTCAAGGTTCAAGCAAAATTGGAGCGGGTTCTGATTCGAAGATTCCGGTTTTGAACTTCGAACCTGGAACTTGGAACTTTGAACTCGGAACTCGGAACTCGGAACTTTGAACCCGGAACTTGTCCTTAGCTGATTCCTGTTGCGGCGAAGATCTTCTTCGCGGCGTCTGAGGAGAGACTCGCAGCCAACCTGCGCGCCGTGTCCGGTGACTGGCTGGAAGCTGTCGCGGCGGCTTCGTAGCTCGTCACGTTCTGGATCTCGTCGGGCAGCGGCGCAGCGAGCTTGACCTGGCAGCCTTTGTCGATCATCACCATGACTTCCGACATCTGCGCGAGCCCGACCGCGCCGGGACCCTTCTCGGCGACGGTCTTCATCACCGCGGAACCGGACTCGACGACGACGACCTTCGCGCCGAGCGCATCCTTCAGTCCCAGCTTCTCCAGCAACTTGGCGGAGTAAATCCCGCTGGAGGCCTTGTTGTGGACCACCACGCTGGCAACCTGCAACGTGCGCTTGAAAGCGGCGGTGTCGGAAACATCCGGCGCCTGCGCTTGCGCGTGCACGACCACGCCCATGCGCGAGCGCCCGACGAAACCGCGGGTGCCGGCATCGAGCTTCCCCAGTTTCTGGAATTCGTCCATCGCTGCCGGCGGCGCGACGACAACATCCGCGGGTTCGCCCGCCGCGATGCGCTTGCGCAATTCCGGCGCGGTGTTGAACTCGACGGTAACTCGCGTGCCCGTCGCGCGCTCGAATTCCTTCGCAACCTGCGACACGCCGCTTTTTACCGCGCCAGCGCTCAATACTTTCAGAACGCCGGCTGATGTCTCCTGCTTTGAATTCATCTATCGTCCAGTCATGGGATTAGCGTAAATCGTGGTTCGTAGGCCGGGCTGGCTTGGTTGTTCCTCTGCGTCCTCCGCGTCCTCCGCGGTGAGAGCTTCGGGTCAATCGATTCCTGCGGCGGCGAACAGCGCCTTGCCCGGCCCGGTGAGAAAGCGCACGAAGGCCGCGGCCGCCTCCTTGCTGGTGCTGGCGCTCATGATCACCGCCTCGTACGACGTGTAGTTCTGGATCTCCGCCGGCAGCGGGCCGACCAGGCGCAAGCCCTTGTCCTTGTAGGCCAGGATTTCGGTGGTCGCGCCGAAGCCGATCTCCCTGCCCTTGCCCTTCAGCAGGTGCTCCATCACCTCGGCCCCATCGCCATAGCGCGTCGTCTTGCCCTCGATCTGCTCGAAGACGCCCATCTTTTTCAGCAAACGCTCGAAATAAAGTCCGGTGGAAGCGCGATTGAACACGACGGAGTCCGCCGACAATACGGCCCGCCTGATCGCTTCGGCGCTGGAAACGTCGGGCGCCGGCGCGCCCGGGCGGACCGCCACGCCCAGTCCCGCCCGGCCGACATAGACACGCTCGGCATCGATCTTGCCGGCCTTGGAGAATTCCTCGACCACGTCGGGCGGCAGGATGACCACGTCGAACACTTCACCCGCGGCGATGCGCTTGCGCCGTTCCGGCGTCGTCGCGAACGTAATCCTGACCGTGTGGCCGGTCTGCTTCTCGAAAATCGACACCGCGGGCGTCAGCCCCGGCTTGATGGCGTTGCCGGAAATCACCGTGATCTCCGCCGCCGGCGCGGACGGCGCAGCCGTTAGAGCCGCGATCATCGCCACCAAGCCCAGCGTCGCCTTCATGCACTCACCAGAACTTTATATTCAGGAATCGAGGCTACTCGATTCCTGCGGCGACAAACAGCGGCTTGCCGACCGGCCCGCCGAGGAAACGCACGAGCGCCTGCGCCGCATCCTTTTGCGTTCCGGCGCTCATCGACACCGCGATATACGACGTGTAATTCTGTATCTCAGCGGGCAACGGACCGACCAGGCGCAGGCCCTTGTCCTTGAAGAGCAGGATCTCGGTAATCGGGCCAAAGCCGATTTCCCGGCCCTTGCCCTTCAGCAGGTGCTCCATGACGGGAAAAGCGTCGGGATAGCGCGTGATCCTGGATTCGATCTGGTCGTAGACCCCCATTTTCTTGAGCAGGTTCTCGATGTAGAGACCGGTGGAGGCGCGATTGAATACGATCGATTCGGCCTCCAGCACGGTGCGCTTGATCGCGTCCGAACTGACGATGTCTGGTACCGGCGCGCCGGGTCGGACCGCCACTCCCGATCCTACCCGGCCGAGATCAACACTCCCATCCCCGACTTTCCCGGCCGCGGCGAAATCCTTTATCGCTGCGGGCGGCGCGATCACCACGTCGAACCCTTCACCCGCGCCGACACGCTTGAGTATCGCGGGCGTGGTATTGAAAGTGATCTTGGCGGTATGGCCCGCTTCCTTCTGAAACGCAGCGACCGCAGCCTTCAGTCCCGGTTCCACCGCGCCGGCGGACAACACCGTGATCTCCGATGCTGGCGCATTATGCGCCAGCATAAATGAAGCGAGCACCATCAATACCGGGATCATCTTGTTCATGCAGCCTCCGTAAATAAAATTAAGACAGTTACCAGAAAACGCCCTTCGGCGTGACTCGTCACGCGTTATCGGGAGCGAAGGCAGGCGCTACTCTGCTTTCGCTCCCGATTCCTTGATCACTTTCGCCCATCTCGGGATCTCGGCCTGCATGTACTGGGTGAGCTGCTTCGGCTCGCCGCCGATGACTTCGGAGCCCAGTGTCAGCAGCCGCTCGCGCATGTCGGGAGCCTGCAGGAGCTTGTTGAACTCGCTGTTGAGCCTGGCGATCGCCACTTGCGGCGTGCGCGCCGGAACGACCACGCCGTGCCAGGTGATCGCGTCGAATCCCGGCACGCCGGCTTCCGCCACTGTCGGGAGATTCGGGAAGCTCGCCGAGCGCTTCGCAGTGGTGACCGCGAGCGCGCGCAGCTTGCCCGACTTGATGTGCCCCTGCACCGAGAGCGCGGTCGCAAAAGTGAACTGGGTCTCGCCGGAGAGCATGGCCAGCGCCGCCGGGCCGCCGCCCTTGAACGGAATGATGGTGTATTCGACGCCCGCCATGCGCTTGAACAACTCGCCCGCCAGGTGCCCGGTCGTGCCGTTGCCCGGGGAAGCATAGTTCAACTGGCCCGGCTTCGCCTTCGCCAGCGCGATCAGATCCTTCACGGAACCAGCCGCCACTGCGGGGTGGACTACCAGCACGTTCGGCTGCGACGCGATCAGCACCACCGACGCGAAATCCTTCACCGGATCGAAGGCGAGCTTCGAATACAGGCTGACGTTGACGGCGAGGATGCCGTTGTTGCCGAGCAGCATCGTGTAGCCGTCGGGAACGCTGTGCGCCACGATCTCGGCGGCGATGTTGCCGCCCGCGCCGGCCCGGTTGTCGATCACGACCGGCTGGCCCAGGCCTTCGGAGAGCCGGGTGCCGATGGCGCGCGCCATGGTATCGCTGGCGCCGCCGGGGGCGAAACCGAGCACGAAACGAATCGGCTTTACCGGATAGCCGGCGCCGGAACCCGCCCCAAGGGACTGCCCCGGGACTTTCGAAGGTTCCGCAGCATGAAGCGGCATCACGATCAGCGCGCCGGCTATTACTGAAAGAACGTTCATGAATTGATGCTTGGACATCGGCCTCTCCCCCGGCTCGCTGCACGCAGAACAGCCGCCGCAACGCGGGAGGCAAGACTAGCAGACGCCTGTGGCACTGACAATCGCGCTTTGGGCATTGTGGCGCCGGTGTGCTATTCTCCCGCCGGTAAATCCCACGCGCTCTTTCCGGGCCGGAGCCGTTCCAGTGCTCCTGAGGAGACACTCATGAAATCAACACAACGCATACGCGGCGTGCTTTCTCCCGTCGTCACGCCGTTCAACCGGGACCTGAGTCCCGATTCCGCACGCCTCATCGCGCAGTGCCGCTGGCTGCTGACCCAGAACTGCGGCCTCGCGGTGTTCGGCACCAACAGCGAAGCCAATTCGCTCTCGGTAAACGAGCGCATCGCGCTGCTCGATGCTCTGCTGGCCGCCGACGTGGACCCCTCGCGCATGATGCCGGGCACCGGCTGCTGCGCGCTGACCGACACGGTGCGGCTGACCGCGCACGCCGTGAAAGCCGGCTGCGCCGGCGTGCTGATGCTGCCGCCGTTCTACTACAAGGACGTCACCGAGGAAGGCCTCTACCGCAACTTCTCGGAAGTGGTCGAGCGCGTCGGCGACGCCCGGCTGAAGATCTACCTCTACCATATCCCGCCGGTCGCGGTGGTCGGCATCACCCCGGGGCTGGTCGAGCGGCTGCTGAAGAAGTACCCCTCCGCGATCGCCGGCATGAAAGACAGCTCCGGCGACTGGAACAACACCAAGACCTTTCTGGACGCCTTCGCCAAGTCGGGCTTCGACATCTTCCCCGGCAGCGAATCGTTCCTGCTCGCCGGCCTTCGAGGCGGCGGCGCCGGCTGCATCTCGGCCACCGCCAACGTGAACCCGGCCGCGATCGACCGGCTCTACCGCGAGTGGAAGAATGCCGATGCCGACCAGCAGCAGGAAGCGCTGAACGCGGTGCGCAAGGCCACCGGACAATACGTCATGATCCCCGCCCTGAAGCAGGTCATCGCGCATTATTCCAACGACCCGGACTGGGTCACGGTGCGCCCGCCGTTGACCGAACTGACCGCCGCCCAGGCGAAGAACGTCATCGACAGCCTCAAGAAGCTCAACTTCGAAATGCCCGGGCTCGCCCAGGCTCACGCCAAGGCCGCCTGACCCATGGTAAAAACCGCTGCTACCGAAAAAACTGCTGCTACCGAAAAAACCGCTGCTGCCGCAAAAGCGCCTGTCGCAAAAGCGCCTGCCGCCGAAGCGCCCGCGTGCGCCGGGCCCGATTTCAACCCGCGCTCGCCGAAACGCGGGATGCCGCGCCGCTCCTGCGACACCCATGCGCACATCATGGGACCCAGGGCGCGCCATGACTTTTCGCCGGAGCGCATTTACACGCCGCCGGACTGCCTGCTCAACGATTACCTGCACCTGCTCGACACCCTCGGGGTCGAGCACGCGGTGCTGGTGCAGCCCAGCGTCTACGGCACCGACAACTCGGCGATGCTCGAAGCGATGAAGACGGCGAATGGACGGTTGCGCGGCGTCGCGGTGGTCGAGGAGGACATTTCCGAAACCCACCTGAAGGTGCTGAACGACGCCGGCGTGCGCGGCGTGCGCGTCAACATCGTCGACGTCAAGGATCGCAAGCCGGGCACCCTGCCGATGAAATCATTGAGCCAGCTCGCGCGGCGCATCGCGCCGTTCGGCTGGCACATGGAATTCCTGATGCATGCGGACGAGTTTCCCGATCTCGACAGCACCTTCGCCGACTTCCCGGTGGAAATCGTCCTGGGCCATCTCGGTTACCTGACCCTCGGCAAGGCGCCGGACGATCCCGGCTTCCAGGCACTATTAAGGCTGATGAAGGCCGGGCGCGCCTGGGTCAAGCTGACCGGCCCGTACCGCATCACCAGCCAGCCGCTGCCCTACGGCGACACCGTCCCGTTCGCTCACGCGCTGCTGGAAGCGAATCCCGAGCGCGTGATCTGGGGCACCGACTGGCCGCACGTCATGCTGAAAGGCTCGATGCCCAACGACGGCTCGCTCGCCGATGTCCTCTTCGACTGGATCCCCGACGTGAAGCTGCGCGAGCAGGTGCTGGTGAGGAATCCCGGGAAGCTCTACGGCTTCTGAAGACCTAACCTCTCACCGCAGAGGACGCCGAGGACGCGGAGAAAAAAACAAGAACAATAATGAAACCGCAGATACACGCGGATAAGGGCAGACCAGGAATTACTCCGACGGCTTCCAGCAGCCGATACGGCACCTAATCGGCGCGTCGCATCGCCTGCTCGCAGTCCAGCCAGTCCGCGTCGGTTTGGCTTTTTGCTTCCAGCCCGTTTACGCGACGACCACGGTCAGCTTGCCAACCGCGCGGCGCTGAGGCGATTCCCTGATCACGATCTGCACGTCGCGTCCGAGGCAGGTCAGACAATCGATCAACTTTCGCTCCGAGAACCCGCGAAACTGCCCGCGGAGCATCGCGGAAACTTTGGGCTGGGTGAGTCCCAGCAGCTTCGCTGCCTCGACTTGGGTCAGGCCTCTGCGCTGGATAATCTCCGCGATCTTGGCGACTAGCTGGGCCTTTACCAGCATTTCATCGGCATTTTCGTAGCCAAGATCGGCGTACACATTGCTGCTACCGGCGTAGACGGCCCTGTCTTCCCTTGCCTTATGCTTGCTCATCTTTAAGCTCCTTGGCCCGCATGGCGGCCACTTTCAGCCTTTCCCGAATCAGGTCCATGTCAGGTCTTGGCGTAGCGATGCCGGTCTTCGATTTCTTCTGGAATACATGCAGCACGAATACCCTCTTTTCGAATCGAACCGTGTATACGGCACGATAAGCATTGCCGCGAAAATCCTCGACAACCTCAAGCACGCCAGCGGAACCGAATCCTTGCAGGGGTTTTGCCTGATCGTGCTTTCCGCCGGTTTGCGCTAGAAATAGAGCATAGCCGAAAACATCTATTACCTCGTCCGGCAGCGCTTTGAGATCCTTCTTCGAGCCTGCGATCCATTCGAGCGGTTTCGGCTGGACAGGGACTCGATCCATACCGGATTATACCTTAATTGGGATATTGCTGGCTACGCTCTCCTGCGACGGAAGGGGACGCCGGATACGGCTTCGCCCCAGCGGGAAAGGAAGGCCGTGACGAACGCGTGCTCGCCCGCCGGCTCGACGGCTAGCGGCGCGAGCGCCAGCGCGACAGAGAGCGCTATATGGTAGCCCTCCGAGCGCGAGGCGGCGGCGCGCTGGTAGGCAGGATGCGCCCGGTTGACGAAAACCGTGGATTCCACGAGACGTCCGAGTTCGGCATCTCCGATTCGCTCCTCGAACTGGACCGCGAGTCCCAGTTTGAGCGGCCGCCTGCGCCCCCGCGAACCCGGCAGCGCGGCGCCGCCTGGGGGAGGTTCGTGAGCAGATGGTGGGACAGAAGACTTTTCCTGTTCCATCGACGCATCGGGTGATTCGGGCGCGGCGGATGCATCAACCGCTCCCCTGTTCGTATCCGGTGCTTCCGGCGTAAGCTCCAAGCCGAATCCGGATTCGCCTCCGAATCCTGCCTTCGATCCCAGCGGCAGGCGCTTCTGTCCCCCGCGCCGATGCTCGACCAGCGAAGCGAGCATGGGAAATCCCTCGCTCAATTCCAGCAGCACCCGCTCCAGATCGCGCTCCACCACACGCAGGGATCGCGGCCGGCTGGTCTCGGAAGGTTCGCGAGCGTCGCCCCATAGAGCGAGCTGGCGCACGACGGCCTCCTGGATCGCCTTGCGGAAGGCGAGATAGGCGGCCCCGCGCGGGCCGGTGCGGATGAAATCGCCCTTGTTGAGCGTGAGCGATGCTGCCAGCAGTGGCGCCTCGATCACGCCACCGATCCGCTCCGGCGCGCTGGGCGTGACGCCAAGCCAGTCCCAGCCGCGCTTGATGGTTTTTCCGTAGGTACTAATGGCAATCCCGCGCAGGTCATCGGGCAGAGCAGTGATCTCACGATACAGATAGCCAGCCGCGGACGGCTTCCGCTTACGGCCGCTGTGGACGGCGAGCGGTGCTATTTCCGGCGCGCGACAAGCCTGCTTGCGCAAGGCCTCGCCATTGACTTCAAAGCTCACGCCGTGCGGATACAGTGGTTCAAGGATCGGTTCGCATGCGGGATCCAGCAGCGGCTGGTAATGGCGGCGAATGGTGGCTTCGATAAAACCGCGGTCGGTGAGCGGAGAAAGCGGGTCCGCGGCATGTAGCCTCACGGCCGTGCCCTGCTCCGCGAGCATCCCCGGCGGAGGCACCCACTTCCACGGCGCACGCTGCCGGGACGCAAGGTGCCATTGCGTGGCCACGTGGCTTTTCCCGCGCCGGGATTCCGTTACGACTTCCTTGCAGACCAGCAGCGCCAGCTTAATGCCGACCCCTGCGAAGCCGATGCCCTGCCCGCGTGTCTTGGTGCTCGCGGCAAGGTCGTGATAGCGGCGAAGATCCCGCCGCGGCATGCCCGAGCCGTTGTCCGCGATCGTCAGGCTGGCGTCCGCGGAATTTGCCGTGATCCGGACCAAAGTGGCGCCGGAATCCAGTGAATTGGCGACGACCTCGGTAAGGATGGTTTCCTCGACCGCGCCCGGGTATGCATCCCGCAGATCCTCAAGGAGGTGCAGCAGATCGACCCGGGTTTCGGCCATGGCGGGATTTCCTTCGTTTTCTCGATTCGACCTCGGCGTCTTGGCGCCTTGGCGGTTCAAATGGCCGTTTCCGCCCTTCCTTGGCGGTTCAGCTCTTCACCGCAGAAGACCGACTTCGCGCATGTAGCGCAGCACCCCTGGATGGATCAGCTCCCGGGTCGGCGCGGCGGCGAGGGTGTTCTCGAGCGTGGACTCCTGCGCCTGGTCGAGCTTCTTGCACAGTGCGGCGTGGCCTTTGTGCAGCGCCTTCGCCAGGCGGTAGGCGACGTCATCCGGCAGCGAGGCGCGCGCCAGCACGAACGGCCACGAGCCGACCGAATTGATCGGCCCCGCCTGCCCCGGGTAGCTCCCGGCCGGCATCGTGGTCACTTTCAGGAAGGAATGCTTAGCCTGGATGCGCTTGATCTCGTCCGGTGAGGGCGCGATGAAGCGCATACCGGCCGGCCCTTTTGCAATCGCCATGAACGGTGGCCAGCCGACGCCGCCGCCCCACATCGCCGCGGCGCGCCCGTCGAGCACCATCGGGGGGCCGTCTCCCGCCTTCTCGAGCAGGTGCGCCTCGAAATCCTTTTTCATGTCGAGCCCGAGGCCGTCCATCACGTAGCGCGCCAGCACGATGAAGCCGGAGCTCGCAGCGCCCCAGGCGATCGGTCTTCCCTTGAGATCGGAGATGCTGCGGTAGGGGCTGTCCGCTTTCACCATGAACATGCCGGCTTGCGAATAGGTCGCGTTGATGATGCGCAGATTGTTGGCCTTGGGCCGGCCGAGCCCGCTGATCGCCTCGTAGGTAACCTCGCCGGTGACGAGCCCGAGATCGAGCTTGCCCTCGTCGAGCGACACCACGTTCTCGTTGCTGCCCTTGGTGTTGACCGGCTCGATCGCGAGCGTCGGGTCGGTTGCGTTCAGGATCTCCGCATACGGCCAGCCGTAGGCGGGAAACCCGCCGCCCGGCGTTGCCGTGCCCAGCACTACCCGTGTTTTCTCTTGCGCAGACATTCTTCGCTCCTCAAACAATCAAGAATCTGAAATAGACAGGATTAACAAGATTCACAGGATTTACAGGATTCAATCAGTTCAATTCATGAGTTTTCTGATTGGTTGTTCTTGTTAATCTTGTAAATCCTTCTTGTTAATCTTGTAAATCCTGTTAATCCTGTCTATTGAAGTTCAACGTTGCTCGCTTCTTCCCAGTAACGAGCGACCTGCGTCTGGTCCAGATCGTAACCGAGCTTCTCCACCGCCGCCGACCACAGTTCGGAGACGCGTTCTCCCAGCGGCGCGAACGCGCCGATGGATTTCGCGGTGTCCACTGCGATTTTCACGTCCTTGGCGATGAAGCCCATCGCCATGCCGGTGCCGAACTTGCGGGTCAGGATGTGCGGGATCACTTTCTTCTCGATCGGGTGGTTGCGGCCGGCGCACATCGTAGTTAAAGCATGCGCCATCCCCTTCGCATCCAGCCCGAAGCGCTTGCCGATGGTCAGCGCCTCGATCGCGTTGATGAGCGCGCAGGCATTGACGTAATTCGCCAGCGCCTTCATCGCATGAGCCGTGCCCGTGCCACCGCAGGGGATGATGTTGCGCCCGATCGCGGCAAGCACCGGTTTCACCCGCTCCACCAGCGCCGGCTCCCCGCCGACCATGATATCGAGCGTGGCGTCTTTCGCGAAGATCACGCCGCCCATCACCGGCGCGTCCACTACTGAAAGCCCGCGCGGCTTCAGCGCCTCGGCTAGCGAGCGTGTCGCCGTGGGATTGCAGGTGCTCATGTCGATCACGACCGCGCCCCGGGCGAGCCCGGCGGCAATGCAGTTCTCCGAGCCTTCGCCCAGCACCGCCTTGCGCACCACCTTGTCGTCGGGGAGCATTGTGATCACCGCGTCCATGCCGTGCGCGGCGTCCACCAGCGAAGCCGCCGCCTTGCCGCCATGTTGCGAGACAAAGGCCTTCACCACTTCGGGGCGGATGTCGTACACCGTGACATCAAACCCCTTTTTCACCAGGTGCCCGGCCATGGGGTTGCCCATGTTTCCAACTCCAATGAATCCGATTTTCTTGATGGCGTTCATTCGGGTTGCCTCAGCGAATCAATGATCAAAGGATGAAGGCGGAAGGATGAAGGATGACCGTACACTACGCGGGTAGCTTCTTCCTGTCCCTCCCTTTCACTGTCGTCCGGTCAGTAGTTTTTTACGCGAAAACCCTTCCGACCGCAGGTAACGAAAGGTCGGGACATGACAGGAATCGTGCAAAGCACGAGGGTCAGCCTTCCACGTTCATCCTTCATCCTTCACCACACGGCGCCGCGCGCCGTGATCGGCCAGATGGCCTCCACCCTCCCGCCGCGCACGCAGACGAAGTTGTCGTACAAATTGACCGTGGGATCGCAGTGGCCGGGGATGAGCTTAAGCTTGTTGCCGACCGCGAGGCGCACGCCGTCATCGAGCCTCAGCACCCCGTGCTCGTCCGAAATCTTCACGTATTCGGCGCCGGCGACCTCCGCCACGCGCGGCATGCCGGAATCCACGCTGGAAGCCTTCAGTCCCGCGTCCACCACGGCGCGCTCCGGCACCGGGCGGCTCATCACGGTGGTCCAGACGTAGAGGCTGTGCTCGAAGCGCGGGATGCCGCTCTCCGTCCACTCGTTCTTCGCGTAATCCACGTCCATGAAAATGTAGGAGCCGGCCTGGAGCTCGTGATAGACGCCGCTCACCGCCTCGAACAGATAGGTACCGGTGCCGGCGCCGGTCACCCGCTCGCAGGCAATGCGCGCGTCTTCGAGCAGCTCCGTCGTCTCCCGCACGAGCGCGCACGCCTTCTCGATCGCGGCGCGCCGCTCCTCCACCTTGCGCAGGTGTTGCGCCGCGCCCTGGTAGGCCTGAAGCCCCGCAAATCGCAGGTTTTTCAAGCGTGAAATCGCTTGCGCCAGCCGCAGCGCCGGCTCGCCCGGCTCGACGCCGCAGCGGTTGGCGCCGACATTGACTTCCACCAGGACGTCGAGCTTCACGCCCGCGGCGCGCGCGGCATCGTCGAGCTCTGCAACGTTGCCTTCGTCGTCGGCGCACACGGCGATGCGCGCGCGCTTCGCCAGCGCGGCCAGGCGCTTCAACTTCGGCGCCCCCACCACCTCGTTCGCGATCAGCACGTCGGGCACGCCGCCGTCCACCATGGCTTCCGCTTCGCTCACCTTCTGGCAGCACACGCCGACTGCGCCGCGCCTGATTTGAGCGAGCGCGATCTCGGGACACTTGTGGCTTTTCGCGTGCGGGCGGATCTTGATCGACTTCCCCGCGAGCGAGGCATCCATGCGGTCGAGATTGCGCTCGAACGCGTCCAGCTCGAGGATCAGCGACGGCGTGTCCACCTCGGACAGGGGCATACCGACAGCGGCCGGCGGATGAGTGGGCATCGGGGCTCCAACGATCAGAGTGACTCGTTACTCGTTGCTCGTTGCCGGTTGCAGGTGAAATCGGCCATCACGAGAAACGAATAACGAGAAACGAGTCACTTCCTGGCGCCGGTAAAGGATCCTTTGCCGGCGTCAACTGGAATGCCGCTGATCCCGTGCGACAGGTCCTTCACCGCGAAGAACACGACGTCCTCGTCCTCGGTGGCGATGGTGTAGTGGACGATGTTGGCGGGAAAGAAGAGCAGCGTGCCGGGCCCGCACAGCTGCTCGGGGGCGTCGCCGACTTTCACCCGCAGCGTGCCTTTCACGATGTAGTTCCACTGCTCGTTGGGATGATGGTGCGGATTGGAGCCGGTGCCGCGCGCCTTGGTCACCAGCGCGCATTGCATGCGGTCGCCCTCCACCACCGGCCCCACGCCGGTCGAATAGCCCACGCCGGCGTCGATCTTGCCCATCTGCGTGAGCGGAAAAATGTACTGGCCGTCGCCGCCCCGGACGGCGCCGGGGGTCTTGGTCTGTTTGGGGGACTTCGCTGCTGTGCTCATGGGAGATTCCTCGTTTGGCGGTCTACTCGGCTATTATTATACGAGGTGGCGTGACAGCGCCGCGGATCGCCACTAGGATGTGCCGCTACGGCCGGAAACACGGCCCTGTTCTATACGAGGAGAAAACGATAATGCATCGAGCATTGCCGGTCTGCGCGCTCGCAGCCTGGGGCGCCCTGCTGGCGCTCGTTCCCGGCGCGCTCCCGGCCCAGGAATGGAAGCCGGCGAAGAACGTCGAGATCATCGTCGCCGCGGATGCCGGCGGCTCGTCCGACCGCAGCGCGCGCGTGGTCCAGAAGCTGCTCGCCGCCAACCCGGCGTTCCCGAGCGTGAGCGTCAACAACCGGCCGGGCGGCGCAGGCACCGTGGCGTGGACCAACCTGGCCCAGCATACCGCGGACGCGAATTACATCGCCACGTTCTCCTCGACCATGCTGACGAACCAGATCCTCGGCGTCGGCAAGCTTACTTATAACGACTTCACGCCGCTCACGATCATGCTGCGGGAATACCTTACGGTTGCGGTCAACTCGGGCTCCCCGATCGCGTCCGGCAAGGACCTCATGGACCGGTTGCGCAAGGACCCGGCGTCCGTGAGCTTCACGTTCGCTTCCGCACTGGGCAATCACAACCACGTCATCATCGGCATGATCCTCAAGGCGGCCGGCGCCGACCCGAAAAAAGCCAAGGTCATCGTCCAGAAGTCCGGCGGCCAGAGCGTGACCGCGGTGCTCGGCGGGCACATCGATGTCTTCGTGGGCGCTCCGTCCAACGTATTTCCGCACCTCCAGGGAAACAAGATGCGCGTGATCGGCATCAGCGCGCCGCAGCGCCAGGCCGGGGCGCTTGCCGGGTTGCCCACCCTCAAGGAACAGGGCATCGACGCCGTGTTCTTCAGCTGGCGCGGTTTCATCGGGCCCAAGGGACTGACACCGCCGCAGATCGCATTCTGGGACCAGGCGTTCGCCAGGGCGGTACAGGGTGATGACTGGAAGAAAGACGTCGAGCAAAATGTGTGGGCCGAGGACTTCATGGCCAGCGCCGCAACGCGCAAGCATCTCGATGCCGAGTACCAGTTGCTCGGCCGGATCATGGCGGATCTCGGCGTCATACCCGAGAAGAAGTGATGGGTGCTGAGTGCTAAGTGCTGAGTGCTGAGTGCTGAGCGCTGAGCGCTGAGTGCTGGGTGATGGATGATGAGTAACTGCGGAGGAATTATGAAATCAGTGAGAATTGCGGGCGCTCTGGCGGTCGTATTCGCTCTAACGATAGGGGCGACGGCAGCGATGGCGCAGCAGTGGAAGCCTTCCAAGGCGGTGGAACTCGTGGTTGGCTCGTCGCCCGGGGGTTCCCCCGACGTGATGGCGCGGCTGGTGCAGCGCATCTTCCAGAACGGCGGCCTCGTGCCGAGCTCGGCGGTCGTCAACAAGCCGGGCGCCGCCAACACCATCGGCTGGGCCTACCTCAACCAGCATGCGGGCGACGGCCATTACATCGCCACCTATTCGCCGGCGCTGATCAGCAACCGCATCATGGGCACCACGCAGTTGAACTACCAGGATTTCACTCCGCTCAACATCCTGGCGCGGGAATACGTCGTCATCACGGTCAGGGCCGATTCGCCGATCACCTCGTTGAAGGACCTGACGGCGCGGCTGAAGAAGGACTCGCAATCGGTGAGCTTCGCCCTCGCCACCGCGCGCGGCAATCACAACCACGTCGTGATGAGCCTGTACCTGAAGTCCATCGGCGTGGACCCCAAGGTGGCGAAGTTGGTGGTCTATTCCGGCGGCGGCGAAGGCCAGACGGCGCTGCTCGGCGGGCACATCGACGTCTACATGGCCTCGCCGCGCAGCGTGGTGCCGATGCAGAAGGACGGGCGGGCCCGGATACTGGGCATCTCTTCGGCCCAGCGCCAGCCGGGCGAACTGGCGACGCTGCCGACGCTCAAGGAACAGGGCTCGGACTCGGTGTTCTTCACCTGGCGCGGCTTCATGGGGCCGAAGGGATTGAAGCCCGCCGAGATCGCCTACTGGGATTCGGTATTCGAGAAACTCGCGCAGACCCCGGAATGGAAGAAGGACACCGAGGAGCAGTTCTGGAACGCGGATTATCTGCTCTCCACCAAGACCAGGGAGCACCTGGATCGCGAAAACGACGTGATGAAGGGAATTCTCACCGATCTTGGCCTTGCCAAGTAACAAAGATGTAATGGGTAATGGGTAATGGGTAATGGGTAATGGGTAAACGTTAACAACAAAAAAGGGCGGCTGAGCCGCCCTTTTATATTTAGAGGCGCCACCGCGTAGCGGCGGGGATCTCATCACCCATCACCCATCACTCATCACCAGCCGTCAGGCCGACGCATCCGCCGTCAGCCCCGCCGCTTCCACGCCGGCAACGCAGCACGCCTCGTCCTCGTCCCCGGTGCCGCCGCTTGCGCCTGCCGCGCCGATGATCGATCCATCCTTGTCCTTGATCAGAACGCCGCCGGTCTGCGGCAGGAATTTTCCTTCCGCGGTCGCCGCGAGCGCGACGAAGAAGTTGGGGTTGTCCTTGGCGCGCTTGCCGAGCGCCCGGCTGGATGCACCCATCGCCACCGAGGCCCACGCCTTGCCCTTGGCGACGTCGAGGCGGAACATGCTCGCCCCGTCCTCGCGCTGCGCGGACACGATGTTGCCGGAATCGTCCAGCACCACCAAGCCGAGCGGCTTGATCTTCATTTCGCGCGCCTTGGCAAAGGCTTTTTCCGCGATCGTATTGGCCTGCTTCAACGTGAGCTTGGACATGCGTTCCTCCGGGGTGGGCTTGCGGATAGTGGGCGCCGCGGCGCGGCGCGGGAAATGAGCGGCGACTATACTAGCGCGCCGGAACCGATGTCAATTCTCCACCCACTATAATGACCCGCACATGACAACCGGAGGAGTTCCACCATGCGTATCCTGATCGCGCTCCTGTTTCTCGCACTGGGCGCGCCGCTCCCGGCCCTCGCGCAGGCGCCCGCGGGCAGCAAGCCGCCGCTCACCACCATCAACCTCATCACCTTCGGCGGCGGCTTCAACCTGCCGGCGTGGGTCGCCGAGCGCCAGGGCTTTTTCGCCAGGCACGGGGTTGCGGTGAAGCTGACCTACACGCCCAGCTCGACCTTTCTGATGTCGAACCTGATCGACGGCAAGTTCGACCTCGCGATATTGGGGATCGACAACCTGGTCGCGTACCAGGAAGGCCGGGGGGAGGGGAAATTCACGGGCACGCCGGACCTGGTGGCTTTCATGGGGCTGAACCCCGGCATGTTGCACCTGATTGCCGCGCCGGACGTGAAGACCATCGCCGATCTGCGCGGCAAACAGATCGCGGTAGATGCGATTACCACCGGATTTGCGTTCGTGCTGCGCGAAATGATCGCGCGCGCCGGCCTGACTGAAAACGACGTAACCTACGTGAGCGTCGGCGGCGGCACCGCCCGCTTTCGCGCGTTGACCGAGGGCAGGCAGTCCGCCATATTGATCAACACCCCCTCCGATTTGCAGCTGGTGGATCGCGGTTTTAATCGCCTCGGATCGGCCGCGCAGCTGCTGGGCCGCTACCAGGGACATGCGGCGGTCGCCCAGCGCGGATGGATTGCTGCCAATGAGGCCGCGGTGATCGGCTTGATGCGCGCCTACCGGGATGCAATGGAGTGGATCTTCGATCCGAAGAACCGCGAGATCGCCGAAGCCGTGCTCGTCGCCAACGACCCGAACATGACGCCGGCCCTGGCGCGCCCGACCTACCAGATTTTCACCACTCCGAAAGAGGGACTCTTCCGGGATCTCTCGCTCGACATCGAGGGGCTGCGCACGGTGCTGGTGCTACGCAACAAGTTCAGCGTGCCGCCCATGAACCTCACCGACCCGATGAAGTACGTGGACCTGGAACTTTACCGGAAAGCCTTTCCGGCGAAACAGTGACGAGTGACGAAAGTCCCGTTCAAAGTTCCGAGTTCAAAGTTCAATGTCGCACATCAAATCTTGAACCTGGAACCTTGAACCCGGAACCCGGAACCCGGAACCCGGAACCCGGAACCCGGAACAGTACCTTGCCCTCATCCCTCGTCCCTGATTTTCATCCCCGCCAGTTATCCGACGCGCCGTTCTTCGCGACCGTAGCCTCGAGCCGGGGCGTCGAGCGCACCATGGCGTAGCGCGCGGAGCCCTTGCCGGAGACGCTCCAGCGGCAAGCTGACCCGCGGGGCACGTGTATCACGTCGCCGCGGCGCGCGCGGTGCTTCTTCCTGCCGACCTGTGCGTCGAGCGTGCCGCTGATGACGTAGGCGAACATTTCGTGCGGCGCCCTCCGGTGCTCGACCCGGTGGCCCGCGGGCGACTCGATCAGGCCGAACGCCAGGTTCTCGCCCTCCAGCCAGCGCTCGTGATGGCCCGACGCGGCCGGTGAATCCAGCCGGTCCAGCCATGGGTAGAAGCAGTCCCCCAGCCCGTCGACGATGGCCTGCGATTTCTCCGCGCTGCCGCGCAGGCCGGGATACTTCCCCGCCTTCAGCGCTTTCGCGACCTGCGTCGCCGACATCGCCTCATCCGGCAGCGCCTCGTTGGCCGCCGCGCCGATCAGCGTCCAGGTACGGTCCTTGACGTAGAGATAGCTCACGTCGTCGATGGCCTTGAAGCTGTGGCGCGCATTGGAGGGAATATGAACCAGCATGCCGGGGCCCGCGACGCGGCGCCGCCTGCCGAGCATGGCGTGGGATTTTCCCTCGAGAAAGAACGCCATGAACTCGTTGGGATGGTAGTGCGGCAGGGAGCGGCTGCCCGCAGTCTTCGAGACGCGGCGGAAATACATGTACTGCCCCTCGATGATCGGCCCGCGCGTGGACGAGAGGTGCGGGTTGAGGTGGTAAGACTTCAGTTTCTCGAAGCGGTGGAATGCCATGGGCTGTCTTGAAAAGAAACTGCAGATAAACGCTCGCAAAAACCAGAAAATGGACAGGATTTACAGGATTTCACAGGATTAACAAGATTAGAACGAAACAAACAACAATTCATGGCTCCGGGTACAAATCATGTGAATCCTGTTGCATCCTGTTAATCCTGTCTATTTTTTTCTCTTGATCTTATCCGCGTTTATCTGCGTTTATCTGCGGCTAATCTTGCTGTTCGGTTTTTTTGGGGCCGAAGCCCGGCAGAAAGCGCGGGCCGTCCTCGATGCCGTCCACCGGCGGCCCGGCCATGCCGTGGCTGGTGTCCTTGACCACGAAGAACAACACGTCGCCCTCCGCGCTCGCGATCGTGCAGTGCTCCACCTTCGCCGGCATGTGGATGAGGCTGCCCGCCGGCACTTCCATCGGGTGGCCGCCGATCTCGCCGACGAGTTTCCCTTCCAGCACCAGGTTGAACTGCTCGTTCGGATGCGTGTGGAGCTTCGCGCCCGAGCCGCGCGCCTTGCGGATGAGGCCCACCTGCAGCATCTCGCCCTTGAGTGATGCACCGTACGAGCTCGATTTCTTCGACACGAAATTTTTCGGTGTCACCACGGCGCTCGACAACCCTTCCGGCATCTCGTTCAGCTCGTCGATCGCGTAAACGTAGCGCAGGCTCTTGCCGGATGCATTCGAGGTCGCGGGCGAGGACGGCGCAACCCGCAGCGGCTTCCAGCCTTCCGCGCCGGTGCCCTCATCGTTCATGTCCCCGCGCGTGTCCGTTACCGCGATCAGCACTGCGTCCTCCTCCAGGCCCACGGCAAGGCCATGCGGCATGCCCGCCGGGATATGCAGCACGTGCCCCCTGGGCACCCGCAGCAGCCGGCCGTCGAGGTCCGCGATCAGACTGCCCTGCATCACGTACTGGAACTGTTCGCCGGGGCACCTGCGCACTTCGTGACCCGTGCCGCGCAACTGGCGCACCAGCGCCACATGGGCGCGGCTGCCGGTTACGACCGCACCGGCCGGCGTCCGGTGCGGCGCGACCCGCGCGCTCAACGGCCCCTCGGGGATCCTGTCGAGCGCGGCGAAATCGTAGACGTAGCGGACGCGCGGCTTCTGTATGATCTCCGTCATGGTCTTTCGTCTAAACCCAGAAAAAGCTATTTGCCACAGAGAACACAGAGTTCACAGAGGAAAATAAAGAACATGTGTCATTTTCAAGTCTCACCCATCTGGTGAGTGTGGCGTGCTGGCTCAGCCCCTTGAATCTCTCTGTGTTCTCTGTGATCTCTGTGGCTGAATTGCAGTTTTTAAGTTAAATGGCATTATGGCTGTATTATCGCTCCGGCGCGAAGCCAGGTGAGTTTCGACAGATCATGGATACGAAAATGGTTCTCCATTCATCATTCATCATTCCGCATTCATCATTGGCATTGCTGTGCGCTGCGCTGGCGAGCATTGCGACGCCCGCGGCGGCACAGCAATACCCTGAGCGGCCGGTGCGCGTGATCATTCCCCAGGGGCCGGGCAGCACCACCGATCTCCTGGGTCGTATCGCCTTCATTCACACCTCCGAGCGGCTCGGAAAACAACTGGTCGTGGACAACCGGCCGGGCGCCGGCGGCACGCTGGGCATGGAGATCGCCTCCCGCGCCGCGCCCGACGGCTACACCCTGGTTGGTGTCGCCGCCTCGATGCTGACGATCACGCCGCACATTTACCGCAAGCTCACCTACGACCCGCTGAGCGATTTCGTGCCGGTGGGCTATTTCGTGCTGGCCCAGACCGCGGTCTGCGTGAACGCCGGATTCCCGGCGAAGACGGTGCGGGATTTTATCGAAGTCGCGAAGTCCAAACCCGGGCAGCTCAACATGGGCTCCGCCGGTGTCGGTTCGACCAGCCACCTGGGCGGCATCCTGTTCACGACGCAAGCCGGCATCTCGGCCAACCACGTGCCGTATAAGGGCGCGGCAAACATAGCCGCCCTCGCGCAGGGAGAAGTGTCCTTCGTGGTGGCGCCGCTCTCCGCCGTGATGCCACAGATCCGCGCCGGCCGCGCGCGCTGCCTGGGCACCGGCGGCGACAAGCGCTCGGTGGTCACGCCGGACCTGCCGACCATCGCCGAGAGCGGCGTACCGGGCTTCCGCTACTACGGCTGGAACGGCGTGATCGCGCCACGCGGCACGCCGCGTCCGTTGATCCTGAAATTCAACCGCGTCATGAACGAAGCGCTCAACTCCGCGGAACTGCGCAAGCTCTACTTCGAGCTGGGAGAGGAACCCGCCATCGGCTCGCCGGAGGATTTCGGAAGACTGATCCGTGAAGACTATGAAAAGATGGGCAAGCTCGTGAAGCTGGCCGGCATCAAGGCAGAGTGACGACTGACGAACAGCAAGAGCAGAAAAAGGTGTCAGGAACCTTTAATCCTTTATCCCCGCCCAGGCATTCGTTTGCCGCGCGCGCTGAGCGAAAAAAAGGTTCCTGACACCTTTTTTCCTTCAGAAATTGTCATGTCCAGCTCGTATTCAGGCAATTACCCGTTAGAACATCGCGCCGGTGAAATCGAGCGGCTGCACATTCAAGGTGCAGCGATGGCCCCCGACACCGAGGTGATGCTGGACCGCATCGGCGTGACGGCGGGCTGGTCGTGCCTCGACATCGGCTGCGGGCCCCGCGGCATCACCGATCTCTTGAGCAAGCGGGTCGGCGACAGCGGGCGAGTGGTCGGTTTCGACCGGAATGCGGAATTTCTGGAGGTCGCGCGCGCCGGCGCGCCGAAAAATGTCGAGTTCCGGCAGGGCGACGCCTATGGGGCGGACTTGCCCGCCGGCAGTTTCGACCTCGTCCACATGCGCTTCATTGCGAGCACCGCCGGCGACCCCGAACGCCTGCTGCAGGAGGCGATCCGGCTGGCGCGTCCGGGCGGCTTTGTTGCCCTGCAGGAACCGGATGGCTCGACCCTCAACTGTTATCCGCCGCATCCCGCCTGGGACCGGTTGAAGGCGGCGCTGCTCGGCGCATTCAGCGGCGTGGGCGCCGATCTGCAACTGGCGAGGCGGCTCTACGCCCTCGTTCGACAAGCGGGCCTCGAAGACGTGCAGTACCGCCCGTTCCTGGTCGGCGTTCGCTCGGTGGACCCGCTGATCGACTACCTGCCTTCGACCGTTGAATCCCTGCGCGGCACGATCATCAAGCTTGGCCTCCTGAGCGAGCGCGAATTCCCGGATTTGCTCGCGGACTGCCGCGGCCATTTGCGCCAGCCCGACATGTCATTTACCCTATATGCAGTGGCTCAGGTGTGGGGCAAAAAGGGTGCAGAAAAAGCCGACAGCCAACTTTGATCCTTCTCTTGTGAGGGAGACCGCTATGTTCAAGCGTTTGGTGGTTTTCGTGTACTCGCTACCCATCACGTTTCTCGGCGCTGGCGTGGTGTTCGGCCAGGATTATCCGAACAAGCCCATACGTTTCCTCGTCACCGGGATTGGCGGCAGCACGGACTTCGCGGCGCGGATCGTCGCGCAAGGGCTCACGGACAGCGCGGGCTGGACGGTGGTGGTGGACAATCGCGGCAGCACAATTGTCGCGTCGGAAACCGTAGCCAGAGCCCCGGATGATGGCTATACCCTGCTGGTCACGACCGACGGTCATTGGCGCGGACCGCTGCTGCAAAAGATGCCGTTTGACCCGGTGAAGGATTTTGCGCCGATCACGCTGACCAGCCGCTCGCCCAACATCCTGGTGGTGCATCCCTCGCTGCCGGTAATGTCCGTCAAGGAATTGATCGCCTTTGCCAGGGCCAGGCCGGGAGAGCTCAACTATGGCGCGGGCGCGATCGGCGCTTCGACTCACCTGGCATCGGAGTTGTTCAATCTCATGGCGGGCGTCAGGATCGTGCATATTCGTTACAAGAGCACCGGGCCGGCATTGAACGATTTGATCAGCGGTCAATTGCAGGTCATGTTCTCCACCTCGGGCGGGGTGATGCCGCACGTCAAGTCGGGCAGATTAAGGGCCCTGGCGGTCAGCACTTTACAGCCCTCCGCGCTGGTCCCCGATTTGCCGACCATTGCAGACGCGGGCGGGCTGCCGGGCTATGAGTCGGCATCGACTGCAGGCGTATTTGCGCCCGCAGGTACTTCCGGCAGGATTATCAACCAGGTGCATCGGGAAATACTGCGGGTACTCGACAGGCCGGAGGTCAAGGAGAGGTTTTTCAACCAGGGAGTGGAAGTCCTCGGCACCTCGCCCGAGAAAACCGCGGCCTTCGTCAGGTCCGATATGGTCACAACAGCGAGGATAATCAAAGAGGCCGGCATCAGCCTCAGCGGAAAATAAAATGCTTTGAAAGAAGAAAAAAAGGTTCAGGAACCGTTGTCGTCAATGGTTCCTGACACTGCTCCGAAGCTCGCTCAAGCGTCGGCTGTGGCCCGGGGCAGGACTTTATCGCGATCGGGGTGATCCGCACTCATGAGACCGCGGAACACCAGCACCGGGATTGACGCCCGGTGCAGCACGCGGGTTGCCTCATCGCTCATGATCAGCTTGGCGAGCCCCTTGCGATAGCGCGCGGTCATCACGATCAAATCGCAGCCGCGTTCATTGGCGGTCATGACGATCGCGTCGTAGGGATGGTGGCTCGTCTTCACCACGATGTCGCATGACACGTTCGCTGCGTCGGCGCTGGTCTTGACGAATTGGAGAAAGCGCGCCGCATTCTGTTGCCCTTCTTCCAGTATCTTTTCCTCGGTGACCGCATCGAAAGCCCCCTCGTAGGCGAGTATCATGCGATAGTCCTGGACCACATGGATGCCGGTGATCCTGGCGTTGCACAGCTTTGCCAGTTCGATGCCGCGCTTGATCGCCCGCTCGGAGTGTTCGGAACCATCCGTGGGCATGAGGATATGATTGAACATGGGCACTCCTTTGGCATGTTGGTAGGCGCTTTTCAATCTATTCCAAGCGCCAAGGCGAGGCAAGACCTAACAGCCTGTAAAGGCGTGAAATGGACATTGCTCAAGCCGGATTCGGGTGAAATCGCCCATGGCGCAACGCATCAAAGAGGGCAGGCTGCTTCGGCAATCATTGCATCACTGGATATTAGCCGCGCCAGTTGTCAGCAGCGCCGTGCTTCCTGATGGCGGCCTCGAGCCGCGGCGTTGAACGCACGGCGGCGTAGCGCACCGCCCCGCCCTTCCTGACGGTCCAGCAATATGCGGCGCCGCGGGGCACATGGATGACGTCGCCCGCGCCCACTCTCTGTTTCTTCTTACCAACCCGCGCGTCGAGCTCGCCGGCGATCACGTACAGAAAGATCTCGTGCGCGGAGCGCCTTCCCTCCTCTCTATGGCCGGGGGGAGACTCCACAAAGCCGAACGCGATGTTCGTGCCTTCGACCCAGCGCTCGCAATGTCCCGATGCCGGCGGAGCCTTTAGCGAATCGATCATCGGGTAGTAGCAGTTGCCCAGGCCTTCGACGATCGCCTTTGACTTGCCGGCGTCTTTTTTCTGGCCCGGGTATTCGCCGGCCTTGATTTTTTTCTGCACCTGCACCGCCGACAGCGCCTTGTCGGGCAGCGCCTCGTCGGCCGCCGCGCCGATCAGCGTCCAGGTGCGGTCCTTGATGTAGAGATATTTCAGGTCGCCGTCCTCGGTCGCCTTGAAGCCGTGGCGCGCATACGGCGGGAAATGCACCAGCATCCCGGGTTCCACGATGCGCCGGTCCTTGCCCACGATGCAGTCCACTTTGCCGGAGAGCGGGAAAGCCAGCAGCTCGTTGGGATGGTAGTGCAGCTCGGCCCCGGTACCCGCTTTCTTGGTGACCATGCGGAAATACAGGGTCTCGCCCTCGATCACCGGCCCGTCCGCGGTCGAGAGATGCGGGTTGAAGCGGTACGACTTGAAGTTTTCGAAGCGGTAAAACGGCATGATGCCCTCAATTGATGCTGAAACAAGATGACGTGACTCGCTAACCACCCCCACCCTAGCCCTCCCCCTGAGGGGGAGGGAAGTTTTTTCCATCGCAGCCTACAAAGTTAGTCTCTTTCCCCCTCAGGGGGAAGGTTGGGATGGGGGTGGATCTAAGAAGATTTCGGGGCGATCAGGCCTTCTTTTTCGAGCAGCGGATAGATCCCGCCCGCCTTCACCAGCTCCAGCAGGTTGGGCGGCGTCCGGCGACCGGTCAACGTCGTGTCGCGCGTGACGTTGCGCACCGTCGCCGCATCGAAGTCCACCTCGGCAATTTCGCCTTCCTCGAAAGCTTCATGGATACCAGGACACTCGATCGCAGGGAAGGCGAAATTAATGCAATTCCGGTAAAAAAGACCGTTAATGGAAGGCGCAATGAGACAGGCGAGGCCGACGTTCTTCAGCGAGCGCGCCGCCGGCCGGCTCGAGCCCATGCCGAAGTTCTTGCCGCCGATGATGATGTCGCCGGACTGCACCTGGTCGACCCAGCCCGGGCGGTTGGCCTTGAACACCAGGCGCGCCTGCTCCTGCGGCGTCAGGTAGAAGCCCGTGATCGGCAGGATGAGGTCGGTGTTGATGTTGTCGCCGAACTTCCAGACTCTAGCTTGAAATTTCATTTCACGCCGTTCCTCGTTGCTCGTTGCTCGTTGCTCGACTGAGCGCCTGATACGTTCCGGCTTGAAGCAGGGAATTACACCAGAAACGAGTCACGAGAAACGAGTCACTTTTTCCTAGTTAAGAAACTCGCGCGGATCGGTGATCACGCCGCGGATCGCCGAAGCCGCCACCGTCGCCGGCGAGCCCATGTAGACCTTCGAGCTCGGATCGCCCATGCGCCCCTTGAAGTTGCGCGTGCTGGAGGTGATGCAGACCTCTTCTGGCGCCAGCACCCCCATGTGCCCGCCGCCGCAGGCGCCGCAGGTCGGTGGCGCGATCATGGCGCCGGCGTCGACCAGCGTCTGGATGGCGCCCGAGCGCAAGGCGTCGCGGTAAACCGTCTGTGAAGCGGGCACGACGATGAAGCGGGTACCCGAGGCGACGCGCCGGCCTTTCACAATACGTGCGGCCAGTTCCAGGTCATCCAGCGTGCCGTTGGCGCAGGAACCGATGTAGGCCTGGTCGATGCGGGTGCCGGCCGTCGCGCTCACCGGCTGCGAGTTGTTCACCACCGTGTCCGGTAGCGCAACCAGCGGTTCGAGGCTGCCAAGATCCACCTTCCGAACAGCAAGATAAGTCGCATCGGCGTCCGGGTACACCGGCTCGAACGGCGCGGGATTGCGCGCGCGCACCCACTCCAGCATCACGCTGTCGGGCTCGAACGTTGCGAACTCCGCGGAGAGTTCCGCCGACATCGTGGTCAGCGTCTTGCGGGCGTTGATGGAAAGGCCGGCCACGCCGGGCCCGCCGTACTCGACGTTCTGCGTCGCGTGCGCGCCGTGCGTGCCGGCGATCTGGAGAAAAGCATCCTTGGCGGTGACGGCAGTCGAGAGCTTGCCGCTCAGTTCGTAGCGAATGGTCTCGCCACAGCGGAACCAGGTTTCGCCCTTGGTGGCGGCATACATCACGTCAGGTCCGCCGACCCCGCGCGCGAGGCAGTTGAACACGCCCGCGCTGCAGGTGTGCGAATCACTGCAGACCAGCACCGAGCCCGGCAGCGCGTAGCCGTGGTCCGCGACGAGCTGGTGGCTGATGCCCTGGTTGGGCCCGACGTCGTGGAAGCGCTTGATGCCGAAGCGGCGGACGAACTCGCGGCTGGTGCGGTGCGCCGCGGCGGCCTGCTGGTTGGGCGCTGGCACGCGGTGATCAAGCGTGACGATGATGCGCTCGGGGTCGTGCACCTTGAGAATGTCGCGCCAGATGCTGGGCATGAAGTTGTTGTCGAACAGGACGACCACGTCCACGCCCACCGTCACCACGTCGCCCGGCACGACCTTCGCCTGGCCGCCCTTCTTCGCCAGGATCTTCTCGGCGATGGTCATACCCATGGATTGGTCATCCCAAAGGATGAAGGATGAAAGATGAACGTGGAAGGATGACCCTCGCGTTCCGCGATTGTGTCTAATTCCCGACTCTTCACTGCCGCCCGGTCGGATCTCGCAATGGTGCTTTGACTGTCTGGCCGCAGGTCACGAAAGGCCAGGACAATTGGATCGCGCGCAGCGCGAAGGTCATCCTTCATCCTTCCGCCTTCATCCTTCGCGCCGTTAGCCCCCGGCATAACGGCGCTCGA
>CAZFRR010000282.1:0-22284 GCA_964521405.1 uncultured Streptomycetaceae bacterium | reverse complement strand
TCGCGCGTCGAGCGCGCGCAGCCGAGGCGGATCGCTTCCTTCAACGCGGCCCCGTCCACTTCGACGTTGCGCCCGATCCAGACGTTGTAGATCGGGATGCCGGTGTCCTGGCACAGCAGGTTGTCGTTCTGCTCGGCTACCTGGATGTTCCGGATCATCGTCCCGAGTATCGCCTTGCCGGTGGCGTGGGTTTCGCCCGCGTCGAGCCGCTTGAAGCCTTCCTTGATGTCGGGCGGCAAGATCTTCAACGCGCGGATGTACAACTCCTTCGCCGCCTCCTCCACCTGCTTCAGGTCAACCTTCACGCTTCACCCGAAGATTCGTGATCCGGGATCCGGGATTCGCGATCGGACGGCTTCCAGCTTGCTGGGCTGCTGTCTGCGCACATAGCTCTCGCATCTCGCATCTCGCATCTCGCATCTGTGACCGCACTCACGCCCGCTCAGTTCACTTCGAGCTTGCGCTCCCGGATCACCTTGCCCCAGCGCAGGGCTTCCTCGCGGATCGCCTTGGCGAAGTCCGCGGGCGCGTTGGCGACCGGCGCCATGCCGATGTCGTCCAGGCGCTTGCGCAGGTCCGCCCCCTCCAGCGCCTTTGCCGTGTCGCGGTAGACCTTGTCGATGACTGCCGGCGGCGTTCCGGTTGGCGCCATCAACCCGAACCAGCCGAGGTTCTCGAAGCCTGGCAGCGTCTCGGCGATCGCGGGCACGTCCTTCAACTGGGACGAGCGCTGCTTGCTGGTCACGCCGAGGGCGCGGAGCCTGCCTTGCTGCACGAAGCCGATCGCGGCCGACAGGTTGGGTGTGGCGAAAATGATCTGCCCGGCCACAAGATCCACGATCGCGGGACCTTCGCCCTTGTACGGGATATGGACCGCGTTGATCCCGGCCGCGAACAGGAAGCTCTCGGCGGCGAGATGCGTCTGCGTGGCCACGCCCGCCGAACCGAAGGTGATCGCGCCGGGTTTCGCCTTGGCGATCGCGATCATGTCCTTGATGTTCTTCGCCGGGAAGCTCGGATTCACGGCTACGATCTGGGGCCCGCTCGCCACGTTGGTGATCGCCACCAGGTCCTTCTCCGGGTTCCACGCGAGCTTCTTGTACATGTGCTGGTTCGCGGTGACGATCGAGCCCGAAGTCATGAACAGCGTGTAACCGTCAGGCGGCGCTTTGGCCGCGAGTTCGGCGCCGATATTGCCGCCCGCGCCCGCGCGATTGTCCGCCACCACCTGCTGGCCCCACGTCTCGGTAAGCTTCTGCGCCAGGAGACGAGCCACGATGTCGGTCGCGCCGCCCGGCGCGAACGGCACGATGACGCGCACCGGCTTGGCGGGATAGGTCTGGGCATGGGCCGCACCAGCCATGAATATCGCGGCCGGCAAAGCAATCCACTTCACGATGCGCATGTTTTTCTCCAGGTCACGCGTTTGCGGTCAACCTTACCCCATAAGCCGGTAACCCGCTACAACCCGCTCGCATCCGCCACGAGCCGCCTCAGTTCGCGGCGCAGCCTTTCGCGCACCGCGCGGTACGCAGGCCGGTTGATGACGTTGCGAAGTTCGTGCGGATCGTTGTCCAGGTCGTAGAGTTCGTCCAGCTCGCCGTTCCGGCCGCGGTTCACCCAGCGGATGTACTTGTGGCGGCCGGTGCGCACCGCCTTGTAGGTCATGCCGATCAGCCAGGGCATGGCGTTCTCGGCCCAGTACTCGACCAGCAGGGACTTGCGCCACCCCGCGCGTTTTCCGGCGAGCAGCGGTAACAGCGAACGGCCCTGCACCTGCGGGCCCGGCCTGCCACCGGCAAGCTGGATCAACGTTGGCGCGATGTCCTGGCAGATGACGAGGTCGCGCACGCGGGAGCCGGGCTTGACCCGCTTCGGATAGCGCGCGACGAAGGGCGCGCGTATCCCCTCCTCGTACGCGAAGCGGCGCTCGGGCCCCAGCCCGTGCTCGCCGAAAAAATAACCGTTGTCGCCGAAAAACAGGATGAAGGTGTTGTCGAGCTCACCCGCGCGCTCGAGCGCGTCGAGCAGCATGCCGATACCCTCGTCCACCGAGGCCATCATCGCGGCGCGCAGGCGTATTTCCTCCTGCTGCCCGGCGTGGATGGGCTTCAACAGCGCCTGCGAGCGCTCGTTCTTCTTGAGATCGAACGCCTCGGCCCACACCGGCTTGCTTTTCACCACCTCGGCGGGCGCGAGCATGTTCGGCTTTTTCGGAAACACGCAGCCCTCGTAGAGCTTCGCGTGACGCGCGGCCGGCTGGTAGCCGACGAGGGACAGCGTGCCGTCCGCCGCCTGCTCGGCGTCCGGGTGCACCGCCTTGTGGGCGAAGAACAGCGACCACGGCTTCGCGTGCCGGCGGTTGACGAAATCCAGCGCCATCGTGTTCAGGATGTCGGTGATGTAACCGCTGTGCTGCACGGTGCGGCCCTGTTCATTAAGTATCGGGTCCTGCAACCGGCCGTGGCCGTCGAAGCTCACCCAATGGTCGTAGCCCGGCCGCGGCTGGCCGTCGTTGCCCATGTGCCACTTGCCGATATGGGCGGTCTCGTAGCCGAGCCGCTGCAGCTCGAGGTGATAGTTCGGCAGGCGGTGGCTGGCGGCGTCGCGCGCCACGTTGTCGATGATGCCGTGGCGGCTGGCGTACTGTCCGGTCAGGACTGAGGCCCGGTTCGGCGAGCAGATCGGCGTCGTGTGAAAAGCGCGCTCGAACATCACGCCCTCGCGCGCGATGCGATCGATGTTCGGCGTCTTCAGGTACGGGTGCCCGCCCGCGCCGAACTCGTCGAAGCGGAGATCGTCGATCAGGATGATGAGGAAATTGGGCCGCCGCATGCTCAAGAATGCAAATAGACAGGATTCACAGGATTTACACGATTTACAGGATTAGATCAAAGCAAAAACCTGCAAAGCGCCCGGATGCCGTTGTTTGCATCTTGTTTATCCCCTTCCCCCGCGCGCGGGGGAAGGTAGGATGGGGGCGCCTCGCTAGAGCATGTTAATCCTGTCCATTCTTTACAGGTTCAGCAGGAACGCGAGCCCGGCCGCGAGTGCGACCCCTGCCGCCAAGGCCAGCAGGCTCTTGTGCCAGTCGCGCCAGGCCAGGAATTCCAGCGCGAGCAGCCGCAGCCCGCCCGTCAGGTGCGCGGCGAGCAGCAGCACCAGCGCCGTTTCCGCGAACTTCACCAGCGGCTGGTCGCTCCAGCGCAGGAAGGATTCCAGCTTCTCTTCGCCGCGCAGCGCCTGGCCCAGCGCCCAGAAATGCAGCGGCAGGAAAGCCGCCAGCAGCACGCCGGAGGCGCGGTGCACGACGAAGGCCCAGTAGGCGGGATGGTTGCGGGCGCGGAAGTCGCTCTTCATCGGCGGCTAAATAAACACGGCAAAAACAGCGCGGAAACCCCACATGGCGAGCGTGAGCGCCATCGCCATCACCGCGATGTTGAGGCCGCTGCCCCGCCAGTTAAAAGTTTCCGAAAGGAAGTTACGCAACCCGATCGGCGCGTGCACCGCGACCGCCAGGACGAACACCGAGTAGAACGCGGCCCAGCCGGCGTTGCCACGCGTGCGACCCAGGATTTCCGCTGCAGACAGGCCGTTGCGCACCGCGTAGATGATCGTGATCAGGTGCACGATCACGCACAACGCCAGCACCGCGGCACTGATGCGCTGCGCTGTCCACAGCAGAACCTGTCCACGGATGTTCACGAACATCCTTTGCAGGTTCTGAGTGATGAGTGATGAGTGATGAGTGATGAGTGAGCAAACAGCCACTTCCAGTTAGCCTCGCTTCGCTCACTGCATCTGACACTTTTCACCTAGATCTCTCCTTTCAGGGCTGCCGCGATCGTCGCGCGCTTCAATCCAGCGATGGAAGCTGTGGGCGAGATTTGTTTGGGGCAGCGCTCGCTGCAGCTCATGTGCGTGTGGCACGCATGGCAGCCGGCGTCCCCCGCCACCGCCGCCAGCCGTTCGCGGTTGCCGGTATCGCGCACGTCGTTCACCAATGTCCACGCGCGGTTCAGCGCCGCGGGCCCCAGGTAGCCGGGGTTCCACGCGACGACGTCGCACGAGCTGTAGCACACGCCGCAGCCGATGCACTCGATGCCGGCGTTCGCGAGGCGCCGCTGCGGAGAATCGGGCGACACGCGGGCAAATTCCTCCTTGCGCGTCGCCGCGCCGCGGAACTGGCCGCGCGCCCGCGCCCACTTGTCGAAAAACTCCGTCATGTCGGTAACCAGGTCGCGCACCACCGGCAGGTTGCTGAGCGGCGCGATCTCGAGCCGGCCGTCCTCGGCAACCTTGTCCACATGCGTGCGGCAGGTCCAGCGCGCCCGGCCGTTCACCGTCATCGCGCACGATCCGCACATGCCGACCCTGCACGAGAAGCGGTAGGCGAGCGACGGGTCGAGCGCCCGCTGGATATGGGTGACGACGTCGAGCACGGTCTGGCTGTCGAGCCGCGGGACCTCGAACTCCTGGAACGCGCCCGACTCGCGTCCGCGCCAGACTTTGACGTGGAGCAGGCTCATCAATGCACCGCGCCGGCGAGCGCGGCTCGGGCGCGCGCCACAACCGGCGCCGGCAACCTCTCGATCATCACGTTAACGCACGCCGGCTTGCCGGACGCCACGGCCCGCTCGAGCGCCACCGGCAGTTCCGCCGCCCGCGTCACGTATTCGCCGTGCCCGCCCAGAGCAGCAACCGCCAGGTCGTAGCGCGCCGGCAGGAGCTCGCAACCGTGCGCGCGTTCGCGGCCGTAAGTCCGTAGCTGGATCTGGTGCTCGGCGTTCCAGCAGGCATCGTTGCCAATGACCGCGACGAACGGCAGCCGCGCGCGCGCCGCGGTATCGAATTCGGCCATGTGGAAGCCGAAGGTCCCGTCGCCCAGCAGCGCGACAACCGGCGCGGCGGGCCGCGCGATGCGCGCCGCAAGGGCGAACGGGATCGCCGATCCGATAGAGCCGCCGACACCGTTGATGAGCCGCGTCGGAGCGCTGACGCACGCCTGCGCCCACTGGCCGAACTCGCCGCCATCGACCACGAGCACCATGTTTGGCGAACGGTCGATGAGTTTCTGCACGGCGCGCCCCACTTCCACCGGATGCAGCGGTCCTTCGGCGGGCGAGACGATCTTCGTCCATTCGGGCGGTCGATAGCGCACGGCGGCCTCCACTTCTCCGGCCCATCCGGATGCGGCAGGGCGTGAGCCGGCGCGCCCTATAAGCGCTTCCGCCGCCGCCGCCGGGTCGGCCACCGCCGCCAGCGCGACGCGATCAACTCCAAGATTCTTCTGCGCGCGCGCCAGCATGGCAGCATCGGGATCGATGACGAGGCAGCGGCATTCAGTTGCCAACACCGCACCGAAGCGCAGCGTGTAGTCGGGAAACTTGCCGATGAGCACGAGGAGGTCGGCTTCCTTCAGCACGTCGGCATAAGCGCCGAGACCGGGATCGTTCACGCCGCGCGGGCTTTCCATGCACACGACCGGCGCGCCGGCTGCTTTGGCGAGCCGCTCGCGCAGCGCGCGGGCGTTCGCCATGACGGGCCCCATGACGATCAGCGGCCGGCGCGCGCGCCTCAACTCGGCGACCACGGCATCGGCCGCGTCATCGGCAAGCGGCTGCACGATTGGCTGAAACGCAGCCGACGGCACGGTGGCCGCGGCCGTGATCTTCATCTCCAGCAGGTCGAACGGCAAGCTAACGTGCACGGGTCCGGGTCGCCCCGAGCGCGCAAGGCGCACGGCCCGCGCGATATCCTCGCCCAGCGTCTCGGCGCGCTGTGCCGTCCAGGATGCCTTGGTGAGCGGCGCGGCGAGATCGGCCTGCGCCATTTCCTGGAATGCGCCGCGCCCCAGTTCCGCAAGGGGGGCGTGGCCGGAGAGCATCACCAAAGGCGATTCGGCGGCGAGCGCCGTGTAGAGCGCGCCGATGCCGTTGGCGTGGCCCGGGCCGCCGGTCAGCAGCGCGATGCCCGGTTCCCCGGTGAGCCGCCCCCAGGCGTCGGCCATGTGCACCGCGGCACCCTCGTGCCGGACGTGCGTGATGGCGAGACGGGTGTCGAGCGCGGCGTCGTACACCGGCATGATCTGGTTGCCGGACAGCGAAAAGAGCTGGCTCGCGCCCGCTTGCTCGAGCGCGCGGACGAGGATATCCGCGCCTCTCAGATGCGCCATGGGCGCGCACCCGAGGCGCAAGGCTGAAGGATGAAGGATGAAGGATGAAAAAAACCTGACCTCGCGCCGCGCGCGGCGCGAGACTTCCGCCTTCCGCCTTCCGCCTTCATCCTTCCGTTCTCACGCGGACTCGTAGAGCCGCGTGAGAACGAACTCGCGATGGCCCAGCGCCTCCGCGGCGGTGAGGCGGCCGTTGCAGGTACGCAGCATCACCTCGATCAGCTCGTCACCGGTCTGGTCGAGGTTCTTCTCCCGCTGCAGCAATCCCGTGCAGTCGTAGTCCATGTGCTCGGACATCGTGCGCACGGTGCGCGGGTTGGCACAGAGCTTGATCACCGGAATGATCGGATTACCGATGACGTTGCCCTGCCCGGTCGGAAAGAAATGCACGACGTAGCCGGACGCGGCGCACAGCGTGACCATCTCCGCCGCGGCGGAGGAGGAATCCATGAACCACAGCCCGGGCCTGGTTGGTGTCTCGGCCTTGTCGAGCACGCCGATCACCTTGCACTTCTTGCCGATCTTCTGGATGTTGCCGAGCGCCTTCTCCTCGATGGTGGTGAGCCCGCCGGCGATGTTGCCTTTGGTCGGCTGCGAATCGGAAAGATCGCTGGTCTTGTGCCGCTCGACCACCTGCTGGTAGCGGTCGAACATCGCCATGAATTGCCTGCGCACCTCGGGGGTGGCGCAACGGTCGGCGACGATGCTCTCGCCCCCGGTGATTTCAGTCGTTTCTCCGAAGCACATCGTCACGCCCAGCGGATCGAGCTTGTCGAAAGCGCTGCCGACGGTGGGGTTGGAGCCGCAGCCGGAAGTGGTGTCGGACTCGCCGCACTTGGTGGAGACCCACAGGTCGCTGATCGGGCACGCTTCGCGTTGCAGTTCGGATGCCCATTGCACGTATTCCTTTGCGACCTTGGAGGCACGCAGGATGGTGTCGTGATCGCCGTGCATCTCGATGCCGAAGCCGGTCACCGGCTTGCCGGTCTTGGCGATGCCGTCCACGACCTTCTTCGCCCAGCCCTCCTCGATGCAGATCACGATGACAGCGGCGACGTTGGGGTTCGCCCCCGCGCCGATCAGCGTGCGAAAGTGGAGATCGAGGTCGGCGCCGAACTGCAGCCGTCCATACGGATGCGGGATCGCCAGCGTGCCCTTGACGCTGTGGGCGACGGCCTCTGCCGCGGCATTCGACAAGTCGTCGACCGGCAGGATGATGACGTGATTGCGAACGCCGACGCGGCCGTTCTCGCGGCGGTAACCCTGGAATGTCGTCTTGCTGTTGATCATGTCGGGAATCCTTGTCTCATGGTGAAACGCGATGCCTGAATCCTGGATGAACTACGCGTGCTCGGCAGCGTTTCACCATCTCTTGGTCTTGATGTTGTGCACGTGGGCGTGCTCGCCCGTCTTGATGTCGGCGACCGCTTTCCCGATGTCAAAGCCGTACTTGATGACCGTGTCGTTCTTCCTGATGTCCCGGGTGGCGACCTTGTGGCCGATGGGGATGTCGTTCAGCGCCTTGACCTTGATGGTGGAGTCGTCCTCCATCACCCAGCCGGTCAGCTCCTGGCCGGCCTTGATGCCTTCGATCACGGCGACGCCGACGCTGTCCTTCTTGTCGTGAACCAGAATATGAATCATTTCGACTCCTGCTTGCGTTATGACCGATCGGCGGAGCACGCCGCCGGAACAGGGAACAGAAAATTGGATTCCAATTTGCCGCTCCTCCGCGTCCTCTGCGTCCTCCGCGGTGAGAGCTTCTCGTTCTCGGGCGCAATCGTAGCGCGCCAGCCGGCCCGATTACAAGGGATTTCCCCGTGCGTTTCTACAATCTGGACAGTTCCCGGCGCGCGGCCTCGATCTGGGCCGGTTCCTTCGCATGCTTCAGCAGCCACTGAAACTGCGCGCGCGCGTCTTCCCGGTAGCCGGCACGGGCGAGGCTCAATGCCGCGGCGAGCCGGGACTGCAGCGCCAATGCGTCGGTCGGCCGCGCTTCGTCGGCGAGCGCGGCGCGCAAATAGTAGTCGGCGGCCTGCGCGTGCCTCCCCTGGGACTCGGCAATACCACCCAGGGCATACAGAATATCGCGCATGCGGGCGCGGCCGGCGAGCGGCAGCAGCGCCGTATATAACTCTTCCGCGGACCCGGCCTTTCCCGTGGCCAGCATTTCCCGGGCGAGCGCAATCGAGCGGTCTGCCACCGGGTCGGGCAACAGCTTCGCCTGCTTGACGAGGGCACGCATCGAATTGACGGCCGCCTCGCTCATGCCGGCGCGCCACTGCATGGTCGCAACCCGCACCTGCCATTCTTCCGCGCCGATTTCGGGCGGCGGGGGCAGCCCTTGCCAGAAGCGGGCCGCCGCCACGGGCGCGTTGCGCGATTCGGCGATGCTGCCCAGCAGGAAACGCGCCTGGGGATCGAGTGTCTCGGCGGCCGTGCGCTCGTCGCCATAGAGCCGCAGCGCGGCGAGGTCGAGACCGTTTTGATAGAGAGAAAACACCAGCTGCAGTTGCGCGCCCAGCCGCGTCGCGCCCGCCGCGCTGTTGCGGGAGAGATGTGCGAAGAGCGCCCGCGACTGAGAGGGGTTCGTGCCGAGACGGCGCGCCGCGAAATCGAGCCAGGCGTTGTCGTCCCCTGCCAGCAGCCGGTTCTGGTTGGCAATGGCCAGTGCCTCCGAAGAATAGGCCTGCCACAGCACTACCGCCTGCGCGAGGCCGGCGTCACTTCCGTCGGAGTGGTTCAGGATGCGCTCGAGCGCCTCGATGCGCAGCACCCCATTCTCCTGTTTCGCGGCAGCCGCGGCCAGCACCTGCCAGTATTCCGGACCGCCTCCCTTGGCAAGGTGGGCGCGGGCCTGCGCGATGACGGCATCCGGCGCCATCAACCCGGTCCGCAGCCGCAGCTGGAGCTTCAATGCGCTGGCATCGTCGAGGCTGGCCAGCCAGTTGACCGCTTCCTTTTCCAGGCCGAGGTCGAGGAGCCGTTCGACGAAGCGCTCCGCGGTGGCGCGGTCGAGCGGGCGGTAATCCTGCTCGAAACGCAGCATGGAGTGAAACGCGGTGCTGCCCTGCCGCTCGACG
The DNA here is from genome assembly GCA_964521405.1 of uncultured Streptomycetaceae bacterium. Taxonomy (GTDB): domain Bacteria; phylum Pseudomonadota; class Gammaproteobacteria; order Burkholderiales; family SG8-41; genus SG8-41. Next base: position 13,026 of record CAZFRR010000282.1, on the reverse strand, counting down.
AGATAACTTTCGATGACCAGCAGCCGGGCGGCGCGCGCTTCCTCCGCCGCGGCATCGAGCTGCCATAACAGGCGCGCGGTGTAGCCGCGCGCGGTCGCGCCCTGCCCCGTGGCCACCGCCGCGCGCGCGGCGGCAAGCAGGCACTGGCGCAGCGCCGGCTGCGGGAGATTCGCCGGCAGTGCCGCGGCGCGCTTGAGCGCCTCGTCGCTGCGCTTCAGCTCGACCAGCAGGTTAAGGCGCAGCACTTCCCACTCGGCCCAGCGCGCCGCCGCCGGATCGCGCGGCTGCAACTGCTCGACGCGGGCGAGCGCGAGGTGCGGCGCGCCGGAAGCCGCGAAGCCGCGCGCGGTCTCCAGCGCTTGCACAGGCCGGAAACAGGCGACCGCGAGAATGGCTGACGCAATCAGAGCACGCATGCCGCCATTCTATACAGTGATCAGTGACGGAAGACTTAAAGCTTCACCGCGGAGGGCGCAAAGGGCGCGGAGGAAAAGAAAAGCTTTACCGCGAAGGAAATAATAATAAGGTCAAAAGCAAGACCTGAAGGTCGCGAAGGAAACGCGCCAAGGGTGGCCTGCAAGAACCGCTTCTGGTCATACAACTGATTTGACCTGACAACAAATCGCCTCTAACAACAGGAACCCGTCAGATCAAGTCGTGACTACTACATATCAACGCGGCACCCAAGAACTCTTCCTGGAAATTGGCATTCCGATGGCGCGCCCAATACCTCCCTTGGCGTTGTCTTCGCGTTCTTGTTTTTTGCTGTTTGATTTTTGAATATTTATCCCTTTGCGGCCTTTGCGGTAAGGCTTTTCTGTTCCTTCGCGGATTAGCGTCCTTGGCGGTAAAGCTTTGCGCGTGGCCAACAAAAAAGGCGGCGCGAGCCGCCTTTCCCGCCGGGCGCTTCCGCGCTCACGGCTGGGCTTCGCCCTGCCCGCCCTCGTCGATATCGAGCTTCTCGCGGATGCGCGCCGCCTTGCCGGCCCGGCCGCGCAGGTGGTAGAGCTTCGCGCGCCTCACGTCGCCGCGGCGCTTCACCTCGATGCTCGCGATCAAGGGCGAATAGGTCTGGAACGTGCGCTCCACCCCTTCGCCGGAGGAGATCTTGCGCACGATGAAGGAGGAATTGAGCCCCCGGTTGCGCTTGGCGATCACCACGCCTTCGTACGCCTGCAGGCGCTTGCGGTCGCCTTCGACGACGTTCACGTTCACGATCACGGTGTCCCCCGCCGAGAAGTCGGGAATTTCTTTTCCGAGACGCTTCACCTCTTCGGTCTCGAGCTGCTTGATGATATCCATGCTCATTTTCCTATTACGCTCCTGCTGACTCTTTCTTGAATTCGTCCAGTAACCCGCGCTCCTCGCTGCTGAGCGCATGCTTCTCCAGCAAATCCGGCCGGCGCCGCCAGGTCCTGCCCAACGCCTGCTTCAGCCGCCAGCGCGCAATCCCGGCGTGATTGCCCGACAGCAGTTCCTGCGGCACGCTCTCGCCCTCGTGCGTCTCCGGGCGGGTGTAGTGCGGGCAATCGAGCAGCCCGTTCACGAACGAGTCCTGGCTCGCCGACTCCGCATCGCCCAGCGCCCCAGGCAGCTGCCGCACGATGGCGTCCATCAAGACCATTGCCGCCAATTCTCCACCCGAGAGCACGTAGTCGCCGATCGAGACTTCCTCGTCGATCGCGCGGGCGATCAGTCTCTCGTCCACGCCCTCGTAGCGCCCCGCCAGCAGCACCAGCCCGTCCAGTGCCGCGAATTCCATCACCAGCCGGTGGTTCAGCAGCCGCCCCTGCGGCGACAGGTAAACCACCTTCGTCCGCTGCGCGCGGGTGCTCTTCTGCCGCTGGTGCGCCGCCCGGATTGCCTTTTCCAGCGGCTCCACCATCATCACCATCCCGGGGCCGCCGCCGTAAGGGCGGTCGTCCACGGTGCGGTGGCTGTTCAGCGCGAAATCGCGCGGGTTCCACAGCACCAGCTCGAAGAGCCTGCGCTCCCGCGCCCGGCCCGTCACCCCGCTTTCGGTGACGGCATCGAACATTTCCGGGAACAGCGTGACGACATCGAACTGGAACATCAGTACTCCGCGCTCCAATCCACCCGCACGATGCCGGCGGCCCGATCCACTTCGTGGATCACTTCCGCGATAAACGGCACCAACCGCTCGCGCTCGCCCTGCACCACCAGCACGTCGTTCGCCCCGGTTTGCAGAATCCCGACGATGCTTCCCAGCTCCTGCGACTCGCCGTTCACCACGGCCAGCCCCATCAAGTCGGCCCAGTAATGCTCTTCCGGTTGCGTCTGCGGCAATTCCGAGCGCGGCACCGCGATCTCCGCTCCCCGGAATGCGGCCGCCACATCCCGGTCTTCACAGCCGGCCAGCCGGGCGGCCACCATATCCATCTGCGCCCTGGCTTCCGCGACTTCGTGTTCCTGCCATTCGGCCCCGCGCAGCACCCACCACCGGGGATAGCCGAGCAGATTTTTTGCCGCCGCGGTGAATGGCTGGACTTTCACCCAGCCCTTGATGCCGAACGGGGCGGTGATCCGCCCCATCACCACCAGTTTCTCAGGCGGCTTTCTTTTCAAGTTGCCTGACGAGCCGCGCCACCGTGTCAGAGAGCTGCGCGCCCTTGCTCTTCCAGTGCGCCAGCCGCGCGCCGTCGACGCGCAGCCGCTCGTTTCCTGCCGGCGCCTTGGGATTGTAGAAACCGATGCGCTCGATGAAGCGGCCATCGCGCGAGCGGCGCGAATCGGCCACTACCATATTGAAAAACGGACGCTTTTTGGCGCCGCCGCGTGCCAGACGAATGACTACCATGGGTTCTGCCTGCCCGAAAATGCGGAAAGGGCGTGATTTTACGCTAGTTTTTGGCAAATTCGCAAGGTAAATGGCGCGCGGCCGACAGGCCAACGAATGAGCGCCGCCACCGCAGCTGCGCGCCATTAACTTGCTGATTTCGTTTCGATTATGCTTTCGCGGCGCAGTGCGCCGCGAAAGCATTGCGGTAACATGCGCCGTCCTCAACCGGAACCCGTCATGACCCCTGCCCGAGATACTACGCATCCCATTGCAGCCGCGCTGACCGAGCGCTTCGGCGCCGCGCCTGATATCGACCCGGGCCTGCCCGGCCTGGACGAGCTCGCGTGTATCGCAGGTCACCGCTCGCATCGGAAATTTACCCAGCAAGCCGTGGCGCCCGCGCTGCTGCGCCTGCTCCTGGCCTGCGCGCTCTCGGCGCCGTCCAAGTCCGACCTGCAGCAGGCCGACATCGTGCACGTCGCCGATTCGGCGAAAATAAAAGCGATCGCAGACGGCATTCCCGACATGCCGTGGATCGCGGATGCGCCGGTGTTTCTCGTCTTTTGCGGCAACAACCGCCGCATCCGGCAAATCGGCGAGTGGTGCGGCAAGCCGTTCGTCAACGACCACCTCGATCATTTCATGAACGCGGCGGTGGACGCGGGGCTCGTGATGATGAACTTCATCCGCGCCGCGGAAGCCGTGGGGCTTGGCTCCTGCCCGATCAGCGCGGTGCGCAACCGCTCCGAGGAAGTCAGCCGCTTGCTCGGTTTGCCCGATCAGGTGTTTCCAGTGGCGGGGCTGTGCGTGGGCTATCCCGCCGAGCCCGGCCGCATCTCGCCGCGGCTGCAACCGGAAGTCACGGTGCACGTGGACCGCTATGACGAGTCCGGCGTGAAGGAAAAGATCGAGGCCTACGACCGCCGGCGCAACGCCGTGCTGCCCTATCGCAGGCAACGCAACCCCGAGCGTTTCGGCAAGATGGATTTCTACGGCTGGTCGGAAGACAAGGCGCGGCAGTACGCCGTGCCCGAGCGCGCCGACTTCGGCGCCTTCATCCGCAAGAAAGGTTTCAGCCTGAAATAGATTCTCGGGGCCCCTGTTCGCCACCCGAGCAGCAATGAAATCGACACGGTGTCGATTTCTTGAGGGATGAGGACTGGGGTGAATCAGGAATGCGCTGACGGACGTCAGCGCATTCCTGGGAACATGCCCTTCATGTTCCGCATCATCTTGGCCATGCCGCCCTTCGCCATCATCTTCATCATCTTCTGGGTCTGCTCGAACTGGTTGAGCAGGCGGTTGACCTCCTGCACCGCGACGCCGGCGCCGGCCGCGATGCGGCGCTTGCGCGAAGCCTTGAGGAGCTCGGGCTTCGCGCGCTCCTCGGGCGTCATCGCGTTGATGATGCCCTCGATGCGGCGTATCGCCTTTTCGTCCATGCCCGGCGCGTTTTGCGCGAGCTGGCCAAGGTTGCCGGGCAGCTTGTCCGCGAGCGCCGCGAGCCCGCCCATTTTCTTCATCTGCACAACCTGCTGCTTGAAATCCTCGAGGTCGAAATCCTTGCCCGACTTTACTTTTTTCGCGAGCTTCTCGGCTTGATCAAAGTCAACGCCCTTCTGCACATCCTCGAGCAGCGAGAGCACATCGCCCATGCCGAGGATGCGCGAGGCCATGCGGTCGGGATGAAACGGCTCCAGCGCGTTCAACTTCTCGCCGACGCCGGCGAACTTGATCGGCTTGCCCGTCACCTCGCGCACCGACAGCGCCGCGCCGCCACGGGCATCGCCGTCGAGCTTGGTGAGGATGACGCCGGTCAGCGGCAGCGCGTCGGCAAAGGCCTTGGCGGTGTTGACCGCGTCCTGGCCCTGCATCGCATCCACCACGAACAGCGTCTCGACCGGCTTCAGCGCGCCGTGGAGCCCGGCGATCTCGCGCATCATCATCTCGTCGATCGCGAGCCGCCCCGCGCTGTCCACGATCAGCACGTCCGCATAGTGCGTGCGCGCATAAGCGAGGGCGCGCGTTGCGATGTCGAGCGGCTTCTCGCCGGCGCTCGAGGGAAAGAACTCGGCCTCGACCTGGGATGCGAGCGTCTGCAACTGCTCGATCGCAGCGGGACGGTAGACGTCGCAACTCGCGAGCAGGACCTTCTTCTTCAATTCGGTCTTGAGCCAGCGCGCGAGCTTGCCCGCGGTGGTGGTTTTGCCCGAGCCCTGCAATCCCGCCAGCAGGATCACCGCGGGCGGCTGGGTCGCGAGGTCGAGCGAGTCGTTCTTCTCGCCCATCAGCGCAACGAGCTCGCGGTAGACCACGCCGACTGCCGCCTGTCCCGGCGTGAGGCTTCCGATCACTTCCTGGCCGAGCGCCTTCACGCGCACGCGCTCGATGAATGCCCGCACCACCGGCAGCGCGACGTCGGCCTCCAGCAGCGCCATGCGCACTTCGCGCAGCGCCTCCTGGACGTTGGTTTCGGTCAACCGCGCCTCGCCGCGCAGCGTCTTGATTACGCGCGACAGGCGCCCGGTCAGATTGTCGAACACGGGTAACGGTTGGGGTTGGTGTACACTCGGAAAGTGGCTGAAATTTTACCTTATTTAGTCAACGCCCTCCTCTACGGCGCGCTCGCGTTTTACTGCTGGCGCACGCGCTGGGGCCCGGCGAGCGAAGCGCCTGCAACCGGCGCCTCCTTCAGCGACTTCGAGCATCACGCCGTGCTCGCGCCGCTCGCCCTGCATGCCTGGCTGCTGGCCGGCGCGGTGTTTGCGCCGGACGGTCTGCATCTCGGGGTCGGCAACGCCGTCTCGGCGATCCTGTGGCTCACGGTGCTGATCTACTGGCTCGGCAACTTCCACTACCGGTTCGACGGCCTGCACTCGCTGGTGCTGCCGGTCGCGGCAGTGGCCTCGTTCCTGCCGGCGGTGCTGCCGTCGTTGAAGCCCCTGCCCAATACCGAGCTGATGGCGTTCAAGATTCACCTCCTGATCGCGATGGCTGCCTACAGCCTGTTCACCATCGCGTCCCTGCACGTGCTGTTGATGGCGCTGCTCGAGCGGCGCTTGCACGACGGCACCTTGCCGCGCGCGCTGCGCGGGCTGCCGCCGCTGCTGGCGATGGAAACACTGCTGTTCCGCATCCTGTGGGCGGGCTTCATCCTGTTGACGCTCACCCTTGCGAGCGGCGTGGCTTTCTCGGAGGAGCTGTTCGGAAAAGCCGCGAAGCTGAGTCACAAGACCGTGTTCGGCGTGCTCTCCTGGATCATCTTCGCGGCTCTCCTCGGCGGCCGGCACGTCTATGGCTGGCGCGGGCGCATCGCCGTGCGCTGGACCCTCGCCGGTTTTCTCATGCTGGTGCTCGCCTACATCGGCAGCAAGTTCGTGCTCGAAGTAATACTGGGACGAGTTTGAGCCGTGGTTCGTTTACCCAAGTTTGCAGTTTGCAGTGGGCGGTTTGCAGTGACTGCCAACTGACGGCTGCCAACTCTAGATTCTCATCACTCATCACCCGCGTCGCCGCGGCATGACAAGGTGAAACCATGGAAATCCTGATTCTGGCCAGCCTGATACTGATCAACGCGCTTTTCGCCATGTCCGAGGTGGCGCTGCTCACCGCGCGCAAACCTCGCCTCGCGGCGCTCGCCAAGAACGGGGACGCCCTCGCGGCGGCGGCCGTGAAGCTCGCCGAAAAGCCGACGCGCTTCCTGTCCACCATCCAGATCGGCATCACTTCCATCGGCCTGTTGAGCGGCATCGTCGGCGAAGCGGTGCTCGCCGCACCGCTGGCCGAATGGTTCCAGGGGCTCGGCCTGGAGCACAAGGCAAGCGGCATTGCGGCCACCGCTGTCGTCGTGGTTTTCATTACCTACTTCTCGATCGTCGTGGGCGAGCTGGTCCCCAAGCGCCTCGGCCAGCACAACGCGGAGGGCATCGCCAGGCTGGTCGCCTGGCCGATGCACGCACTGGCGATGGCCTCAGCCCCGTTCGTGCACCTGCTGTCGTGGTCCACCGATGCCATCCTGAAGCCGCTGCTCAAGGTGCTGCGCATCCAGCACCACGAGTCCGCAACGCAGGCGCTCTCGGTCGACGAGGTCCGCACCATCGTGCTGGAGTCCTCGAACTTCCTGCCGAAAAAGCACGTGACCATCCTCCTGAACCTCTTCGATCTCGAGGCCATCACGGTGGACGACGTGATGGTGCCGCGCAACCACATCGAAGCGGTCGACCTCGCCTCACCCCTGGAAGAGATCCGGCAGCAGATCGCCACCTCGCATCACCGGCGCCTGCTGGTCTACCGGGGCACCCTCGACGAGGTGATCGGCACGCTGCGGGTGCGCGACGTGCTGAACCAGATGCAGAACGAAGAGCTCACCAAGGAGGCACTGGAGGAAATCATTCGCGAGCCGTACTTCGTGCCGGCCGGCACACCGCTCTTTTCCCAGATGCAGAATTTCCAGGAGCACCAGGACCGGGTAAGCCTGGTGGTGGATGAATACGGCGAGCTGATGGGGCTGGTGACGCTGGAAGACCTCCTCGAAGAGATGATCGGCGAGTTCACCACGCATTCACCGCTGCAGACCGGCGGTTTCACCAAGCAGGCCGATGGCACCTATCTCGTAGAAGGCGCGACACTGCTGAGGGAGCTGAACCGCAAGCTCGGCTTCAGATTCCCGGTCGACGGGCCGAAAACGCTGAACGGGCTCATCCTCGAGCACTTGCAGGCCATCCCCGAGCCCAATACCAGCGTGAAAATCGCCGGCCACCCGCTGGAAATCGTCCAGACCCAGGGGCGGGTGGTGAAAGCGGTGAGGGTATTTCCGCCGGTGGGCGCTTGAGCGCTCCTGCGCGCGGCGCGGACTGTGGCAAACTGGGCTTTACAAAGCCGGCCAATATGGGCATTATCCCATTAACAAGCTTGCGTAAGCCGTTGGTTCATTAGGAAAATCGGGGGTTAAATATGGCAACTGCGACCGCGGCAGCCAGAAAAGCATCGGACGTCAAGGAATTCAATTTCACCTGGGTCGGCAAGGACAAGAGCAATAAGATCGTCCGCGGTGAGATGAAGGCGACCGGGGAAGCCCAGGTCAACGCCACGCTGCGACGCCAGGGCATCCGGGTCGACGAGATCAAGAAGCAAAAGCTCGGCCGCGGCGGGAGCATCACCGACAAGGACATCACGCTCTTCACCCGCCAGCTGGCGGTGATGATGAAATCGGGCGTGCCGCTGCTGCAGTCCTTCGACATCGTCGGCAAGGGTCACACCAACGCCGCGGTCGCCCGGCTGCTGATGGACATCAAGACCGATGTTGAAACCGGGGCGAGCCTGAAACAGGCGTTCGAGAGACACCCGCTCTATTTCGACGCTCTCTTCTGCAACCTGATCGGCGCGGGCGAGGCGGCCGGTATCCTGGACTCCCTGCTCGACCGGCTCGCGACTTACAAGGAAAAAATTCTCGCCATCAAAGCCAAGATCAAGTCCGCCCTGTTCTATCCCGTCGCGATCGTGATCGTGGCGTTCGTGATCACGGCGGTGATCATGATCTTCGTGATCCCGGCGTTTAAAAGCGTGTTCTCGAGCTTCGGCGCCGACCTGCCGGGCCCGACGCTGGTGGTGATGGCGATCTCGGAATTCTTCGTGGATTACTGGTACGCCATCTTCGGCATCCTCGGCGGCGGGATTTACGCTTTCCTGTGGACCTGGAAGCGCTCCCTGAAAATGCAGATCTTCATGGACAAGGTGATGCTGCGGCTGCCGGTATTCGGCGACCTCGTGCGCAAATCGTGCATCGCGCGCTGGACGCGGACGCTGGCCACCATGTTCGCCGCGGGCGTGCCGCTGGTCGAGGCGCTCGAATCGGTTGCCGGCGCTTCCGGCAATTACGAATACTACGTGGCGACCAAGAAGATCCAGAGCGAGGTCTCGACCGGATCGAGCCTCACCTCCGCGATGCAGGGCACCGATTCCTTCCCCAGCATGGTGATCCAGATGGTGTTGATCGGCGAGGAAGCCGGCTCGCTCGATGCCATGCTGTCCAAGGTCGCCGACTTCTTCGAGGCCGAAGTGGATGAGGCGGTCGAGGCGCTGGCGAGCCTGATGGAGCCCATTATCATGGTGGTGCTCGGCACGCTGATCGGCGGCCTCGTGGTCGCAATGTACCTGCCCATCTTCAAGCTGGGCGCGGCGATTTAACACCCGGATCCGGGGCTCAGGAGACCGGGTGTTCCTGAATCCCGGCTCCTGAATCCCTGATGTCAGTCCTTCAGGTCTATCAAACGACCCCCTGGCTGCTGATCACCACCGCGGTTTTCGCGGGGCTGGTGGTGGGGAGCTTTCTCAACGTCGTCATTCACCGCCTGCCCAAGGTGATGGAGCGGCAGTGGCGCGCCGAATGCGCCGAACTGACCGGCACGGCTTCGCCCCTGCCCGCCGAGCGCTACGACCTGGTGGTGCCGCGCTCGACCTGCCCGAAGTGCGGGCACGGGATCACCGCGCTCGAAAACATCCCGATCGCAAGCTATATCGCCCTCGGCGGGAAGTGCTCGGCATGCAAGGCGCCGATCTCCCCGCGCTACCCGGTGGTCGAGGCGCTTTCGGGCGCGTTCGCCGGCTACATCGCTTCGCGTTACGGGCTCACTACGGCCATGTTCGGCGCGCTGATCTTCACCTGGGCCATGATTGCGCTTGCCTTCATCGACTTCGATACTTTTTACCTTCCCGACAGCATCACCCTGCCGCTGCTGTGGCTGGGCCTCATCCTCAACACCGGCGCCGTTTTCACCGACCTTCACTCCGCCGTGATCGGCGCAGTGGCCGGTTATCTCGCGCTGTGGATCGTGTACTGGGCCTACAAGCTCGCCACCGGCAAGGAGGGCATGGGCTACGGCGACTTCAAGCTGCTCGCCGCGATCGGCGCCTGGCTCGGCTGGAAGATGCTGCCGCTCACGATCCTGCTCTCCTCCCTGGTCGGCGCCGCCGTCGGCGTGAGCCTGATCCTCCTCGCGCGGCATGGCCGCAACGTGCCGATCCCGTTCGGCCCCTACCTCGCCATCGCCGGGTTGATCGCCCTCTTCTGGGGCGAGCCGCTCACCCGGCAGTACCTGATTCTGTTCTGACGCGCCATGCCGTTCTGCGTGGGCCTCACCGGCGGCATCGGATCGGGGAAATCGGCTGCGGCGGAAATGTTCAAAGCGCTCGGCGCGGCGGTGGTGGACACTGATGAGATCTCGCGCGCCCTTACCGCCCCGCGCGGCGCGGCGCTGCGCGCCATCCGCGAGCAGTTCGGGCCGGAATATATCGCGGCCGACGGCGGCCTCGACCGGGAGCGGATGCGGCGCCTCGTGTTCGGGAACGCCGCGGCGAAGCAACAGCTGGAGGCGATCCTGCACCCGATGATCCGCGCGGAATCGCGGGCGGGCGTGGCTGCGGCGACCGCTCCCTACGTCATCCTGGTAGTGCCGCTGCTGCTGGAGACCGGCGCTTATTCTGATCTCGTGCAGCGCGTGCTGGTGGTGGACTGCAGCGAGGAGCGGCAGATCGAGCGCGCCGCGCGTCGCAGCGGAGTGTCCGCCGACGAAGTGCGCGCCATCATGGCGACGCAGTTGCCGCGCGCCGCGCGGCTCGCGCGCGCCGACGACACGCTCGACAATGATGGCGACCTCGCGTCGCTGCGCCGCCAGGTCGGGCAGCTGCATGCCGGCTATCTCGCCCGCGCGCGCAAGGCATGAAGCCACCCGCCCGGCCAGGCCGTGAAACCCCTCAAAATGAAGGGTTTAGGCCTTTATTTTTTATGGTTTTTAGTGAATACTTGGGCCGCGAAGCCGGCCCCCCGGCGCATCGATAACAGGCCACTGACGCCGTGATCAGTTACGAGTACCCACTGAGCGAGCGCGTGCGCACGCTGCTGCGGCTCGAAGACATGTTCGAGCGCGTCGATTATTTCCTGCACAAGAACGACCTGCACGAGCACCACGTCGCGCTGCTCTCGATCTTCGAGATACTCGAGGTGTCGGGACGGGCGGACCTCAAGTCCGACCTGCTGCAGGAACTGGAGCGGCAGAAGCACACGCTGGAGTCGCTGCGCGAGAGCCCCGACGTGTCGGAAGAAGCGCTCGACAACGTGCTGTGGCAGATCGACCAGGCCTCCTCGCGCCTGTTCCAGTCCTCGGGCAAGATCGGCCAGGAGCTGCGCGAGAACGAATGGCTGATGAGCATACGCCAGCGCACCAATATCCCCGGCGGCGTGTGCGAGTTCGACCTGCCTTCATACCACTACTGGCTGCAGCAGGGGCCGGACCAGCACCGCCACGACCTGCAGCTGTGGCTTGCGCCATTCCTGCCGATGCGCGACGGGATCGCGATCGTGCTGAGGCTGCTGCGCGAATCGGGCAAGACGACTTCGCAGGTTGCCTACCAGGGCGTCTACCAGCAGATGATGGCCGGGCGCATGTCGCAGATGCTGCGCATCCGCCTGAAGCGCGAGTTTCAATGCGTGCCGGAAATCAGCGCCAACAAGTACGCGCTCAACATCCGTTTCACCACGCAGGAAGGCATGCGGCGGGCCAAGGCGGCCGAGGCCGACGTCGAGTTCGAAATCACTTTCTGCAATCTCTAGGAATTTGTCGATCCGGGTTCTGACAAATTCCTTATTCGACGAAACATGAATCAAAAACCACGTTCCGTCGCCTGCCCGAACTGCGGCAAGAGCGTGGAATGGACGGCTCAGAACGCCTTCCGCCCGTTCTGCTCGGAGCGCTGCAAGCTGATCGATCTCGGCGCGTGGGCCGCCGAGAAGTACCGCGTGCCGGTTACAGAGTCGAACGACCAGCCCGAGGACGCCGCGCCGAGCGAACCGCCCGCCGCGTCTTGAGGCATTCCACGCAAGACTAATTCGTTGCAGTCCTAAGCCTGATCGGGCTTGGGGCCCCTGCGAGCCGCCGAGCAGCGCAGACCGGTACGGGGTTTCGGTCGAGCACTGTCGAGCCGAGATGTACTGGCCACAAGCAGGGACTGTACGCGTAGATCAGGCTTGCAAGAATGGTGGTGGTGCGCGAGTTGCGCAGACCGCCGGGCCGGTCGAGCAGCGCAGGGGACCGCACGAGTTTGCGAGGTCGCGGCGGCGAACGGGGCGCCCTTTTTCTTTGGTGACTTTCTTTATTGGGCGAGCAAAAAGAAAATCACCGGCGCCCGGGGCCGCCCCCCGGAAATTGGCGACGTAGTCGCCGGCTAAAAAGTGCAGAGGCACGCACTCCCACCACCCCGCCTGCTCCGCAGGCACCCCCCCGTCCCGCCGCGCTGCATCGCGTCGGGCGTTCGCCGGCTCAAACGTGCGCAGGCACGTTTTTCGAAACCCCGGCTCACCCTCGGGCAGGAGGAGAACTTCCCACGACCTCGCTTGCTCCTCAGCACGCCAGCGGCGAAAAGCGCCGTGCTGACGCAAGAGTCAGCTCCAAGCTGCGCGCATCATGCTGATGCCGTGCGCGCCACAATCCCATGCCGTCTCCAGATCTGCGGGCTTGAGCCCGCCGAGCGCGTCGACCGGCAATGGGCAATCCTTCAGCACCGCGGCGAACTGCCGCCAGCCGATGCCGGTCGCGCCTGGATGGCTGGGCGTCGGCAGTACCGGCCCCAGCACCACGAAGTCCGCGGCCAGCGCCTGTGCATGCGCGAGTTCCTCCGCATCGTGGCAGGAAGCGCCGACCAGTCCCGCCGCGGGGCGCTGCTCGAGCTGCCTCAACTGGGCCGAGGTGAGGTGCACGCCGTCGGCGCCAATCCGCTGCGCGAGCCCGGCATCGCCGTTCACCAGCACCCGTGCGCCGCGAGCATGAGCGCGCCGCACCACTTCGGCCGCGAAGCGCAGCCCCGCGTCACCCGACATGCCCTTCTCGCGCACCTGCAGCAGCTTGAGGCCCTGCGCCAGTGCCCGCTCCAGCCGCTCCAGAAATTCCCGCTCACCCAGCTCGGCGGCGTTGGTAATGGCATAAACGGCGGGCAGGCGCAGCGCGCGCAGGATTGGCGCATTAGCGGGCAGCAGGGGATCAACCGAGAGCGCATCCGGAAACTGCCAGGCAAAACGCTGGTTCTCGCGCCCGTGCAGCTCCCCCGACCAGCGCACCACCCGGAAAAAGCGCAGCCGCACCGCGGCGTGCGCGTAATCGTAATCGCGGGTGAGCCAGGGATAGGCGCGCACGACTTCGATACCGAGCTCTTCGCGCAACTCGCGCTTGAGCGCA
>CAZFRR010000281.1:0-14739 GCA_964521405.1 uncultured Streptomycetaceae bacterium | reverse complement strand
GGACTGCTGCCGCACCTCGCGCCGCCTCGGCGGCGAGGACGTGAAAGTCATCGTGCGCTCCGGCTACGAAGAGATGAAAGCGTCGCCGTGGGAAAAGGAAGACGCCGTGCACGAGGGCATTCCCATCCTCAATTACCTGGTGCCCAGGACCTTCGTCCATACCAACGGCAAGCTGACCGGGATGACCTTCGAGAAGGTGAAGGCGGTCTACGACTCCAAGGGACGCCGCAGCCTGGTGCCGACCGGCGAACCCGATCAGCATTTCGAGTGCGACGATGTCCTGATCGCGGTCGGGCAGGAGAACTCCTTTCCGTGGATCGAGCGCGACATCGGCATCGAATTCGACACCGGGGGCATGCCGGTGGTGGACAAGGTCACCATGCAGTCCACGCTGCGCCACGTCCTCTTCGGCGGCGACGCGGCATTTGGTCCGAAGAACATCATCTGGGCGGTCGCCCACGGACACGACGCGGCGATATCGATCGACAAGCTGTGCCAGGGCGAGGACGTGAAGGAGCGCCCATCGCCGCTCACCAACCTCATGTCGCAGAAGATGGGCATCCACGAGTGGAGCTACGACAACGACATCTCGCTCGCCAATCGCTACCAGGTGCCCTGGCGCGACAAGAAGGTGACGCTGAAGGACATCAAGGTCGAAGTTGAAATGGGCTTCGACCTCAAGACCGGTTTCGCGGAAGCGCAGCGCTGCCTCAACTGCGACGTGCAGACGGTGTTCACCAGCAAGCTCTGTATCGAGTGCGATGCCTGCGTGGACATCTGTCCCATGGACTGCATCACCTTCACCCCGAATGCCGAAGAACAGCATCTGCGGCAGCAGTTGAATGCGCCGGCCAACACCTTGTCGCAGGACCTCTACATCGCGGACGGGTTGAAGACCGGGCGCATCATGGCCAAGGACGAGGACGTGTGCCTGCACTGCGGACTGTGCGCCGAGCGCTGCCCTACCGGAGCCTGGGACATGCAGAAATTTCTTCTCGACATGACCCTCGCGGGGCCGGGATGCCGCACCCCGAAGCGGAAAGCCGCATGAAGGGTTTCGTATTTATGACTAACGCCTTGGAACGGGACAGCCATGGTTAAGCGGGTCGAGGCAGTCAACGACTGCGTCATCAAGTTCGCCAACGTCAACGGCTCGGGATCGGCCTCGGCCAACGAGCTCTTCGCGCGCGCCATCCTGCGCATGGGTGTGCCGGTCTCGCCGCGCAACATCTTCCCCTCCAATATCCAGGGCCTGCCGACCTGGTACGAGGTCCGGGTCAACGAGGACGGCTACGTCGGCCGCCGCGGCGGCGTGGATCTCATGGTGGCGATGAACCCGCAGACCTGGGACAGCGACGTGAAAGAGATCGAGCCCGGCGGTTATCTCTTCTACGACAATTCCAGGCCGCTGCCCAAGTCGAGGTTTCGCGACGACATCAACATCATCGGCATCCCGCTGACCAAGATCTGCAACGCGACTTACACCGATCCGCGGCAGCGGCAGCTCTTCAAGAACATCATCTACGTGGGCGCGCTCTCCGCGCTCGTAGAAATCGATCCCGACGAGATCGAGAAACTGTTTTCCGAGCAGTACAAGGGCAAGGAGGCGCTGCTGCAGTCCAACGTGAAAGCGTTGCGGCTGGGCCGGGATTACGCGCTGCAGAACCTCAGCTGCCCGCTCGGCATCCGCATCAAGCGCGCCAATAACGTCGGAACCAAGATCTTCGTCGACGGCAACACCGCGGCGGCGCTGGGCGCGGTGTACGGCGGCGCCACGGTCTGCGCCTGGTACCCGATCACGCCCTCCTCCTCGCTCGCGGAAGCCTTCATCAAGCACTGCCAGAAGCTGCGCGTGGATCCCGCGACCGGCAAGAGCCGCTACGCGATCATCCAGGGCGAAGACGAGCTGGCCTCCATCGGCATCGCGATCGGCGCGGGCTGGAACGGCGCGCGCTCTTTCACGGCGACCTCGGGACCCGGGATTTCGCTGATGACCGAGTTCATCGGGCTTGCCTATTTCGCGGAGATCCCGGTGGTGCTGATCGACGTCCAGCGCGGCGGCCCCTCGACCGGCATGCCGACGCGCACCCAGCAATCCGATCTGCTCGCTTGCGCCTACGCCTCGCACGGCGACACCAAGCACGTGCTGCTGTTCCCGGAAGACCCGACGGAATGCTTCGATTTCACCGCGCAGGCGTTCGACCTGGCGGAACGGCTGCAGGCCCCGGTATTCGTGATGACGGATCTCGATATCGGCATGAACACGCGGCTGTGCGCGCCCTTTCAGTGGGACGACACGAAGGTCTACGACCGCGGCAAGGTGATGAGCCACGACGAGCTGGAATCCGGCAAGGACTTCGGGCGCTATCTCGACGTGGACGGCGACGGCATCCCCTACCGCACCTATCCCGGGACGCATCCCACCAAGGGCGGCTACTTCACGCGCGGCACGACGAAAGACCGTTATGCGCGCTACAGCGAAACCGGCCCGGATTACGTCTACAACATGGAGCGGCTGCTGCGGAAATTCGAAACCGCCAAGAAGCTGGTGCCGCGCCCGCTCCTCACGCCGGCCGACAAGCCGGCCCGTTTCGGGGCGATCTTCTACGGCTCGACCGCGCCGGCGATGTACGAGGCGCTCGATGTGCTCTCCTCGCGCGGCATCCACGTCAACGCGCTGCGGGTGCGCGGCTTCCCCTTTGCGGACGAGATCGCGGACTTCACCGCGTCGCATCCCTGGGTGTTCGTGGTCGAGCAGAACCGGGACGCCCAGTTAAAGACGCTCCTCGTCAACGAGGCCAAAGTGAATCCATCGCGCCTGCTGTCGATCCTCCATTACGACGGCACGCCGATCACCGCGCGCCACATCGTCGAACAGATATCCCAGCATGCCGCGGCCCGCACCGTGGTGCCGTTGAAGAAGGTCGTGTCATGACACAACAGTCGCGAATCACGAATCACGAATCACGAATCACGCTTGCCCGGACAAAGCCATGACTTTTATCGCGAAACCCAAGCTGCATCACCCGACGCTGGCCAAGAACCAGGTCGGCTACACCCGCCGCGACTACGAGGGCAAGATCTCGACCCTCTGCGCCGGCTGCGGGCACGACTCGATTTCAGCCGCCATCATCCAGGCGTGCTGGGAGCTCGACATCCAGCCGCACCGCGTCGCCAAGCTCTCCGGCATCGGCTGCTCGTCGAAGACGCCGGACTACTTCCTCGGCAACTCGCACGGCTTCAACACCGTGCACGGCCGCATGCCCTCGGTGGCGACCGGCGCCAACCTGGCCAACCGCGAGCTCATCTACATGGGCGTGTCGGGCGACGGCGATTCGGCCTCGATCGGCATCGGCCAGTTCGCGCACTGCATGCGGCGCGGCGTCAACCTCGTCTACATCGTCGAGAACAACGGCGTCTACGGACTCACCAAGGGCCAGTTCTCGGCCACCGCCGACAAGGGCTCCAAGTCCAAGCGCGGCGTCGCCAACAACGACGAGCCGCTCGACATGATCGGAATGGCGCTTTTGCTGGGCGCCACTTACGTCGCGCGCAGCTTCTCCGGCGACAAGAAGCAGCTGGTGCCCCTCATCAAGGGGGCGATCGAGCACAAGGGCGCGGCGTTCATCGATGTCATCTCGCCGTGCGTCGCGTTCAACAACCACGCGGGCTCGACCAAGAGCTACGAGTACGTGCGCAATCACAACGAAGCGGTGAACCGCCTCGACTTCGTCGAGCGCCGCGACGAGATCACCGCCGATTACGCGCCGGGCGAGGCCGTCACTGTCGCCCAGCACGATGGCTCGACGTTGCGGCTGCGCAAGCTTGCCGTGGATTACGACGCGACCGATCGCATCAAGGCGATGAATTTCCTGCAGGAACGCGCCGCCAAGGGGGAAGTGATTACTGGCCTTCTATACGTGCAGCCCGATTCCACCGACCTGCACGAGAATCTCAATACGGTCGAAACCCCGCTCAATACTCTCACCGAGCGGGAACTGTGCCCGGGCAACGTCGCGCTGGAGCGCATCAACGCCTCATTGCGGTGACGTGCGGGCAAGCCCCGTTGCGTCACCGCAATTAACATTCAGCGATCAACTGGATTCCGTGCTTATGGTCGTGGCTGTGGTCTGGCAGCCAACTGTATCGGCCTGACTACCTCAGCTTGATCGCCAGGCCGTAGCAGTAGTAGCCGCCGCCCCATCCGCCCGCGTCGTTCAGGCAGTGCAGGTTCACCACGCCGGTGGCGCCCAGGCTCGCAGCCTTGTTGGTCAGCTCGGCAACCGCCGCGCTGGCATCGTCGTGGCCCGGGATCCAGAACGCCGAGCGCCAGGTGCCCGTCCACACCCGCTCGATCACGGTGTAACGGCTGGGCGGCAGCTCCGTCGCGTCGTACACCCTGATCGGCGCGTTTTCCGCCCGGCCCTGGGCCGTGGCGCCGGCGGACGCGCCCACGAGCAGCGCGGCGGTGATGAAGCAGGCAAGTGGTTTACGCATGTTGGATCGCCTCCAGGTGTCGCGCTGAGAATTATAGCGCCATTCGATCCCGTACAAAAAAACCGCGGACGAACCGGCGTCCGCGGTGTCGGTCAAATCAACGCTACAGGTTGTACCCCTTTTCGTTGTGCAACACGGTGTCGAGGCCCTCGGCCTCCTCTTCCTGCTCTACCCGCATCCCGGCCACCGCGTCGCTCACCTTGAGCAGTATCCAGGTGACCACCCCGGACCACGCCGCGACGGCGAGCACACCGATGACCTGGACCAGCACCTGGTCGCCCATCGTGACTTTCTCGGGATAGCCCACGCCACCGAAGGCGGCGGCCGCGAACACGCCCGTCAGGATGGTGCCGATCATGCCGCCGACCCCGTGCACCGGGAATACGTCGAGCGAGTCGTCCACCTTGAGCGACTGCTTCATGTAGCTGGTGGCGAAGAAGCAGCATATGCCGGCGGCGGCGCCGATCGCGAGCGCGCCCATCGGCCCGACGAATCCCGAGGCCGGCGTGATGGTGCCGAGCCCCGCGACCATGCCGGTCACGGCGCCGAGCGCCGAGGGCTTGCCGTAGCGCATCCACTCGCAAACTAACCACGCGAATGCGCCGGTCGCCGCGCCGATGTGCGTCACCAGCATCGCCATGCCCGCGATGCCGTCTGCTGCGACCGCGCTGCCCGCGTTGAACCCGAACCAGCCCACCCACAGCAGGCACGCGCCGGTCACCGTCATGGTCATGTTGTGCGGGGGCATGGGAGTATCGGGAAAGCCCCTGCGCCTGCCCAGCGCCGTTGCGCAGACCAGCGCCGCGATGCCGGCGTTGAGATGCACGACCGTGCCGCCCGCGAAGTCCATGATTCCCATCTTCTGCAGCCAGCCGTCGCCCCACACCCAGTGCGCGACCGGGCAGTAGACGAGGATCAGCCAGAGCAGGCTGAAGAGCAGCATGCCGCTGAACTTGACGCGCTCCGCGTAGGCGCCGATGACCAGCGCCGGCGTAATGATCGCGAAGGTGAGTTGGTACATCGTGAACACGGTCTCGGGGATGGTGGTGCCGGCCCGGATCGACTTGCCGTCGATGCCGGAGAGGAACAGCTTGTCGAGCCCGCCGTACCAGGCGTTCAACGCGCCGCCGTCTCCGAAAGCGATGCTGTAGCCGACAACCACCCACGCCAGCGTGACGATGCAGGTAATGGCGAAGCACTGCATGAGGACGGACAGCACGTTCTTCATGCGCACCAGCCCGGCGTAGAACAGCGCGAGCCCCGGAAGCGTCATGAAGAGCACCAGCACCGAGGACGTGAGCATCCACGCCGTGTTCGCCCCATCCAGCTTCGGCGGCGCTGGCGGCTCAGCCGCGGCGACGTCCGGCGCAAACAACAGTAAAGGGGCAAGCAGCAGGACCATCAAGGAGAGCAACAGAAATTGACGGTCAATTTTCATGACGGAAAAACCGTTCAGGATCCTGGCCGGCACAATGCTGCTGGTTTTCAAAACATTCATGGGGCATCCCCTCCTTTTTGTTTATCCCGGCGAATGAAGCAATATGCATTCCCCATGCATATGTCATTGATACTAATTGATTCCGGTTTTTTCTATTCATGAAACCGCACCGGATGCGTGCACAATAGCATTTTGTTGCACTGGTAGAGTACAAATTAGCCGATGAATGATGCAACGACGCTGAAACTAGACTGCACGGCAGGTATTTTCCGTAAGCCATTGATAGATTTGGGTCTACGGGTTATAGTCCCCCGTAGATCAGGGAGTTGACGCGATGTCCACCGTAAAACCCGCCCAACCCCAGACCAACCGCCAGCTGGAACTCACGCAGGTGCTCGCGGACCTGGTAACCGACGGCCTGGTGCCCAAGGAAGTCGCCGACGAGCTCGCCAAGAACCGGCGGTTCGCGCGCGCCGAAGTCCACCCGCTGGTGGTCATAGCCGACCAGAAATGGAAAGACCCGCGCCAGCCGAGAAAGATCCTGCATCTCGAGGCGCTCACCCAGTGGCTGGCAGAGAAAGTCGGCCTGCCCTATTACCACATCGATCCATTCAAGATCGATTTTGCCGCAGTAACCAAGACCATGTCGAGCGCTTATGCCGAGCGCTTCCACATCCTGCCGGTCGCCATCAACACGCGCGAGGTCACCATCGCCACCAGCGAGCCGTTCGTGCGCGACTGGGAGGAGCAGATCCAGCACGTGCTGCGGCTCGAAATCAAGCGCGTTCTCGCCAATCCCGTCGAGCTCCAGAGCTACCTGGTCGAGTTCTACAACCTGGCGCAGTCGATCAAGGGCGCAACCGCAAAGGACAAGGGCGCGGTCAGCGATATCGCCAACTTCGAGCAACTGGTGCAGCTCGGGAGGAGCGGCAAGCTCGACGCCAACGACCAGCACATCGTCCATATCTGCGACTGGCTCTTCAACTATGCATTCGAAGAACGCGCCAGCGACATCCACCTCGAGCCCCGGCGCGACGTCTCCAACGTGCGCTTCCGCATCGACGGCGTGCTGCACCAGGTCTACCAGATCCCGACGCCGGTGATGGGGGCAATGACCAGCCGCATCAAGGTGCTGGGGCGCATGGACGTGGTCGAGAAGCGCCGCCCGCAGGACGGGCGGTTGAAGACCGTCACGCCGGACAGCCAGGAAGTGGAGCTGCGGCTCTCCACCATGCCCACCGCGTTCGGCGAGAAGCTGGTGATGCGAATCTTCAATCCCGAGAACCTGATAAAGGACTACAAGGAACTCGGTTTCCCGGAGGAAGACGAGCGCAAGTGGATCCAGATGTCGAACCAGCCGCACGGCATCATCCTGGTGACCGGCCCCACCGGCTCCGGCAAGACCACCACGCTCTATTCGACGTTGAAGCTGCTCGCCACGCCCGAAGTGAACGTCTGCACCGTGGAAGACCCGATCGAAATGGTCGAGCCCGCCTTCAACCAGATGCAGGTGCAGAATTCGATCGGCGTGGACTTCGCGAGCGGCATCCGCACGCTGATGCGGCAGGACCCGGACATCATCATGGTCGGCGAGATTCGCGACCTCGAAACCGCCGAGATGGCGATACAGTCGGCGTTGACGGGCCACCTCGTGCTGTCCACGTTGCACACCAACGACGCCCCTTCGGCGATCACCCGCATGCTCGACCTCGGCGTGCCTCCCTACCTGCTGCAGTCCACCATCCTCGGGGTGATGGCGCAGCGGCTGCTGCGCACGCTCTGCCCTCACTGCAAGGAGCAGCAGGATATCGAGGACTCGGCCTGGGAGCACCTGGTGGCGCCGTGGAAAGCCACCAAGCCCAAGGGCACCACCTACACCACCAAGGGTTGCCTCGATTGCCGCATGACGGGCTACATGGGACGGGTCGGCATCTACGAGACGATGGTGATGACGAACGAGTTGCGGCGGGTGATCACGGCCGCAACCGATCTCGTCGAGCTGCGGGAAAAAGCCTACAAGGAAGGCATGAAGCCGCTGCGGATCAGCGGCGCGCTGAAAGTCGCCGCCGGGGTCACCACCATCGACGAAGTGCTGCAGACCGCCCCGCCGCCCACCGGCGACCGGCGGCAGCAGCCCCGATAGAAAGGTCGTTGCTCGTTACTCGTTACTCGTTGCGGGTCGCGAAAATCAGCAAGAAACGGGTGGCGGAAGTTTCATGCCCGCCGTAATCTGGCGAACATGAAACTTGTGGACTCCCCCTTGGCAGTCATTCCAGCCACCGGGTCCGGCGCGAGGGATTACGAGCGGATCGCGCGCGCCATCGAATTTTTGAGACGCGCCGCCCCGATCCAGCCCGATCTCGCCGCGGCGGCCGGCCATGTGCATCTCTCCGAGCATCACTTCCAGCGATTGTTCACGCGCTGGCCGGGGTCAGCCCCAAGCGCTTCCTTCAATACCTCACCGTGGAACACGCCAAGGTCCGGATCAACGCCTCGCGCAACCTGCTGGACCTCGCCGGCGAAGTCGGCCTGTCGGGGCCGGGACGGCTGCACGATCTCTTCGCGACTTTGGAGGCGATGTCGCCCGGCGAATACCAGTCGGGGGGCGCGGGCCTCGCCATACGCTACGGCATGCACGACTCCCCGTTCGGCCCGGCCTTGATCGCGGTCACAGCGCGCGGCATCTGCGGCCTGCATTTCCTGGATGATGACAAGGATGCAGCGGGCTTGATCCGCCGGGACTGGCCGCGCGCCGAGCTTCAGCACGACCCGGCCGGCACCGCGATGCTGGCCCAGCGCATATTCCCGCGCCTGTCGGACTCGGCGGGCAAACCGCTCGCGCTCGTGGTCAACGGCAGCAATTTTCAGATCCAGGTCTGGCGCGCCCTGTTGAACCTGCGCCCCGGCCATGTCACCACCTACCGCCATATCGCCGAGAGCATCGGTCGCCCCCGCTCCGCGCGTGCCGTGGGCAATGCGATCGGCGCCAATCCGGTGGCCTGGCTGATCCCCTGTCATCGCGTCATCCGGGAGTCAGGAGACTTGAGCAATTACCGCTGGGGGCAAACGCGGAAAGCCGCCTTGCTCGGCTGGGAGGCTGCCCGTTTTGCGGGTGATGGGTAAGATGAGTGTTTGTCAGGCAACAGGACCATTCATCATGGCGCAAGCACCGTACGTGCCCCGGGCACAGGAGAGCCGCAACAAGGCTGTCGTGGAACGCTATTTCCGCGAAGTCCTGGACCAGAAGAAAATTGACGTGATGCCGGAGCTCCTCGCTCGCGATGTCGTCCTGCACCGCCCCGGCTTCGACGTGACCGGCCTCGACGCCGCGATGCAGCGGCTGCGCGCCGTGGTCCAGGATTACACGGCGTTTTCCTCGGAACTGTCCGGCCTGATCGCGGAAGGCGACAGGGTCGCGGTGCGCATCCAGCATCGCACCCGCACCCGGCCCGGCGCCACGTTCCGCAGCCGCGCCGGAGAAGTGAAGCTCGCGGCAGAACAGGAACTCAACTGGTCCGCGATCGTGCAGTTCCGCCTGAAGGACGGCAAGATCGCCGAGGAATGGGTGATGCGCGACGAGCTCGGCATGCTCGCGCAGATGGGAAAAATAACTGTCGGCGGTTGAGGTTCGACGCCCGCGTCGATTAATGCGCCTTGCTCAACAGGCGCATCCCGCGGTCGAGCCCCTCGAGCGTCAGCGGGAACATCCGCTCGCCCAGCAGGCTCCGCGTGAGGCGGATGGACTCGTGGTAATCCCACACCGCTTCCGGCTGCGGGTTCAACCAGATCGTGTTGGGATAGACAGCCAGCAGCCGCTGCAGCCAGACGGCTCCGGCCTCTTCGTTGGTGTGCTCGACGCTGCCGCCGGGGTAGACGATCTCGTACGGGCTCATGGTGGCGTCGCCCACCAGGATCACCTTGTAGTCGTGGGGATAGGTGTGCAGCACCTCCCATGTGGGCAAGCGCTCGGTCGCCCGCCGGCGATTGTCGCGCCATACCCGCTCGTAGAGAAAATTGTGAAAGTAGAAGTACTCGAGGTGCTTGAACTCCACGCGCGCGGCGGAGAATAGCTGCTCGCAGATGCGGATGTGGTCGTCCATCGAGCCGCCGGCGTCGAGGAACAGCAGCACCTTCACTGCGTTGTGCCGCTCCGGCACCATCTTCAGATCGAGCCAGCCGGCATTCTTCGCGGTCGAGCGGATGGTGTCGTCGAGATCAAGTTCCTCGGGAGCGCCGATGCGGGCGAATTTCCTCAGCCGTCTCAGCGCCACCTTGATGTTGCGCGTGCCAAGCTCCACCGTGTCGTCGAGGTTCCTGAACTCGCGCTTGTCCCATACCTTCACGGCGCGGCGGTGGCGTGACTCGGGCTGCCCGATGCGCACGCCCTCGGGGTTGTAGCCGTAGGCGCCGAAAGGACTGGTGCCGGCCGTGCCGATCCACTTCGACCCGCCCTGGTGACGCCCCTTCTGCTCCTCAAGACGCTTCTTCAACGTCTCCATCAGCTGGTCCCAGCCCCCGAGCGACTCGATCAGCTTCTTCTCCTCGTCGGTGAGAAGCTTCTCCGCCAGCTTCTTCAGCCATTCTTCCGGGATCGCGAGCTCGATGCCGTCCACCGCGATGATGCCCTTGAAGTACGCCGCGAACACGCGGTCGTAGCGGTCGTAGTACTTCTCGTCCTTCACCAGCGCCGCGCGCGCGAGCCAGTAAAATTCCTCCATGCTGCCGAAGGCGACGCGCTTCGCCAGCGCCTCGATCAGGACCAGGAACTCCTTGATCGAGACCGGGATGCCGCCTTCCTTCAGCTTGAGGAAAAACTCGATCAACATTTATGAAACCGCCAAGACGTCGAGGGATTCAAAAAACCATTTAACCGCCATGACGCCAAGACGCCAAGACGCCGAGGGAATCAAAAAACCCATTTAACCGCCAAGACGCCATGACGCCATGAAATACAATTCACAAAATACCAGTTAATTCGTATAGGTTTTCTTGGCGCCTTGGCGTCATGGCGGTTCAATCTTCCGCCTTGCCTGGCGGTCTTGGCGGTTCAGTATGGTTGAAATTATTCTTGGCGGCTTGGCGTCATGGCGGTTCAATCATCTGCTTTTCTTGGCGGCCTTGGCGGTTCAGTATGGCCGAGAGTTTTCCTGGCGCCTTGGCGTCATGGCGGTTCAATCATCTGCCTTGCCTGGCGGTCTTGGCGGTTCAACCAGGCTTACGCCGGGACATGAAGACCAGCCGCTCGAACAAATGCACGTCCTGCTCGTTCTTGATGAGCGCCCCGTGCAGCGGTGGGATGATCTTGTGGCTGTCCTGGCTATGCAGCGCTTCCGGCGGTATGTCTTCCGCCATCAGGAGCTTCAGCCAGTCGAGCAGTTCCGAGGTTGACGGCTTCTTCTTCAGCCCCGGCACCTCGCGGATCTCGAAGAACGCCTCCAGCGCCTCGCGCAATAGCTGCTTCTTGATATGCGGATGGTGCACCGCGACGATGCGCTCCATGGTCGCGTGGTCGGGAAAGCGGATATAGTGGAAGAAGCAGCGCCGCAGGAAGGCGTCCGG
Source organism: uncultured Streptomycetaceae bacterium (assembly GCA_964521405.1). GTDB lineage: Bacteria > Pseudomonadota > Gammaproteobacteria > Burkholderiales > SG8-41 > SG8-41. The sequence continues at coordinate 3,245 of CAZFRR010000281.1, read as the reverse complement.
CAACTCCTTCTCGTTGTTGCTGGTGATCAGCACCAGCGGCCGGTGCCTGGCTTTAACCAGTTCCTGCGTTTCGTAAACGTAGAACTCCATGCGGTCGAGCTCGCGCAGGAGGTCGTTCGGAAACTCGATGTCCGCCTTGTCCACTTCATCAATCAGCAGCACCGCGGGCTCGTCGGCGACAAATGCCTTCCATAACATGCCCTGCACGATGTAATTGCGGATGTCGTGCACCCGCACGTCGCCCAGCTGCGAATCGCGCAGGCGCGACACCGCGTCGTACTCGTAGAGCCCGTGCTGCGCCTTGGTGGTGGACTTGACGTGCCACTCGTAAATCGGCCGCCCGAGCGCTCTCGCGATCTCGATCGCCAGCATGGTCTTGCCGGTGCCGGGCTCGCCCTTGACCAGCAGCGGCCGCTCCAGCGTCAGCGCGGCGTTCACCGCCATCATCAAGTCATCCGTTGCGATGTAGGTGTCGGTGCCTTCGAATCGCTTCATGTCGTTCAGCCGCTTTCGTGTATGGAATGGGGCGAGTCTCGCATCCGCTCCCACCATCGTCAAGAAATCGCGCTACCATCATCGGCCTATGAATGGCATTGCCAGACCCGCTAGCGCGCTGTGGCCGCTGCCACTGATCGGCGGGCTGATGCCGGCAATCGCCGCCCTGCTGGCGCTATGGCTTTCCTTCACGCTCGATCTCATTCCGCCGTGCAACCCGTTCCTGGACGGCTGCGTCTCGATCAGCCGCGCGGCGCGGCACGATCTCCCCAACCATGTGTTCCGCGCGCTGGTGTTGCCGGCGGCCGTGCTGCAGGGGCTGACCTGGCTGTTGTGCGCGGCGTGGCTGCAGTCAATGAGCACGGATGCGCGCAGGTTGCTCCGCGCCCTGCCCTGGCTGGGCGTCCTGGCCGGCGTATTTCTCGTTCTCTACGGCACCTTTCTCGGCACCGAGGGGCAGGCCTACCGCTGGATGCGGCGCTACGGCGTGATTTTCTACTTCGGCTTCACGTATCTCTGCATGGTGATCGCGAGCGGCGCGCTGTGGCGGCTCGCTCACGCAGGCACGCTCACCCTGCCGCTGCGGCTCGACCGGTGGCTCGTCGCGCTGTGCGCCATCACGCTCGTCATCGGCCTCTTCCAGGCGCTCGCGGCCCCGTTCCTGGGCAGCGATGAACTCAAGAACCGGCTGGAAAATATGCTGGAATGGTACGTCGCTACCGCCTTCACGCTGTTCTTCCTCGCGCTCGCCTGGCTGTGGCGGACAGCGCGCTTCACTGCGCGCTGGGAGATCGGCGGTTGAGCGCTTTCAGCCTGGGAAAAGCTATTTGCCACAGAGAACACAGAGTTCACAGAGGAAAATCAAGAACCATTTACAAGCCTCACCCATCTGATGAGTGTGGCGTACTGACTCATCCCCTTGAATTTCTCTGTGTTCTCTGTGACCTCTGTGGCTGAATTGCAGTTTTAGGGTCAGGCGGGCTGGCGGACGCCGCGCCGGGCCGCCAGGATAACCAGCGTTACGGCGGCGAACGCCGCGCCGGCGTAGAAGGTCGTCGCCGCGCCGAGGCTATCCCACAGCAATCCCGCGAGAACGCTGGCGATCAGCAGGGCAATGCCGCTCACCAGATTGAAGAAGCCGAAAGCCGTTCCGCGCAAGTGGGCCGGCGCCGCGCCGGCGACCATGGTTGCCAGCAGGCCCTGCGTCATGCCCATGTGGAGGCCCCACAGCGCAACGCCGGCGGCCAGCGCGGTGAGACCGGTGGCGAGTGCCAGCACCAGGTCGGCAGCGATCAACATGACAAGGCCGGCGGCGAGCAACGTATTGTGGCTGACGCGATCAGCCAAACGTCCGAACGGATAAGCCGAGATCGCGAATACGACGTTCATCATCACCAGCACCAGCGGCGCATAGGCGTCCGGCAACCCGAACTGCTGCGCCCGGAGCAGGAGAAAAGCCTCGCTGAAGCGCGCCAGCGTGAACGCGCCGCCCGCGGCGACGATCCACCAGTAGACTTTGCCGAGATCCCCCAGGGTCCGCCACCGGATGGGCGATACCGGGGCCACGCCGGTGCGCGGTGTAACCGGCTCGTGCACGAAAAAGATCAGCAGCAGGACCGATAGAACCCCGGGAATGACCGCGAACCAGAATACGGCCCTGAAATCGCCGGCCCACAGGATCATCAGGCCGACGGCGGCGAGCGGCCCGATGAACGCGCCGACGGAATCGAGCGACTGCCGCAAACCGTAAGCCGCGCCCCGAATCTCGGGCCGGGTGAGATCGGCGATCAACGCATCGCGCGGCGCGCCGCGTATGCCCTTGCCGATTCGATCCATGAAGCGCGCCGCGAATACCCAGTTCACCGACAGCGCCAGGGCAAACAGGGGTTTGGACAGGGCGCCGAGACCGTAACCGAGCACGGTCAATCCCTTGCGCCGGCCGAGCCAGTCGCTCAGCGTCCCCGAGAAGACCTTGACGATCAGCGCGGTGGCCTCGGCGACGCCTTCCACCACCCCGACCATGAGCGCGGTGGCGCCGAGACTGGTGACCATGAAGACCGGCAGCAGGCTGTGGATCAGCTCGGACGAGATGTCCATGAACAGGCTGACGAAGCCCAGCATCCAGACACCGCGCGGGATATTGCTGGAGGTGGCCAACGGAGCGCCTTTACCCGGGAAGATCGTTCTTGCTGTCTATATCGTAGAGCACGTTCGGGTCATCACACTCGATGGCTTTCAGTTCGCTGCGGTGACGTTCGATCACCGCTCGGGCACCCTCATCGCCATCGAGCGCCAGCAGCTCGTCCCGCAACGAGGACGCAAAAGCGACCGGGTGGCCGCGCTCCCCCTGGTACACCGGAGCGGCAATGCTCGCGCCCGCTTCGAGGGCATCAACCATTTTTTGTATGGTCTGCGGCGTGATGCGCGGCATGTCGGCGAGCGCGACCACCCAGCCGTCCGCGCCGCGCGCCTGGGCGATACCGTGCGCGAGACTTGCCCCCATCCCGCGCGCCGCGCCCTGGAACATCGTGACCTGGCAGCCTTCCTGCTCGAGCATGTCGTAGAGCGGGAAATCACCCCAGCGCACCACCGCGATCACTTCAGGTGTCGCCGCGAGCAGGTTGCGCGCGGCATGCGCGGCAATCGCCACGCCGTCTTCCAGCGGGTGCAGCAGCTTGTCTCCGCCGAAACGCCGGCCCGCGCCGGCGGCGAGCAGGATCGCCGCAATAGCCTTCCGGTCCCGTGCCATA
>CAZFRR010000280.1:0-3394 GCA_964521405.1 uncultured Streptomycetaceae bacterium | reverse complement strand
GGACCTCGAGGATGCCGTGCCGCCCGCCGAGAAGGAGAAAGCGCGCACGCTGGTCGAGAAAAACGCCGCTCGCGTGCGCCGCGGCGGCTCGGACGTGGTGGTGAGGATCAACCAGCCGCTTTCGCTCGCGGTGCGCGACATGGAGCACAGCGTCTGTCCGGACGTGGACGGTATCGCCATCACCAAGGCGGACAGCGCTTCGCACGTGCGGCTCCTCGACGAGCTGGTCACTACACTCGAGGTAAAGCGCGGCATGAAGGCCGGCCACACGAAGTTCCTCGTCATGATCGAGACCACCGACGCCTTCACGCGCATCGACGAGATTCCGCGCGCGAGCCCGCGCGTGGTGGCAATGAACATCGGCGGCGAGGATTTCGCCCTCGACATCAACGCCCAGCCCGACGAGGACGTGCTGCTCGCCCCCAAGCAGCGCATGATCATAGCCGCGCGCGCCGCCGGCGTGATGCCGCTCGGGTTCATCGGCACGGTCGCCGACTTCAGCGACTGGGAGAAGTTTCGCGTCATGGTGCGCCGGTCGCGACGTTTCGGCTTCGATGGCGCGGGCTGCATCCACCCCGGCCAGGTCAAGATCGTGAACGAGGAGTACACCCCGAGCGCGGAGGAAGTCGCCTACGCCCGCAAGGTGATCCAGATGGACAAGGAAGCGGCGGCAGCGGGCCGCGGCTCGTTCCAGATCGACGGCAAGATGATCGACATCCCGGTGGTGGTGCGAGCCGAGCGGCTGATCCGGCGCTACGAGGCAATCAAGAAACGCGAGGCGAGAACCCTCGCCGCCGCGCAGTAGAAAAAAAGCTTCACCGCAGAGGACACGGAGGACACGGAGGAAAAGCGAAAGACAATTTTATTAACCGCCAAGGCCGCCAAGAAAACCAGGAACAGTTACAGAACCTCGACTTTCGCCGCGCGGCAGGCTGTCCGTAGCTGCTTGTCCAGGGTCGCCAGCGGGAGACGCCGGCGCTGAGCCAGTTCCAGATAGGCGGCGTCGTAGGTGGTCAGACCGTGTTGCGCCGCAAGCACCAGAACGCCGGCAAGCGCGTGGTCGGTTGCGCCAATATCCACTTCGATGGGCAGGCGCTTAAGCCGCTCGACCGTAGGTTCAAACTCGGTTTGCCGAATGCGGCGCCGACGAAGCGCGACGAGCAGGACGTTGCCCACCTCGAGCGGCCAGACAGGGGGCACAACGGCGCCCTCGGCAACCAGGCGATCAAGGAGCGCGTCCGCGTACGTGCTGCCTTCGTCCGGCAAGACCCAGGCAAGCGCCACCGAACAGTCCAGCACGAACGCCATCAGTAACGATGCCCCTTGTGGGCCAGGTCGCGCACGGTTTCACCCTTGCGCAGAAGGTCGCGCATGCCCACCCCGCGGCGTGCCAGTTCGTCTCTGAAAGAACGCAAGTCTCCGATCGCGCGCCGGATGCTCTTCTCGTCCAGCTTGCCGACCGGCCCCAGCTCGGCCACTGCGCGGCCGTGTCTCGTGATCACAAAGCGTTCCCCTTTCTCCACCCGCTCGAGCAGTTTTGGCAGATGGGTCTTGGCCTCATAGGCCCCGATTTCGGACATGGCGTTCTCTCCCAAGGAATCAGACTAGTTCAGACTAGTTCAGACTAGATTAGACTAACTCGGGTGCTCGGCGCAAGCGATTTCACCCCGATGCCGCGAAAACCGCTCGACTCGATATTGACCGGGATGAGCGGCGACCACTCAGACGATGGCAGGAACACCGTCCAGCATGGAGTCATAAATTTTGCCGCGATAGGTCCGTCCGTTTGCTTTCTTTGACCGCTTCGGGACGCCCGCACCCCACGCTCCCCCTATTGTTTGAAGATAGGCACCCATTTGAATCCGCCACTGGTGGCATAATCCTCGATCGCAACATCAACGCTTCTGGCTCAAACTCAGAGAGATTCATGAGGCTCGCGAAAGTTTTGGTATGGCTGCTCGGTGTTCCGCTCGGTATGCCTGCAACGGCGGCGCTCGCACAGAACTATCCGAACCGTCCGATCCGCATCATCGCGCAGTTCACCCCCGGCACCTCGACCGACATTCTCGCGCGCGTGATCGGGGGAAAGCTCACCGAGAGCTGGGGCCAGCAGGTGGTGGTGGACAACCGCCCCGGCGCCGGCGGCGTGGTCGGCACCGAAATGGGAGCAAAGGCCGCGCCCGACGGCTACACGCTGACCATGGCGGTCTCGAGCGCCTTCGGCATCAATCCCACGCTCTACGCGAAACTCCCCTACGACGCGATCCGGGACTTCGCGCCGATCACCAATATCGCACTGACGCCCCAGACGCTGGTGGCCAATCCTGCGTTCGCGGCGAAGTCGGTGAAGGAGTTGGTCGTCCTGGCGAAGGCCAGCCCGGGAAAAATCAACTACGCCTCGCTCGGCAGCGGCTCGACCAGCCATCTCACCATGGAAATGTTCCGGGCTGCGGCTGGTATTGTGCTGAACCACATCCCGTACAAGGGCAGCCCCGCCGCGCACGCCGAACTGTTCTCCGGCCAGATTCCAGTGATGTTCGACGCGATCCCGGCCGTCCTGCCGCACGTGAAGTCGGGCCGGCTGCGGGGACTAGGCATCGGCGTGGCACAGCGCTCGCCGTTCCTTCCCGAGATGCCGACGATCGCGGAATCGGGCTATCCAGGATTCGAGGCTGTGGGCTGGATCGGTATCGCCGCGCCGGCCCGGACGCCCGTGCCCGTGCTCGACAAATTGAACGCCGAGATCGTGCGCATCATCAATACCCCGGAAATGAAGGAGCGCCTCGCCACGCTTGCCTTCACGCCCGTCGGCGACACGCGCAAGGAGTTTGCCGGCTTCATCCAGTCGGAAATTGCGAAGTGGGGGAAGGCTGTACGCGAGTCCGGTGCTAAAGCCGAATAGAATCAGCCACAGAGTTCACAGAGATCACAGAGAAAACCCCGGAACACAATACTCACGAATGTCTGATCTTCGAATCTCTCTGTGGCCTCTGTGCCCTCTGTGGCTAATAACTTGAAAGCGGAGCGTATGACTCAAGACCTCGAAAAACTGAAGGAATGGATCGGTAACAAGGAGTCGGACATCGACTACGTCACCGTTCCCGCGGTGCACCGGCTCGCCGCCACGCTCGACCGCGCCGACCCCATGCCGAAGATGGGCGATCCCCTGCCGGTGGGCTGGCACCAGATCCTGTTCCCGCGCGTGGTGCGCCACTCGCAGATCGGAGCGGACGGACATCCCGAGCGCGGGGACTTCCTGCCGCCGGTGCCGCTGCCGCGCCGCATGTTCGCCGGCAAGCGCACCACTTTCCACGCCAATCTTCGCGTCGGCGATGAAGTGCACCGGGATTCGGTCATCCAGGAAGTCACCCTCAAGCAGGGCCGCACCGGGCAG
>CAZFRR010000279.1:0-6442 GCA_964521405.1 uncultured Streptomycetaceae bacterium | reverse complement strand
CCGTCGAGATAAAGGGTCTCGCCGGTGAGAAACGGAATGTCCTCGCTGAAGATCGCCGCCACGAGGCGCGCCACCTCTGCCGCGGTGCCGTGCCGGCCGCCGGGTATGCGCCTGGCAAGAAAATCACGCAGCGGCCCCTTCGTCATGGCGTCGCGGTTGAGATCGGTCTCGATGTAGCCGGGCGCGACATCCAGGACGCGGATGCCCTTGGCCGCCCATTCGACCGCGAGGCAACGCGTCATCGCGCCGACGGCGGCCTTCGAAGCGCAGTAGGCGAGGCTGCGCTTCACTCCGATCTTGTCGTAGTACGAGCCGATGTTGACGATGATGCCGCCGCCGGCCTTGACGAGGTGCGGGTAAGCCTCGCGGCACGCAGCGAACACGGCGGTGGCGTTAACAGCCATCAATTTCTCGTAGGTCTCTGTCGTCATCTCGTGGCTGGGCGCAGCCGCATGCATGCCGGCATTGTTGATGAGGCCGTTAATCGCGCCGCTACGGCCGGCCAACTCGGAGAGCGCGCGCCGCACGCTGGCTTCATCGGTCACATCGCAACGGCAGTTGACGAAGCGCGCCGCCGCTTCGGGGGGCACGTCGCCCGCTTCGGGACCCGTTCCCTTGCGCGTAAGGCAACCCACGGTGAAACCGCGGCGCGCCAGCTCGACCGCTATGGCCGCGCCGATGCCGCGGCTCGCGCCGGTGACTGCGATAACCCGGGATGCGGCCACAGCCGGCGGTCTGTCAGACTTGGTCTCGATCACTGGAATCCGTAGTGTCTTGAGTGCATTTCATTTCAGGATTTTGCCGGACCTCGGTCCGGCAAAATCCTCAGCTGTCTCCGAATTTCGGCTTGCGCTTCTCGAGAAAGGCCGCCATGCCTTCCTGCGCATCCCGGGTCTGGTACGCAGCCGTCGAGAGGCCGGCCTCGATCCCGAGGCCTTCGGTGAGCGGCGTGTCGAGCGCGCGCGTCACGGCGTCGCGGGCCAACCCGAGTACGGGCAGGCTATGGCCCGAGAACTCGCGGGCAAAGGCCATGCCGGCTGCAAGCGGGTCGCCGTCGATCAGCCGGTTGACGAGGCCGATGCGGCCCGCTTCTTCCGCATCCACCGTGCGGCCCGTGAGTATCATCTCCACCGCGCGGGCTTCCCCCACCGCGCGCGGCAGCCGTTGCGTGCCGCCGTAGCCCGGTATCAGGCCCAGCTTGATCTCCGGCAGCCCCATTTTTGCGTTGCGGGTGGCCAGCCGGAAGGTGCAGGCGAGAGCGAGCTCCAGCCCGCCCCCGAACGCAAAACCGTTCAGGATGGCAACCGAGGGCACCGTCAGCCGGTCGAGCCTGGCGAACGTCGCCTGGCCGAGTTCCGCGCCGCGCTTCTGCTCGGAGAGCGTGCGGCCGGTGAGCTCCTTGATATCGGCGCCCGCGCAGAACGCCTTGGCGCCGGCGCCGGTGATGAGCAGCGCACGCGCGTCGCTCGCCGCCACCTCATCGAACGCGCAGCCGAGATCGCGGATCAGCGCGAACGACAGCGCGTTCAACGCTTCGGGCCGGTTGAGAGTGATGAGCGCGAATTCCTCGATGCGCTTCAGTTCGATCGCCATGCCTATACCGTTACTCGTTGCTCGTTATTCGTTGCTGGTGAATGGTGAGTCGCTTAGCATCCTGCGTGTAGTCTTCGAGTAACGAGTCACGAGTCACCAGTGACGGTGGCGGCAATGCGCACCGGCACCGGACGGATCCTGCCGCTCTTGGCCCATTCGATAAGCTCGCGCTTGAGGATCTTTCCGCTCGCGGTCAGTGGAAACGCGTCGAGCACGATAAAGTACTCCGGCATGTCGTACTTGGACAGGCCCGCGGTGCCGAGGTGGCGCAGCAACTCGTCCCCGTCCACGCGCGTGCCGTCGCGCGCGATGATGGCGAGGCAGGCGCGCTCGCCCAGCCGCTCGTCGGGCACCGGGAAGGCGGCGGCCTTCAGCACGGCGGGATGCTTCAGCGCCAGGTTCTCGATGCGGGCGGGATGGATGTTGTAGCCGCCGCGGATGACGAGATCCTTCTTGCGGCCCACGACCTGAAGATTGCCGTGCGCGTCGAACTGCCCGAGGTCGCCGCTCATGAACCAGCCGGACGCGTTGAACGAGCTCTCGGTCGCCGCCTGGTTGTCGAAGTAGCCGAGCGTCAACAGCGCGCCGCGCGTGCCGATCTCGCCGACCGCGCCGGGTGCGGCTTCGCGATCGGGATTTTCGGGGTCCCACAATCGGGTTTCGTAACCGTGGCAGGCTTTCCCGCAGGTGGTGGTGATGACTTCCACGCTGTCGTCCGGCAGGGTGTATTGATGCGAGCCGTTCTCGGTCATGCCGTAGATGTTCTGCGGCTGGATGCCCAATTCCAGGAACGCGCGTGCCGTCTCGGGTGGAATGACCGAGCCCGCCATGTAGAAGATGTTCACCCGCCCGAGCTGCTGCAGGCCCCGCCGTTTCAGGTCCGCCAGGATGTCGATGGCGTGGGTCGGCACGCCCATCACGTAAGTCGCGCCGGTCTCGACGATCCAGTCGAGCGGTTTGCTTCCGGCGGGGGGATCGTTCACCACCAGCTCGCAGCCAGCGGTGAGGCTCTGCTCGATCGCCACGGTGGCGATGTGATGCGAGAGCGGGCTGTGGCTGTAGATGATGGTGCGCGCGTCGTGACCCCAGTCCCGCACCATGGCGCGGCCGTTGGCGAGCAGCGTGTTGTCGGAATGCAGCACGCCTTTCGGTTGGCCGGTGGTCCCCGAGGTGAAAGCGAGGTACACGATCTTGTCGGGGTTGTCGTCCGGCGCCGGCAGCGACGCCGGGACGGCGGCGTTGGCCGGCGGGAAGGGTGCGGCAGCCTCATTGGCGGTCGCGTGCGCGCCCGGGGGCGCGAGACGGTAGACGCGTTTCATCGGGGTGAGCGCCTTGGCCGCGGCGAAAATGTCTTTTCCAGTGGCGTCCGCGCCGTAGCCGGGCTGAGCGAACAGCGCGGCGCACTGAATGCGCTCGAGGAGCTGCAGCACGTCGTCCACGGTGTAATTCTGGTGGAGCGACGGATTGCACACGTAGCCGTTGCGCGAACAGGCGAGCAGCACGACCAGCGCTTCGACCCGGTTCGGCAGCCACATCGACACGCGGCTGCCGCTGCGCAACCCGGCCTGATGCAGGTCGGCCGCGAGCGCGTCGGTCCATCGGACGAGGTCTTTCCAGGCGAGGCGGCTCCGGCTGTCGCGGACGGCGCAGGCGTCGGGCCGCTGCGCCGCGTGCTTGCGCGCCAGCGCGTACATCGTGTCGGCCTGCCAGTGGCCCGCTTCGTAATAAGCGCGAGCAATCCGCGGATCGTGCAGGGTGAGTATCGTGCTCACAAAAAATTCGGCCGCGGTGAAGAGTCAGGATTACGGTCGGCAGTCAGCGGCCAAATTTTTTGGGATCCGGCTTGCGCTTCTTGCTGAACGCGCTGCCCAGTTCCTTCGATTCCTCGGTGTCGAGGTAGAGTCTCAGCAGCAGGTCGTGCGACAGGCGCCCGAGCCCGCCCACTCCGCCGTGCCGCGCGCCGAAAGCGGCCTTGATCGAGGCGAGCGCGAAGGCGCCGCGCTCCGCGACTTCGAGCGCCATCTTGCGCGTTTCCTCGCGCAGCTTGTCGTCCGGGACCACCTTGTTGATGAGCCCGATCGCGAGCGCCTCGCGTGCGGTGAGCCGCGGATTGAGATACCACAGTTCTTTCGCCTTCTTCTTCCCGACGAGATCCTCGAGGTACCACGTGCCGTAGCCGGCGTCGAAACTGCCCATCATCGGGCCGACCTGGCGGAATACCGCGCTTTCCTTGGCGATGGTGAGGTCGCACATCACCTGCAGCACCTGCCCGCCGCCCACCGCGAAGCCGTTCACGGAGGCGATCACCGGTTTCTGCAGCCGGTCGATGCTCTCGTACATATCCAGCGTGGGCAGGGTGCCGGCATAAAGCTTGGTGTCCTCCATGCCTTCCTTGCGCCCGCCGATGCAGAAGAACTTGTCGCCCGCCCCGGTGATCACGAGCACGCGGGTGCGCGTCTCCCGCCGGATTTCATCGATGCAGTCGCGGATTTCGTGGCACATCACCGGCGTGAACATGTTGCCGTCGTCGGGACGGTTCAACGTCAGCCAGCCGATTGCGCCGTCTTCTTCGTAGAGTATGGTTTCGTAGCTCATCTTTGACGGGTAAAACGACGGGCTTATACTACAGGAATGTGTCGCCCTTGCGGGAGACACATTCCTGTGCGAGCACCATCTTCCGCAACGGCAGACAAGGAGAACAGTGACGAAAAGTTCCTATCGCATCGGGCTGCTGGTCCCGTCCTCGAACACCACCGTCGAGCCCGAATTCTACCGTGCGCTCCCGGCGAACGTCACGCTGCATACCGCCCGGCTCTTTCTCACCCAGATCACGCCCGAGGCGATTCTCGGGATGGTGGCGGACCTGGACCAGCAAAGCCGGCTCCTGGCGAGCGCGGACGTGGATGTCATCGTGCTCGGCGCGACTGCGCCAAGTTTTCTCAAGGGCGCCGGCTACGATCGCGAAGTCATCGCGCGCATCGAGAAGGCGACCGGCAAGCCGGCGACCACCACCTCCACCGCGTTATTGCGCGCGCTGCGCTTTCTCGGCGCAAAGCGCGTCGTTCTCGCCTCGGCGTACGACGACAAGGTCAACGCCATCGCGCAGGGCTTCATCGAGGCGAACGGATACCAGGTGGTCGCCGCGCGCGGTCTCGGCATGGTGGACAATCTCGCGGTCGGCCGTCTCGGTCCGGAGAGCGCCTACGGACTGGCGCGCGGCGCCGATCATGCGGATGCCGATGCCATGGTGCTGGCGTGCACCAACTGGCGCTCGATGGACGTCATCGAGAAGCTCGAGCGCGAGCTCGGCAAGCCGGTCGTCTCGACCAGCCAGGCGAGCGTGTGGGACGCGCTGCGGATGGCCGGCTACCGCGAGGAAGTCCCCGGCTACGGACAACTGCTGCGCTCGCTGGCGGCCGAAGGCCGTCTCGCCGCGGTGGCCTGACGCGAATACCAGGAAATCTGGCCACAGAGGGCACAGAGTGCACAGAGATCACAGAGAAAATCTTCGACGAACGATGGAGCTGCCCATCCTCACCTTCGCCTGAGGGAGGTCGGGTGGGGGGCTTCTGAATCTCTCTGTGTTCTCTGTGATCTCTGTGGCTGAATTTGGGTTCTTAGCGTTATTGGCGGGCTTGGGAGGACGACATGTACGGATGGCGCGGCAGGATCGGATTGCTGGTTCCCTCGATCAACACCACGATGGAAACGGAGTTCTGGCGCATCGCGCCGCAGGGGGTGTCGGTGCACGTCGCGCGCATCTCGGGCGGGCGCCACGGCACGCCCGAGGAATTGCGCGGCATGGAAAACGCCAGCAAGCAGGCGGCGAAGGACGTGGCGATGGTCGAGCCGGACGTCGTGGTCTACGGTTGCACCAGCGGCAGCTTCTTCGAAGGGCCCGAATGGAACCGCCGCATCTGCGAGCAGCTGACCGGGATCGCCGGCGCGCCGACGGTGACCACCGCGGGCGCCATGGTCGAGGCCATGATCGCGGGCGGCCACAAGAAGGTGGACGTGGTGACGCCCTACGTGGACCTCACCAACGAGCGCCTGAAGCAGTTCCTCAAGGCCCACGACATCGAAGTGCAGACGCTCGCCACCTTCGACATGCTCGACATGTTCGATCACGCGAAGATCGAGCCCGGCGAGATTTACCGCAAGGTGAAGGAGATCACAACGCCCAGGTCGGACGCGGTGTTCGTCGCCTGCACGCAGTTGCGGGCGATGGAAGTGCTCGACAGTCTCGAGCGCGACCTCGGCAAGCCGGTTTATTCCGCGGTCCAGGCGAGCGCCTGGGCGGCGTATCAGGCGATGGGGATCGACCCCGGCATCACGGACTGCGGCAGCCTGTTGCGCCGGTTGTCCGAGCCCGGAGTTACGGAGACCCGGAAGAAGGGGCTGCGGACGGCATAGTTATTCTCGCGGGTCTCCGTAACTTACGCGGTCATGCATCGCACGGCCGCATAATGATTCTTCATGTACGGGTTTGGCAGGCGGCAGCCTGCTTTATTTTGTCGGCGGGCTCGGGCTTAACCCGTTCCCTATAGGCATACTTTAATCAAGAAACTACTGGTTCAGCAGTGATGAGCGCCGACAAAATAGAAACGTTCGACGTCGTCGTGGTCGGCGGCGGTGGCGCCGGGCTTGCCGCGGCTTCCGAGGCCGCGCGGCTTGGCCGCAGCGTCGTGCTGCTCGAGAAGAACCCCAAGCTCGGCGGCAGCACTGCGTGGTCGGTCGGCTCGATCTCCATTACCAATTCGCCGCACCAGTTAAAGCGCGGCATCCGCGACACCCCTCAAGAGCATTTCGAGGATCTTGGCCTCCTTGCCGGTCAGTACGCGCCGCGCGA
>CAZFRR010000278.1:0-31795 GCA_964521405.1 uncultured Streptomycetaceae bacterium | reverse complement strand
CCGCGGCCGCGGCATCCTCAGTGGGCGACAGCTATGTCTATCAGCTCGTGAACGGCTACAACAAGGAACTCCGCGGCAAGATCCATTACCAGGTCGACCGGGTGGAGGCGGATCGCATCACCGTCTCGGTCAGCCCGGACAGTGCCGAAGCGGGCTGGGCGCACACCGAGATCTACACGAAGGAAGGGAACTGGCTGAGGAACCTGGTCGAGAGCCACGGCGTGCCGGAGGATTACCAGTTCGCCACCGCCTATCCCGCCTACGTGTTTCCGCTCGACCCGGGCAAGTCCTGGTCGGTGCGCGTCAACGCCACCGTGCCAGGCACCAACAACCCGAAAAGAAGCGTGCGCGTGGACGGCAGCGTGATCGGCAACGAGCGCATCCGTGTTCCGGCAGGAGAATTCGATGCCGTCAAGGTGAAGCGCATCGTCTATACCGGGGACACCTATTTCTCCCAGCTGGAAACCCGCGTCATCGAGTTCGACTGGTACGTGCCCGCACTGGGCCGGCCGGTGCGCACCGAGAGAAAATCGGACTGGCTCGACATAAGTCAGTGCGGCAGGAACACGGGCTGCGATTTCCGCGGCAACTGGGACATCCTCGAACTGGTCGAGTCGCGCGCTGCGAAGCGCTGAGCTTCACTTCGTCCGCGTGATCTCTCAAAAAAACAGCCGCCAAGGGCGGCTGTTTTGTTTGGCGTCCCCAACCGGATTCGAACCGGTGTTACCGCCGTGAAAGGGCGATGTCCTAGGCCTCTAGACGATGGGGACTGCGGATCGCAAAAAACAATAAACAGGATTTACAGGATTTACAGGATTAAAGCCTTGCTTCGACAATCTGGTTAATCCTGTTAAGGAACCTCTGCAAAACCCTGAATTCGTCACCCCGGCGTACGCCGGGGTCCAGTCGAAACAAATGCTTGCTGGATCCCGGCTTCCTCCGGGATGACTTTTGCAGAGCATCCTTAATCCTGTCCATACAGGTATTGCCGGTTGGTGGAGGTAGTCGGGATCGAACCGGCGACCTCTTGCATGCCATGCAAGCGCTCTCCCAGCTGAGCTATACCCCCACGAAAGAGCGCGCATTATAGGCGAGGCGGCCCCGGCCTGTAAAGAAATCCGTTATGTTGGAAAGGCTTGCAACTGCTTTCCCATGCGGGCGAGCACTTCGTCGCGCCCGATCAGTTCGAGCACGGCGTCTACCGAGGGGGTCTGCGCTTCGCCCGTCACCATCACCCGTAGCGGCATGGCGATTTTCGGCATCTTCATCTGGTGCGAGGTAACGACCGCCTTGATCGCCTCGCTGATGCGCTCGCGCTTCCATTCGATCTTCGCCAGCTGCTCCTTGAGGTCCGCGAGCGCCGGCCGGGCGTCGGCTGAATAGTGCTGTTTCTTCAGTTCCTCGGAAGCATCGAGCGCGCGATAGAAATAGACCGACGCGTCGGCCAGCTCTTCGATCGTGTTGACGCGCTCCTTGAGCAGCGCGACGACCCGCGCGAGCGGCGGCCCCTTCTTCGTATCGCACCCGTCCCTCGCAAGAAATGGTTCCGCCAGCGCGGCGAGACGGTTGTCATCAGCCGCCTTCAGGTACTGGGCGTTAAGCCACGCCAGCTTGCCGGGATCGAAGCGCGCCGGCGACTGGCTGATGTGCTCCAGGTCGAACCACTCGACCAGTTGCTCGCGCGAGAACATTTCCTCGTCGCCGTGCGACCAGCCCAGCCGCGCGAGGTAGTTCACCAGCGCTTCCGGCAGGTAGCCGTCGTCGCGGTACTGCATAACGCTGACCGCGCCGTGGCGCTTGGAAAGCCGCTCGCCGTCGGAGCCCAGGATCATCGGCACGTGCGCGAACTGCGGCAGCGGCGCGCCGAGCGCCTTGTAGATATTGACCTGGCGCGGGGTGTTGTTGACGTGGTCGTCGCCGCGGATGACGTGGGTGATGTTCATATCGAGATCGTCCACCACCACGCCGAAGTTGTAGGTGGGAATGCCGTCGCCGCGCAGCAGCACGAGATCGTCGAGCTCGCCGTTCGCCACCGTGATCGGCCCCTTGACGAGATCCTTGAACGTCACCTCGCCCCCGTCCGGGTTGCGGAAACGCACCACCGGCTTCGCGCCGGGCGGCGGCTTGAGGCCGAGCCGCTTCGCGTTCTCCGGCCGCCAGCGCCCGTCGTAGCGCGGTTTCTCGCCTCTGGCGCGCTGCTGCTCGCGCAGCGCGTCGATCTCCTCGCGCGTGGCGTAGCAGTGATAAGCCTTCCCCGCCGCCATCAACTGGTCCGCGATTGCGCGATAACGATCAAGCCGCTCCATCTGGAAGTACGGCCCCTCGTAGTCGAGATCGAGCCACGCCATCGCATCGAGAATCGCATTCACCGATTCCTGCGTCGAGCGCTCGCGATCGGTGTCCTCGACCCGCAGGATGAAGGCGCCGCCCAGGTGCTTCGCATACGCCCAGCAGTAGAGCGCCGTGCGCGCGCCGCCGATGTGGAGATAGCCGGTGGGGCTGGGAGCGAATCGGGTCCGTACCATGTTGTCTTTTTCCCTTCCGCGACGAGAGTTTATTGCACCATCATATAGCAATCGAGATGCTGGTCTTGCTGCTGGTGATGTCGGTGGATGCGCTGTTGTTCTTGGCTTGTCACGATATGATCCGCGCGCGTCTTCTCATGGCTGCGACGGTGACACTGGAGAAGCGACTCGAGCCGCCGGTGCTGGCCTGCTTGATCCGCCGCAACGCCCCGCAGGTTCCGGTTGACCCCGTCCCGGGATTCCTGCAGCGCTCGCTGCGGGAGCGGTAAGAAACTCTCCCTACTCCCGCAGCTCCCTTTTGCCGGGTGATCGGCGCATCCGACTACGGCATGCCCGCTCACACCGCCCCGGGGCCAGGGGGCACACGCGCCGGCGTGGGGCGCCTCCCATTTAGTGTGAAAAGAATCACGGTCCGGGATCCGTGCTGACGATAACTCGTGAGCCGGTCTTCCCTGCCTGTTTCAATCGTGAATTATTCATCATCTTTCAGGCTGGTGTTGAAATACACAAAACCCCTTTGCTTCAACTAGTTATGTCCTGATATTCGTTTTGGGCAGTCAACTGACAACGATGGCACAGAAGTTGCTGATATGCCCCGTGACGATATTGCCCAATACGGGCCAACGTGTTGACTGAGGCGGGGAAAGATTATGGCTATCATCATCGGCGACAGCACTAACAACATCGTGTCGGGCACGAACTCGGCCGACCTCATTGTTGGCGGCTCCGGCGACGACACCCTTTCCGGTGGCAACGGTAACGATCTGCTGTTCGGCGGCTGCGGCGACGACTCCATCGACGGCGGCAACGGCAACGACTTGCTCTTCGGCGGTTCCGGGGAAGATGCCATCGACGGCGGCAACGGCAACGACTTTGTCGACGGCGGCTCCGGGGATGATGTCATCAACGGCGGCAACGGCAACGACCTCCTCTTCGGCGATTCCGGGAACGATGTCATCGACGGCGGCAACGGCAGCGACCTCATCTTCGGCGGCTCCGGCAACGACGTGCTGATCGGCGTCGGCGGCGCGGACTGGATGCAGGGCGGCTCCGGCAACGACATGTTCGTTTACCAGAGCGCGTCGGATTCAAATGCCGGCGGCTGGGACCGCATCCTCGATTTCACCCAAGGCCAGGACAAGATTGACCTCTCAGACCTGCTTGGGCCGACAACCGACCTCGCCTGGGGAAATAAAACCGCCACGGCGAATGGGGCCTGGTATCTAAATTCGGGCTCCAGTACTTTCGTACTCGCCGACATTGACGGCGATGGCAAGGCGGACCTGAAGATCGAGCTGAAAAACACCTACAACCTCGCTCTCACTGCCAATGACTTCCTCGGCGTTGGCATGACGCCGGTGGCAAGCGACGGTGCCGCACTGGGCGACGAAGACACGGCGCTCGCGGGCACGCTCAAAGCCACCGATCCGGATGGCGGCAAGCTCCAGTTTGCCCTCGACAAGGGCCCGGCGCACGGCACGCTGGAGCTGGATTCGGTCAACGGGACCTACATCTACAAGCCGGATGCGAATTTCAACGGCAGCGACTCCTTCACTTACAAGGTGAATGACGGGTCGTCCGAATCGAACGTCGCGACGGTCAAGCTCACGGTCAAGTCGGTGAACGACGACGCCGCGATCACGGGCCACGCGAGCGGTGCGGTGAAGGAAGCCGGCGGTGTGGCGAACGAGACGACGAACGATCCGAGCGCGAGCGGCCACCTCATGGTGCATGACGTGGATGCCGGCGAAGCTGCGTTCCAGGCGGTGGCGATAGAGAGCCTGGAAGGCTCCTACGGGAATTTCACCTTCAATGAGAATACCGGCGCGTGGACCTACACCCTCGACCAGGGCAAGGCGGACTCGCTCGCGAAAGACCAGCAGGAAACTGACGCGCTGACCGTCCAATCGCTCGACGGCACGGCTTCCCAGACCATCACGGTGAACATTACCGGCGCCAACGATGCGGCGGTGATCGGCGGGGTATCCACGGGCGACGTGAATGAAGACGTTGCAGGGGAGTCCGGCCATCTCTTGACCGGCGGCCTGCTCAGCATTGCCGACGCCGATCAGGGGCAGTCCAATTTCAGTGAGCAAGCCGGCGCCGCAGGCGACCACGGCTACGGCACCTTCACGCTCGCGGCCAACGGCGCCTGGACCTACAGCGCCGATAACACGCAGACCGCGATCCAGCAGCTCGGCGAGGGCGAGTCGATCACCGATTCGTTCACGGCGGACTCCTCCGACGGCAGCGCCAGCCAGCTGGTGACGATCACCATCCATGGCACCAACGACGTGTCCGTGATCGACGGGGTATCCACGGGCGACGTGAAGGAAGACGTTGCGGCGGTGTCCGACCATCTCTTGACTGGCGGCCTGCTCGGCATTGCCGACGCCGATCAGGGGCAGTCCAATTTCAGTGAGCAAACCGGCGCCGCGGGCGACCACGGCTACGGCACCTTCACGCTCGCGGCCAACGGCGCCTGGACCTACAGCGCCGATAACACGCAGACCGCGATCCAGCAACTCGGCGAGGGCGAGTCGATCACCGATTCGTTCACTGCAGTCTCCTCCGACGGCAGCGCCAGCCAGCTGGTGACGCTCACCATCCATGGCACCAACGACGTGCCAGTGGCGGTGGCGGACGTGAACGGGGCGGACGTGGTCACCGAGGCTGGTGTGAATCCGGGTGACTCGATTGCGACCGGCAACTTGCTCGCCAACGACACCGATGCGGACACGGGCGACGGCAAGACCGTGACCACCACCGGCAGCTTCACCGGCACCTACGGCTCGGTGGTAATTGCCGACGACGGCACCTGGACCTACACGCTCGATAACACCGACACCGACACCAACGCGCTAGCTCAGGGCGCGAACGTGACGGACACCTTCAACTACACGATGGAGGACACCGCTGGGGCGACCAGCTCCTCGACGCTGAAGATCACCATCACCGGCACCAACGATGCGCCAGTGGCAGTGGGCGATAACGTCATTACGAACGAGGCGTTGGACGGCATGTTCGCTATTCCTGAATGGGCCCTGCTCGCGAACGACAGTGATCCCGACGGAGACCCCCTCGACGTTCAGGGCGTTTTCGCTGCAGTTGACGCAACGGTTACCCACACCGCCGGGACCAACAGCTCGAACGGCTACGTGGAGTTCAAGGATGACATTGGTTCTGACGGCGGTTCGTTCAGCTACCAGGCGACGGACGGGTTGGCACCAAGCGCGCCGGCGATCGTGAGCGTGACTTCGGATGCGTTAGACGAAATTCTCACCGGGACATCCGGTGCCGACATCATCGTGGCGGGACCGCAATCCGGCTCGGTGACGCTGGTTGGCAACGGGGGCAACGACATCCTGGTCGGCAATGCAGACACCAATACGCTGGATGGCGGCAGCGGCAACGACATCCTATACGGCGGGGCGGGCAACGATACCCTGACTGGCGGATCGGACAGCGATCTATTCGACTACAACGCGCTCTCCGATCGCGGCACGACGGGCGACGTCATCACCGATTTCCAAAAGGGGACGGATAATCTCGATCTGCACGACCTGCTTTCCACCTTCAGCGGGATAGCGGCGGATCACTCGGACGCATTCACTGGCGGCTTCTTGTTTTTCAACGGCAACCAGGTTCAGGTCGACCGCGACGGGAGCGCCGGCGAAGGCGATTCGTTCAATACGCTCGTGACCCTGAACGTAGCGCTGGATCCAATAAGCGACCAGGGCGACTTCATTCTCTGACGCGCCGGTCGCCGGTCGCGCCTACCCCGCGTGCGGGACGCCCCGCACGCTGCTGAAACTCCCGCGCCGCCTCCTCCATTGTGAGGAAGACGGCGCCGCGCTTGGCGGCCGCGAGGATGACGCGCTCGAGCATCATCATGCGCGCGCCGCGCCCGATGACATACGGATGGCAGGTGTAGGTCAGCACGCCCCACTCCATCGTGTCGCGCAGGTAGAGAAAATCGTTGATCCAGTTCTCCCCCACCAGGTTCGCGTTCATCAGGCCCTGGCGGTTGACCGTGTCGGTGCGCACGAACTCGAAATGCGGCGCGTCGTCGGTGGCCCAGTGGATCGGCATCTCGACGAGCTTCGTTTCCCTGCCGAAACGCGCGGGCTGTTCCAGCTCGATGACGTCCCCGGTGCGCGCGAAATACGGCGTGTAGTCGTCGCCCATCAGGCTGCTGTCGTAGAGAAAGCCGTGCTTGAGGAAGAGCTCGACCGAATGCGGGGAGAGGTCCCACGCCGGCGAGCGGTAGCCGCGAGCCTTGCGCCCCGTCAGCTTCCTGATCGACTCGTTGGCGCGAACGAGCTCGGCCTCCTCCTCTTCGCGAGTCAAGCTCGCCGGCGACCGGTGCGTCCAGCCGTGATGGGCAATCTCGTGTCCCGCCGCCACCACTTTCTCGCACGCCTGCGGGTAGGACTCGATGGTATGGCCGGGAACGAACCAGGTGCTCTTGATCTTGTAGCGCTTGAGGAGCTCGATCAGGCGCGGCATTCCCACCCGCGGGCCGAATTCGCCGCGCGAGATCCACGACGGCGAGGTCTGGCCGCGCGCGATGAAGCCCGAGATCGCGTCGAAGTCGAAGGTGAGGCAGACGATGTGGCGCTTCTTCATGTGATAGTGCGTGATTCGTGAATCGTGATTCGTGAGCCGTGATTCGACTCCCACCACCCCACCCGCTACGCGGGCACCCCTCCTCAGGCAGGAGGGGAATTAACAAAAGCTCCCCTCCTTTTCAAGGAGGGGTGGATGCGGAGCAGACGGGGTGGTTAAGTGGGCCGGATCAAGAATATCGAATCACGATTCACGCCTTTTCCGATATGATTGTCTCGATTATATCTTCTGCTTCGCCCTTCCCCCCAAATGTCCGATCACCGGGTACAAAACTGGCACGTGGTGAAGCCGCTAGCGCGCTCGAAAGGCGGCATCGTGTCGAGCCAGAATCGCATTGCGGCGGTTGTCGGCGCCCGGGTGCTCGCGGCGGGCGGCAACGCGGTGGATGCGGCGGTCGCGACCGGTTTCGCGCTCGCCGCCGTCGAGCCGTGGAACTGCGGCCTGGGCGGCGTCGGCTACCTGCTGGTCTATGCCGCGAAGAAGGGGCGCGTGTCCGTCGTGGATTTCGGCCCGGTCTCCCCCGGCGGGCTCGATCCCACGGCCTATCCCTTGACGGGCGGCGGCATCACCACGCGCGACATGTTCACCTGGCCGGCGGTGAAGGACGACCGCAACGTGCATGGCCCGTTAGCCATCGCGGTGCCCGGGCATCCGGACGGGCTCGGGTTGGCGCTCGAGCAGTTCGGCACGATGAAGCTCTCCGACGTCATGAAGCCGGCGATCGAGCTCGCGGAACAAGGCATCGCCGTGGACTGGTTCCTGACGCTCAAGGCCGCGACCATGGCGAAGGAACTCGCACGCTATCCGGTCACGCGCGACATCTGGCTGCCGAACGGTTTTCCGCCGGTGACTCCGGCAGGCGCGACGCTGGAGCGGTTGAAGTTGAAAGGTCTGGCCGCAACGCTCAAGCGGCTCGCCAGCGCCGGCCGCCGCGATTTCTACGAAGGCGAGATCGCAGCTTCCATCGTCAAGGATGTCCAGGCAATGGGCGGCGTTCTCTCTGCCGCGGACCTGCGCGGCTATCGCGCGCGGGTGGTCGAGCCGCTGATGGCTGATTATCACAAGACGCAGTTTGCGCTCGCGCCGGGGCTCACCGCCGGCCCCACCCTGTTGCGCGCGCTGAACGGGCTGCGCGGCAAACGCTTCCGGCGCAATGGCCCGCACGCCGATGCCTTCGTCGCCTACGCGGAGGTGCTGCGCCAGGCGTACGCCGAGCGGCTCGAGACCATGGGCGAAACCTCGGACCGGCGCGATCCTTCCACTACCACCCACCTCAACGTGGTGGACCGCCATGGAAACATGGTGGCGCTGACGCAAACGCTGCTCTCGGTGTTTGGCTCGAAGGTAGTGCTGCCCGGGACCGGCATCCTGATGAATAACGGCATCATGTGGTTCGACCCACGCCCGGGCACGCCCAACAGCCTCGCGCCGGCCAAGCGCCCGCTCACCAACATGTGCCCGGTGATCGCGCTGCGCCGCGGCAAGCCGTGGTTCGCGATCGGCGCATCCGGCGGGCGCAAGATTATGCCTGCGGTGCTGCAGATCGCCTCCTTTCTCGCCGATCACGGCCTGTCGCTGGATGAAGCGTTCCACCACCCGCGCATCGATGCCAGCGAGGCGGAATACGTGGCCTTGGACCCGCGCCTGCCGATTACTGTGCGTAAAGCACTTGCAGCGAAATTCCCCACCCGTGCGCAGGAACTGGTGGTGTATCCCACGAACTATGCGTGCCCGAGCGCCGTGCTGCGCGATGCGAAGAGTCGCGAGAACTTCGGCGCGACGGATGTGATGTCGCCGTGGTCCGGCGCGGTAGCAGAAGACGATGCACGAGAGGCGTGATTCGTGAGTCGTGATTTGTGAATCGACTCCCACCTCCCCCGCCGCTACGCTCCGCGACCCCTCCTCAGGCAGGAGGGGAACTCAAGACCTCACCTCCTTTTCAAGGAGAGGTGGCTGCGAAGCAGCCGGAGTGGTTAAGGGAGCCTGAACGCGAATCACAACTCACGAATCACGAATCACGCATTTGATAAGGATCGCGTAGTGATCAACGCCGCAATCATCGGCCTCGGCCGCTGGGGACAGAACCTCGTCAACAGCGTGCAGGGCAAGAGCGACACGATCCGTTTCGTTGCGGGCGCCGTCCGCACCCCCGCCAAAGCCGCGGCTTATGCCAGGGAAAAAGGGTTCCCGCTCTACGATTCCTTTGATAAGGCGCTGGCTGACCCGAAGGTAAACGCCGTCGTGCTCGCCACCCCGCACACGCAGCATGCCGGGCAAATCCTTGCAGCGGCCAAAGCCCGCAAGCACGTGTTCACCGAGAAACCGCTCGCGCTGACGGTAAAAAGCGCGCAGGCCGCGGCGCGGGCGTGCGCGAGGGCCGGCGTCACGCTCGCGGTGGGCTACAACTGGCGCTTTCAACCGGCGCTGCAGGAAATCTTGCGCATGCTGGAAGACGGGCGGCTCGGAAAACTGCTCCATGTGGAAGGCAATTTCTGCGGCCCCAGCGCCTACCGCTTTCCGAAGGGCCATTGGCGCCAGGAGCGCGAGGAAAATCCGGCCGGCGGCATGACCGGGCGCGGCGTGCACCTGGTGGACGCCTTCCTCTACCTTGCCGGGCGGGTGGAATCAGTGCACGCGCAAAGCGCGCGCCGCGTACTCAACTACGGCGTAGACGACACGACCTCCATGCTGTTCCGCTTCAAGACCGGTGTCAGCGGTTACCTTGGCACCGTGATCGCCACCGCGGAAACCTGGCGCATGCAGGTATTCGGGTCCAAAGGCTGGGTGGAAGTCGGTGACGTCGAGCACCTGACGACCTGGGAGATGAAAACCTGCTTCGTGGACCCGCAGAACCTGCTGGTGCACCACCAGCCGCAGGTCGTGACCTACCCGGCCGTCAGCACCGAGCGCGCGGAGTTGGAGAATTTCGCGCGCGCGATCGCAGAAAAGCGCCCGCTGGCGGTCGCCGGCGGCGACGAAGTGCATGGAGTCTCGGTCTTCGAGGCCATTCTGAGGTCGGCAAAGACGCGCAAGACCGTGCGCGTCACCGGAAAAGCGTGAGTCGTGAGTCGTGAGTCTCGAAACGATATTCGTGATCCGGCTTTTTTAACCACCTAGTCTGCTCCGCATCCACCCCTCCTTGAAAAGGAGGAGAGATCTTAAGTTCCCCTCCTGCCCGAGGAGGGGTGGCGTGAAGCGCCGGGGTGGTGGGAGTCATCCGTCTCCCAACGGTATGCGTTAATTCCCTGATGCCGCCATTTCGACGCTTGAACAATTCACGCTTTCTGCTCGATCGACGCCTCGCGCTTCGTGCCAGTCTTACGCCGGCGGAGGCCGCTTTGTGGCGCCTGCTGCGACGCTCAAGCCTGCACGGCAGGAAGTTTCGGCGTCAGCAAAGTAATGGACCGTACATCGTCGACTTCTACTGTGCGCCTGAACGGCTGGTCATCGAACTGGAAGGGGCTGCGCACGACAGCGAACATTCGGCTGCCAGGGACGAAGCACGGGAACAGTTTCTTCGATCGCTCGGCCTCACCGTTATACGGCTGGAAAATTGCCATGTGATGGAGAATCCCGAAGGAGTCCTGGCTTACGTCAGCCAGCATTTCACGGACTTGTAGAGCCTCCCACCACCCCCGCCGCTTCGCAGCGACCCCTCTTCGGGCAGGAGGGGAGGAACCAGCTCAAAAGCGGTTGATGCGATAAGGCGCAAGGTCGATTGTTGACCGCCTGCCGCCGATGAGATCGGCGACGAGGCGGCCGGTGGGCGCCCCGCCGCACAGCCCCAGGTGACCGTGCCCGAAGGCGTAGTAGACGTTCTTCTGTTTCACCGATGGCCCGATGACCGGCAGAGAGTCGGGCATGGCCGGGCGCCGGCCCATCCAGCGCGTGCTGTCGGTGGCGCGCGCACTCGGGAACATGCGCTTCATGTGGGTCTCCAGCACCTCCGCCCGCTGGTAGTTGGGCTCGGCATAAATGCCCGCGAATTCTGCCTGCCCGGCGATGCGCACGCCCATTTCCATCGGCGTCACGAACACCTTGGCGTCCGACACGTGCACCGGCAATGGAAGCTGCAGGCCCGGATCTGAATAGGTGACGTGGTAGCCGCGCTCGGCTTCGATCGGCACCGGCTCGCCCAGCTTCGCCGACAACTCGCCCGAATGCACGCCGCCGCAGACGACCAGCGTTTCCACCGGCATTCTGCCCGCGTCCGTCACCAGTGCCTGCGCGCCGCCCTCGCCCATCTCGATGTCGAGCACCTTGCGCTGGAGGATGACGCCGCCCTCCTTCTGGAATTGCGCGGCGAGGGATTTAACCAGCCGCTCCGGGTTGGTCACGTAGCCCTGCTCGAGCACGTGCACGCCGCGCACGTAGTGATGAGCCAGTTGAGGTACCAGCTTCCGGATGCCGGCGGTGTCGAGGATTTCCGTCTTCACGCCGCGCTCGCTCCGCAGCTTCCACGCGAGCGCATCGCCCTGGTAGCTTTTCTCGCTGTCGTAGGCAACCAGGTAGCCGCTGCGCCGCACGAGCTCGGGAACACCCGCCCATTTCACCAGTTCCTCGTAGACGGGCACGGTGCCGTTGATCAGCGCAAATAGCGCCTTCGAGGCATGTTCCACCTGCCGCGCGTTCGCGTTGCCTATGAAGCGCAGCAGCCACGGCATGGCCTTGAGATAATAAGGCCAGCGCACCACCAGCGGGCCCAGCGGGTCCATGAGATAGCCGGGAACCTTCCACAGGATGCCGGGCATGGGCTGCGGCACACAGCCGGCGTCGTTCAGCATGCCAGCGTTGCCGGACGAGCAGTACTCCCCGGGCGGATCCGCTGTCACGACGGTAACGTCGTGCCCGTCGCGGCGGAGATAGCACGCGGTCGCCATGCCGACGATGCCGGCACCGATGACTGTCACTTTCTTCATACGTTATTGGGCATGCAGCCCCATGGGCAAGTTCCGCCCAAAGGCGTAAATGGTGAATGGTGAATGGTGAATGGTGAATGAACTGAGTGCGCGAAGCGTGAACGGGGTTAAGTCGACTCACTATTCACGATTCACTATTCACTATTCACGCAGTCGGAAAAAATGGTGGGTGGTACAGGGATCGAACCTGTGGCCCCTGCCGTGTGAAGGCAGTGCTCTACCGCTGAGCTAACCACCCGCTGACTCGCGCTTTAATGCGCGAGGTTCCATCGGGAGCCCGCATTCTAGCAAAGGAACGGCCGGCGGGTCACCGGCCATCGGTCACTTCTTCAGAACACCCCGGAAGTAGCGGATGGTTTCCTTGAGGCCGTCTTCGAGGGCGACCGTCGGTTTCCATTTCAGGCGCTTCTTCGCCAACGCTATATCCGGCTGGCGCTGCCGGGGATCGTCCTGCGGCAATGGCTTGTACTGGATGCGGGACCGGCTCTTGGTAAGCTTTACTACCTTCTCGGCAAGCTCGAGCATGGTGAATTCCACGGGGTTGCCCAGGTTCACCGGCCCGGTAAAGCCGCGCTCGCTTGCCATCAGCCTGACGAGGCCGTCGATCAGGTCGTCCACGTAGCAGAACGAGCGCGTCTGGTTGCCCTTGCCGTAGACCGTGATCGGGCTGCCCCGCAGCGCCTGCACGATGAAGTTGCTCACCACCCGCCCGTCGTCGGGATGCATGCGTGGGCCGTAAGTGTTGAAGATGCGGGCCACCTTGATGTCGAGCCGGTGCTGGCGGTGATAATCGAAGAACAGGGTTTCGGCGCAGCGCTTGCCCTCGTCGTAGCAACTGCGCGGGCCGATCGGGTTGACGCGGCCCCAGTAGCGTTCCGGCTGGGGATGAACTTCAGGGTCGCCGTAGACCTCGGAAGTGGATGCCTGGAGTATGCGGGCCTTGACGCGCTTCGCCAGTCCCAGCATGTTGATCGCGCCGTGCACGGAGGTCTTGGTGGTTTGCACCGGGTCGAACTGGTAGTGGATCGGGGACGCCGGGCACGCAAGGTTATAGATCTGGCCGACTTCGACGTAAAGCGGGAACGTGATGTCGTGCCGCTGCAGCTCGAAGTACGGGTTGCGCATCAGGTGCGCGATGTTCTGCTTGCCGCCGGTGAAGAAGTTGTCGACGCAGAGCACGTCGCAATTCTCCTTCACCAGGCGCTCGCAAAGATGCGAGCCGAGGAACCCGGCCCCACCGGTGACGAGAATCTTGTTCATGATTTGTGGCGCGCCTGTCGCATTGATTTCAATATCACCGCGGCATGATACACCATGGTCTTGGGGCAACGGCAGGCCGTTTTCCCATCAGCGGCAAGCCTCGACAGTCGGAAGCTTGCGCGTCACGCCACTGCCGGCATCCGTAAGCGTCGCGAGAAACGCCACCACGTCGGAAATCTCCTGAGGAGTCAACTTGAGCGGCTTCAGCAGCGTGTCGGTCGGCACCGCCTCGGGCACGAGGGGATCAAAATACACGTGCGCCACGTGCAGCAGGGTCACGTCGATCTCCGAGTAATGACGCACGACATCGGCGAGTGTCGCGAGATGCCCGTTGTGCATGTAGGGCGCCGTCGCCGCGACGTTGCGCAACGTCGGCACCTTGAACTGCTCGAAGGCCTGCGGGATCAGCGCGACGTGCCGGGTCGAGGTTCCGGGCGCGCGCGCGGGATCGTCGTTATACGCCCCCAGCAGGTTGAAGCGGCTCGCGCGCAGCCGCTTGATCCCCTCGTAGCGGCCCCAGTCCACGCCGCCGGACTTCTTGAACACCGGGATGCCGATTTCGTGGAATTCACCATGAGTGAAGCTGGGCCCGAAATGGCACAGGCTGCAATTGCCGCGACCGACGAATAGCTGCAGGCCCCTCTGCGCGTCCTGCGGATAGTTCGCGGCGGCCTTGCGGTCGCCCCTTGCGAGCGCGTCTCGAAAATCATCAAAGGCCGTGCGCCCGCTGACCAGCGTCTCCTGGAACGCTGCGAGCGCCTTGCCGACGTTGATCATCACCGCCTCGTCGTCCGAAGGCGACGGCCGTGCGCCGAAAGTCTTCTCATAGCGACAGGCAAGATCGGCATCGTTGCGCAGAAATTGCGCCACGTGGCGCTCGCTCGCGCCCATCTCGCGGGGATCGAGCAGCGGCCGGACGCTTTGCGACCAAAGGTTGTCGTTGGCGCCGTCCCAGCCGAACCAGCGCTGCGTGCGCACGTTGAGAAGGGTCGGCGTGTTGCGGTCTACTTCCGCGAGTCCCGCGCCCAGTTTGCGCCCGTCGGTCCAGCTCCTCTCGGGCAGGTGGCAGGTCGCGCACGACACGGCTCCGCCCGCGGAGAGGCGCGGTTCGAAGAACAGCCGCTCGCCGAAGGCAATCGCCTCGGGTTTGCCGGAGACGCGATTACTCGGATCGTTTGCTGCCGGCGGCGGCCAGGGGCCGTGCTGCAGGATCATGCGGCGCTCCTGCTCGCTAAAATCGAGGAGGAAGCCAGCGGGACTTTGTGCTCCGCCCTGCCACGGCAACAGTAGCGTGAGAGCCAGCGGTAGCAGAAAAAGTAACCGCTTCATTCCTGGAGGAGTCAACAGTGGCGACTGATAAGTGAGGCGTAACGAAAAGCAGAAAAGAACAGCCTCTCACTCATCATTCATCATTCATCATTCATCATTCATCATTCATCATTCATCATTGGAGGTTGACGCTGTGCGTCAACCGATCCGTCTTCCCTCCCCCGCGCACCTCGAAGATGAAATCCCATTTCCCGGGCATGTGGAACATGAGCCCGGAAACCTCGTAGCGCCCGCTGCCCGCAGGCTTCACCACCGCCTTGTAGTTCATACCGTGGTTATGCTCGGGCATGAAGCCGTCCACGCGCACGCCCTCCGGCGCCGGCTGCCCGCCCTTCGGGCAGACCGCAATCTCCACCGTGAAATGCTGGCTGACGGCGATCTTCTCGGGCTTGGTGCGGTAGGCCAGGACGTACCGGTCCGATTCCACTTTCCTTGCGCCGTCCAGTCCGGGGCAGTCTTGCGCCGCCGCCGGCCTGGCAGCGGCAACTGACAGAAAAAGACAAAGTATTTTTAACATCGCGCTTCGCTCGTTATGAAATACACAGGATTAGCAAAATTTAGAGGATTAGATCAAGTAAAACCAATCAAAGCTTAGAGCACGTTGTTTGAATCCCGTTAATCCTGTCTATTTGTTCTTCAACGCCGCGGCCAGCGGGCCGAATACGGCCTCGCCGTTGCGATACGCGATTCTCTCCGCCACATCGCGCGGTAGCTCCGCCAGCCACAGACGCGCGAGCCGCGCGTGCTCCTCGATGAAATACCAGCGTTGCGGCGACGGCGTGTCGGTGCCGAGCATGAAGCGGTCCGGCAGCTCCAGGAACAGCGGGCGCCATTCGGGATTGAGCTTTCCCTCAGGGGCATGATCCTGCCGCCAGGCGAGATCGCACCACAGGTTCTTGTGCTTCAAGAGCATCTCGCGCACGCGCGCCGGGCTGTCGAAGCCCGCGTGCGCCCACAACACGCGCGCGCCGGGGTCCTGCCGGAATACGCGCTCAACCGCGTCCGCGTCGGAATGGATGTGAATAAAGATCTTGCGCTCGCGCGCGAGCTGAACCATGCGCCGCACCACCGGGAGATCCGCATCGGCCCCGAAGACATGGAACTCCCCGATGGCGACGTAGCGATAGCGTTTCAGCCGTTCCTCGACGTAGGAGATGATGGTTTCGTCCCGCACCCACGTCGAGATATCGCCGCGCACGCGGTACGGGCGCAACTCCGGGATGATGAGGTCCGGCGCCTCGGCCACCAGCGCCTGTGTTCCCTCGTCGTTGGAGCTGGAGACCAGCGCGCGCCTGACGCCCGATTTTCGCAGGATCTCGACCGCTGTCTTCGGTGGCAGCACGTCGCGCGCATCGTGGGAATAATGTATATGGGCGTCGAAGATCGGCAGCTCTGCTGCTGCCGCACCCGGCAGCACGATCAACAACAACACAGCAAAGACGGTAGCGATACTCAGTTGGACCATTGCCGCAGATGATACCCTGCGACTCGCCGGCTTGAGAATAAACCGGAATGACCAGAAGTAGAGGCGGCCGACACCCCACCAGCGCCAGTCGGTTTCGTCGCCCATTTCCGGTTGGATACAAATAAGTGCCGAGTGATCCACGCCACCATCGCTATTCTGCAGCGACCCCTCCTTAGCAAAAAGTGGAATTTACAAAGGCCGGGGTGGCCTGCTCACGCCTCGAATAACTATTCTCGAATCACAACTCACGCTTTTCTTTCATTTATGAAGAGGGCGAGGAAGTCCTGATAAGCGCTACGGAGTCCGGCTTCAAGAGGAATCCGAGGCGACCAGCCAAGCGCCTTCAAGCGGCTGATGTCCAGGAGCTTGCGCGGGGTGCCGTCGGGCTTGGTTGTATCCCACTGAATGTCGCCCTTATATCCCACGACCTTGCGCACGTGTTCCGCCAGCTCGCGGATGGTGTAGTCCTCGCCCCAGCCGATGTTGATGAGCGACGGCTGCGGCGACTTCGGATCGTTGGCCACGAGTTTGTCGAAGGCGGGGTCCGGCAATTCCATGAGCGCGACACCGGCTTCAGCCATGTCATCGCTATGCAGCATTTCCCGCCGCGGCTTGCCCGTGCCCCACAGCGTGACTGATTTCGCCCCGCTTGCCTTGGCTTCGTGGAACTTGCGGATGAATGCGCCCATGAAATGCCCGTGCTCGAGATCATAGTTATCGCCGGGCCCGTAAAGATTGTTCGGCACCGCGGACAGGTATCTCGTGCCGTACTGCCGGTTATAGGACCAGCACATCTCAACGCCGGCGATCTTGGCTATTGCATAGGGTTGGTTCGTAAATTCCAGCGGGCCTGTGAGCAGACTGGATTCTCGCATCGGCTGCGGGCAGTCGCGCGGATAGATGCAGGACGCAGCCAGAAACAGCAACCGCTTCACCCCCGCCCGTCTCGATTCGTCTATTACATTTGTCTGAATAGCCAGATTTTGATAGATGAAATCGGCCGGATACGTCTTGTTCGCCAGGATACCTCCCGCCTTGGCAGCAGCCAGGAACACATATTCAGGCCGCTCGCGCGCGAACAATTCTCTCACCGCGACGCGATCCGTCAAATCCAGTTCCGAATGTGACCTCAATATGAGGTTGCCATGTCCACGGGCGGTCAACGCGCGCGCTATCGCAGACCCGGCGAGCCCGCGGTGACCGGCGACGTATATTCTGGCGTTCTTGTCCATGGCCACACATTATAGTCATACGCGTTAACGCGAACTGCGATGTTCACCGGTTGTAATATAGAATCGGCACATGAATGACAGCTATGTGCCCCTGATTACGCCACCCGCCCATCTCGATGAGCCGGTGCTGTGGTTCGCGTTCCGCAAGACCGAGATGCTGGTCGTGAGCGGCGCGGAGGCTCCCGCGATGCCGTGCTGCGTTGATCTCACCGAGCACGGCGTTACGGTGGAACGCAGTCAATATCTCGGGCTTTACAACGGGAAGCACTGCTACGCGGTAACGGTTAATGAGGCGCAGGCGCTGCCCGAGGGATGGGCGGCGCTGGGGCTGCGCGACCTATTCGGCTTGGTGGAATCCACGCTGGCGGCGCTCTCCGGGCGCGCGTACCAGATCCTCGAATGGGACCGAAATCACCAGTTCTGCAGCCGCTGCGGCGCGCGCACCGAGCTGCGCGGCGACGAGCGCTCGCGCACCTGCCCCGCCTGCAAATACACGACTTATCCGCCGGTCACGCCCGCCATCATGATCCTCATCACGCACGGGCGTAAGTTGCTGCTCGCGCGCAAGGCGGCTTTTCCGCAGGGACGGTTCTCGGCCCTCGCCGGCTTCGTCGAGCCGGGCGAGATGCTGGAGGACACGGTGATCCGCGAGACGCGCGAGGAAGTCGGCGTGGAGATCAGGAACATCCGCTACTTCGGCAGCCAGCCGTGGCCGTTCCCGCATTCGTTGATGGTCGCCTTCACCGCCGAATATGCGGGCGGCGAACTGCGGCCGGATGGGGTGGAAATCGAGGAGGCGCGCTGGTTCGAACTGGAAGAGCTGCCAAAGCTGCCGCCTTCGATCAGTATCTCGCGCCGCATGATCGACACCATCGCCGGGCGGCTGGCCCGAGGCGAGCCAGCTTACGGCAACGACTGAACAGCCCGCCCGCTACTTACGCTTTCTCAAGCTTGTGCCACAACGTGGCGCCCTTGCTCGCCTTGTCAATGTCGGCGAGCAGAGCGGCATGCTCCTCGAGCTCTTTCTCGGTGGCGCGGACAACGACGAGGTTCAGCTTGCCGACCGCGGCTTCGGCGGCGACGGTGACGGCCGCTGTAGGCGCTTCCACTTCCATCACGAGGCTTTCCTGCCCGCGCGTCATCGAGAGATAGACTTCGGCGAGCAAGCGCGCGTCGAGCAGCGCGCCGTGCAGCTTGCGCGAGGAGTTGTCGACCTGGTAGCGCTCGCACAGGGCGTCGAGGCCGTTTCGCTTGCCGGGGTGCAGATCGCGCGCCATGCGCAGCGTATCCACCACGCCCGCGCAATATTGGGTGACGGGTTTCAGGTCCGCCAGGTCGAGCTCCCGGTTGAGGAAAGCGACGTCGAAGGCTGAATTGTGCATGACCAGCTCGGCGCCGCTCACGTAATCGAGGAATTCGGCCGCGACGTCGCGGAACTTCGGCTTGTCACCCAGGAATTCGGTGGTGAGACCGTGGATCTGGAGCGCGCCGGCATCGCTGTCGCGCCCGGGATTGAGATAGCGGTGGAAATCGTTGCCGGTGAAACGCCGGTTGACGAGCTCGACCCCCGCAATTTCGATGACGCGGTGGCCCAGCTCGGGTTCGAGGCCGGTGGTTTCCGTGTCCAGTATGATTTGTCTCATTCTGAAAAATCGTCGCTCGAAGAACAATAGACAGGATTAATAGAAGTTACAAGCGCAGGACAAGGTCAAACTCAAAGTCTAATTGACAGGATTAACAGGATTTACAATATTAAATCAACACCAAGACCCGCGACAAAAGATAAGGCCCAAGCGCGAACCCCTGTATTGATTTTGCCTAGGTGATATCCTTTTGATCCAGTCTATTTTTTCTCCTGATTTTGTTTCGGTCTAATCCTGTTAATCCTGTCTATTAAGTCTTTGCTGAAACTTCGGCGACGCCCAGATTGGCCAGCTCATCCGCCCGCTCGTTGCCCGGATTGCCGACGTGCCCCCTGACCCAGAGCCACTCGATTTCATGCTGACCCGCGAGCTCGTCGATGCGGCGCCAGAGATCCTCGTTCTTGACCGGCTTCTTGTCGGCAGTGCGCCAGCCGCGCTTCTTCCAGGCGTGTATCCACTGGCTTATCCCCAGCTGCACGTACTGCGAATCCGTGTGCAGCCGCACGCGGCAGCCGGGGGCGAGCGACTCGAGCGCGCGGATGACGGCGGTCATCTCCATCCGGTTGTTGGTGGTGTGCGGCTCCCCGCCGTAGAGCTCGCGCGTTTTTCCACCGAATTGGAGCAGCGCCCCCCAGCCTCCGGCGCCGGGATTGCCCTTGCAGGCGCCGTCGGTGTAGATCTCGACGATGTCTTTCATGAATGCGTGAGTGGTGAGTAGTGAGTCGTGAGTCGTGAGCAGACAACCGTCCTTACCCCAACCTCACCGCCAAGCCCGCTGTGCAGTTCCTCCCCTGGCGAGGAAAAGAACAGGGTTTTCCTCTCACTACTCACTATTCACTACTCACGGTGTTTCGCGCGGTGAGGGCTTCTTCCGGCCGCGAGACCTTCTTGGGAGCGGGAGCGAGTTCCTTCTTGGGCGCCAGCCGGTCGCTCCACTTGGGCATGATGAGGCGCATACCGCGCACGCGCTTCACGGCCTGCAGAAAATAGACGCCCCCCGCTATCGGCCACCAGCGGTCCCCCGCCGCGTCCATGAAAGCAAAACGCCCCAGCATTTTTTCCGTGGCGCAGGGCGGCGAGTAGCAGCTCATCTGACCGCCCGTGATCTCCAACTCCAGCAGCGTCAGCCAGTCCTTCAGCCGCGGCAGATTGATGAAGCGGCCGCTCCAGGGATAGTCCGCCTTGCCGCCGAACGCGCGCCGGATGCCCCATAGGCTCCACGGGTTGAAGCCCGAAATCACCACTTGCGCTTCCGGCAGCAGCACCCGCGCCACCTCGCGCAGCACCTGGTGCGGGTTCGCGCTGAATTCGAGCGCGTGCGGCAGCACGACGAGGTCAATGCTGTTACTGGCTATTGGCAGGTCGCGAAAATCGGTCCTGAGCCCCGCTGGCCCCGAGACGTCGGCTTGCAGCCTGAACGGGATGCGGCTCCCGTGCAGTAGATCGGTTTGCGGCAGCCCGAGCTGCAGCGCGTTGTAGCCGAAGATATCGGCCACCGTCCGGTCGAAAAACGCCTGCTCATGTTCCAGCAGGTACTGCCCGAGCGGCGTGGCTAACCACTGTGCAGCAACGCGGGCATTGTCGTGATTGGACATGGCGGCAGTTTATAATCACAGCATCAACTTGGAAAGCGTGACATGATGAATCGTGACATGGTCAGGCGTGACGTGGTACAGCATGACATGGTGAAGCGTAACCGGCGCACTGCCTTCCCAACCCGTCGCGCAGCATCACGTCACGCCTCATCACGTCACGCAGTTCCACGTCACGCTTTATCACGTCACGCTTTATCACGTCACGGGTCTGTATGAGCAACTGCGAAGTCATCCCCCTGCGCGCATTCGCGGACAACTACATCTGGACCCTGCGGGACGGCAAGTGCGCTGCGGTGGTGGACCCGGGCGATGCGCGGCCCGTGCTCGACTACCTGGGCCGGGAAAAGCTCGAGCTGGTCGCGATTCTCAACACCCATCATCACGCCGATCACGTGGGCGGGAATTCGGGGCTGCTCGCGCGCTGGAAAGTCCCGGTGTTTGGTCCCCACGACGAGCGCATCAGCGAAGTCACGCACCGCCTGAAGGAGGGTTCCCGCTTCACGCTGCCGCACTTCGGCATCGAGTTCGAGGTCTCGGAAATTCCCGGGCACACGCGCAGCCACATCTCATTCCATGGCGGCGGCATGCTGTTCTGCGGCGACACCCTGTTCGCGGCTGGCTGCGGGCGGCTGTTTGAAGGCACGCCGCGGCAGATGCACGATTCGCTCACTCGCCTGATGCAGCTGCCGGACGACACTCGGGTCTACTGCGGGCACGAATACACCCTGGCCAATATCCGCTTCGCCAAGGCGGCCGAGCCCGGCAACGCAGCGCTGCTGGACTTGGAAGCGAAGTCCAAGCAGCAACGCGACCAGGACCTGCCCACGCTTCCTTCCACTATCGGACAAGAGAAGGCCACCAACCCGTTCGTGCGGGTAAGCGAGCCTGCCGTGGTCGCCTCCGCCAGCCGCCATGCCGGTAAGAAGCTGGATGACCCGGTGAGCGTGCTGGCGGCGGTGAGGGAGTGGAAGAACAGCTTCTGAAAAGCGTGATTCGTGATTCGTGAGTCGAGTAACCACCCCGTCACTGTCGTGCCACCCCTCCTTGAAAAGGAGGGGAGTTCTTACTCTATTCCCCTCCTGCCTGAGGGGTGCCTGCGCAGCGGGTGGGGGGGAGTCGATACATGACTTACGGAGTCGAATCACGATTCACGACTCACGAATCACGCATTTCAAGTTAGCAAACCACTTTCACTTTATGCCAGAATATAATGATTATTAAGCATTTTTATATTGACTTTGTGTGGTCATATTGGTTACTATCCGGGCGTCTCATCCGGATAAGATGATGGCATGCCAGCCAAAACAGTCGTTTTAGCCCTGCTCGCGCTTTTCGTCAGCGCGTGCGCGGAGATTCCAAAGGCCGAGCCGGAAGCGCTTGCGAAAGTGGAGGCCCCCTCTCCGCCCGCGGCCGCCGCACCGGCGCCGCGGCCGGAGCCGCCGGCACCCGAGCAGGCGCGAGCGCCGGAGCCGCCTCCCCCGCCGGCCAACGTCTGGGAGCGCATCCGCGCGGGCTATCGCCTGACCCCGCTGGCGAGCCCGTTGGTGCAGGAATGGGAGCAGTACTATGCGCGCCGCCCGGATTACGTCGCGCGCATCGTGGACCGCAGCAGCCGCTTCCTCTATCACGTCGTCGAGGAAGTCGAGCGGCGCAAGATGCCGACCGAAGTCGTGCTGCTGCCGATGATCGAGAGCGCCTACAACCCGCAAGCCTACTCGCGCGCGCACGCCTCCGGCATGTGGCAGTTCATCCCTTCCACCGGCAAGCTCTACGGGTTGAACCAGAACTTCTGGTATGACGGCCGGCGCGACGTGCTGGCTGCGACCAGCGCCGCGCTCGACTACCTCGAGAAGCTCTACAGCCTATTCGGCGACTGGAACCTCGCGCTCGCAGCTTACAACTGGGGTGAAGGCGCAGTGGGCCGGGCCATTGCGAGAAACCAGGCCAAGGGGCTGCCCACCGACTACGAGAGCCTCACGATGCCGGCGGAGACGCGTAACTACATCCCCAAACTCATGGCCGTCAGGAATATCGTCGCCAATCCCGAGCAGTACGGCATCGCGCTCGTCAACATCCCCAACCGCCCCTATTTCGCCACCGTCACGACCCACCGCCATATCGACGTCAAGCTCGCCGCGAGCTTCGCCGAGATGTCGCTGGAGGAATTCCGCTTCCTCAACCCGGCCCACAACAAGCCGGTGATCAAGTCCAATGGCTCGGAGACGATCGTGCTGCCGATAGAGAAGGTCGTCGTGTTCCAGGGCAACCTGGAAGCCCATAGCCAGCCGCTGGTGACCTGGCAGACCTATACCGTCAAGCGCAGCGACCAGCCGGATCAAATCGCAGCAAAACATGGCATGACGCTCGCCCAGCTGAAGCAAATTAACGGCATCACAGGCAATAAAAAGATTGCTGCCGGGCAGACCCTGCTCGTGCCGCTCAAGGGCACCGCCGAGCCGAACCTGCCGGACCTTCCTGCGCCCAAGGTGACCCTCACCCGCTACCAGCCCAAGAAGGCGACGTGCGTCCAGGTCAAAAACGGCGTCCGTAAAGTCGTGCAGTGCCCAAGCGCGAGCAAGAAGAAACCCGCCAAGAGCCCCGCGTCAACGAAACCTGCGAAGGCCACCATTCAGGCTCGCGGATAAGGCAGCCGCGCGCCTGATAAGGCGTGATTCGTGATTCGTGATTCGTGATTCGTGAGTCGTGAGTGGACTCACACCACCCCGCCCGCTACGCGGGCACCCCTCCGTCAGGAGGGAAATGGAGTAAGTACTCCCCTCCTTTTCAAGGAGGGGTGGCACGACAGTGACGGGGTGGTTACTCGAATCACGACTCACGAATCACGACTCTCGCTTCACCGCGTAAAGGTGACACGCCGCCGTATGTGAAGCGGTGAAGCGCGCGCTGTCCGGATAGCCTTCTCGGCAACGCGCGAAGGCATCCGGACAGCGCGGGTGAAAATGACACCCCTGCGGCGGATTGACCGGCGAGGGCAGATCACCCTGCAGCCGGATTACCTGTCGTTTCGTCGCCCGGTCCACCATCGGCACCGCTGACAGCAGCACCCGCGTGTAGGGATGCCTGGGGTCGTCCAGCACCTCGCTCACGCTTCCATGCTCGACGATGCGCCCGAGATACATCACCGCCACCTCGTGCGCGAGGAACTCGATCACCGAGATGTTGTGGGTGATGAACAAATAGGCGAGCCCCTTCCGCTGCTGCAAGTCCTTCAGCAGGTTCAGTATCTGCGCCTGCACCGAGACATCGAGCGCGCTGGTCGGCTCGTCGCACACGATCAGCCGCGGCTCGACCGACAGCGCCCGCGCGATGGCGATGCGCTGGCGCTGGCCGCCTGAGAATTCGTGCGGGTAGCGGTACTTGAC
Organism: uncultured Streptomycetaceae bacterium; assembly: GCA_964521405.1. Taxonomy (GTDB): domain Bacteria; phylum Pseudomonadota; class Gammaproteobacteria; order Burkholderiales; family SG8-41; genus SG8-41. The sequence goes on along the minus strand of CAZFRR010000278.1, from coordinate 7,815 downwards.
CTCGCGATCGAGCCCCACCTCGGCCAGCAGCGCATCCACCCGCGACTGGCGCTCTTCGCGCCCTGAGCCAATGCCCAGCGCGGACATGCCTTCCTCCAGCGTTTCCAGCACACGCATGCGCGGATTGAGCGAGGAGTACGGGTCCTGGAAGATGATCTGCACTTCCTTGCGGCGGGGCCTCAATTCCCCGCGCGAGAGCCGCACGAGGTCCGTGCCATCGAATAGCACCGCTCCGCTGGTCGGGTCCGTCAGCCGCAGTATGCTTTTTCCCACCGTGGTCTTGCCGCAGCCCGACTCACCCACCAGCCCCAGCGTCTTGCCCGGCTCGATGGAGAGAGAGACCCCGTCAACCGCCTTGACGCGCGCCACGACTCTCCTGAGCAACCCGCCGTGGATGGGGAAGTGCACCTTCAAGTCGGAGACTTGAAGGAGTGCTGAGTGCTGAGTGCTGAGTGCTGAGTGCTGACCCCCAACTTCGTTGGGTCTTCCTTCCGCCTTCTGCCTTTTTCCTTCTGCCTTGTCCGCGCCGGGCGCGTAAAGGTGGCAGCGGGCGGTTTGCCCGTTACCCAGGTCGTGCAAGCCCGGCGTGGACGTGCGGCAGAGATCCCAGGCCGAGTCGCAGCGGTCGGCGAAACGGCATCCGGTGAATTCCCGCGTGAGCGCCGGGACGGTTCCCGGAATCACGGCGAGTGCCGCACCGCGCTTGCCCGCCGTGGGCAGAGAATCGAAGAGCTTCTTCGAATACGGGTGGGCCGGCCGGGAGAAGAACGTCTCCCGGGTGGCGGTTTCCACGATTTCACCAGCGTACATCACCGCCACTCGCTGCGCCATCTCCGACACCACGCCGAGATCGTGCGTAATCAACATAAGCGACATGCGGCGGGTCTTCTGCATCTCGCGCAAGAGATCCAGCACCTGCGCTTGGATGGTGACGTCGAGCGCGGTGGTCGGCTCGTCAGCGACGAGGAGATCCGGATCGCAGGCGAGCGCCATCGCGATCATGACCCGCTGCTTCATTCCGCCCGAGAGCTGGAACGGGTATTCGTTCCTGCGGCGGGCGGCATCGGGTATGCGCACCGCCTCGAGCAGCTCCAGCACACGCGCCTCCAGCGCCGGCCCCGTCAGGCTGGTGTGACGCCGCAGCGCTTCCGCAATCTGCTCTCCCGCGGTCATCACGGGATTCAACGAGAGCGCCGGTTCCTGGAAGATCATGGCAACGCGCTGACCACGGATATCGCGCATGCCGGACTCGGGCAATAGCAGCAGATCGTTGCCGTCCAACTCGACACTCCCGCCCACGATGCTGCCCGCGTCCGGCAGCAGGCGCATGATCGACAGCGCGGTCATGGACTTGCCGCAGCCCGACTCGCCCAGCAGCGCGAAGGTCTCGCCGTGGCGGATGTCGAAAGACACGCCGTCCACGGCACGGACAATTGCGTCGCCGCTGTCCAGGTGGGTTCTAAGACCCTTAACGCTTAATAGAGGACGATCGCTCATTCAGGCCCTAACCGCGTGATTCGTGATTCGAGTAACCACCCCGTCACTGTCGTGCCACCCCTCCTTCAAAAGGAGGGGAGTACTTACTCGGTTCCCCTCCTGCCTGAGGGTGAGCCGGGGTTTCGAAAAACGTGCCTGCGCACGTTTGAGCCGGCGAACGCCCGACGCGATGCAGCGCGGTGGGACGGGGGGGTGCCCGCGCAGCGGGCGGGGTGGTGGGAGTCGATTCACTGCTCATGGAAATAAAAGGGTCGAATCACGATTCACGAATCACGAATCACGTTTTTTGAGTGGCAAGACGGAAGGGCCGCGCCGCGCGGATGCGAGGATCGAAAGCATCGCGCACCGCGTCGGCGAAAAGGTTCGCCGAAAGCACCATCGTCAGCATGAAGAAAAACGCCGCCGCCAGCGACCACCACACCATGGGGTCGCGTGCCATCTCCAGGCGGGCGCCGTTGATCATGGTGCCGAAGCTGATCGTCGTGGGGTCCACTCCGACTCCGACATAGGAGAGCACCGCCTCAGCCAGCACCAGACCCGAGAAATCCATCACGACCGCGATCAGCACGATGTGCATCACGTTGGGCAGGATATGGCGCGAGAGGATGCGCCAATGGGACACGCCGAACGCATGCGCGGCCTGGATGTACTCCATCTCGCGCAGCTTCAACGCTTCGCCCCGCAGCAGCCGCGCGAGCCCGGTCCAGCTGGTGATGCCGAGAATCACGCACAGGAACAGCAGCCGCAGGTCGGCACGCGCCGTCACGGTGTCGAACAGCTCGGGGTGGGTTTCGATGTAGACCTGCATCATCAGCACCGACGCGGCGATCAGCAGCACGCCCGGAATCGAGGAGAGCGTGGTGTAGAGGTACTGAATCACGTCGTCCACCCACCCCTTGAAGTACCCCGCCATGACGCCGAGAAGAAGCGCGAACGGCAGCATGACCAGGGTGGTCAGGGTGCCGATCACGAGCCCGGTGCGTATGCTCTTCAGCGACTGGTAGAAGACATCCTGCCCGACCTTGTCGGTGCCGAGCACGTGATAATTAGCGGCCAGCGCCAGGAGCGGCGCGCCGATCAATAGCATCATGCCCAGCGCGGCCAGCACGGCGCGCCAGGGCACCCAGGTTTCACCGCGCCATATGGCGCTCCAGGCGGCGTCCACACCAGCCCCATTGCGGCGTGCCAGCACCGCACACAACAGGGTGGCCAGCACAACCCACAGCACCACTCCCGTCGCAACGCCGCGCAGGGCGCGGCGTGCAATATCGGGCACCCAATCAACCGCGGGATCTTTCAAATGCGCACCGCCATGCTTCAACCGCGGGAAATCGCGCGCCTGCCGGCCGTCCGGCAGCTCGATCGTTTCCTTGGCGAAGAGGTGGGTGGCGAGCGGCGCGGAATAGGTCTTCTCCTTGCGCGCGCGCAGCGGCGCGGCGATGGCGTCGAGCACGGAAAGCACCTCGACCGAGTAGACCGTTCTGCCATCCTTCACCGAGACGGCGGCCCGGTAGTGCAGCGAGTCGGCGATCCCGATGACGATGAACAGCGCCAGCACGGTCGCAGCCGACATCCCGCTCGCGCTCCGCGCCACCTTGTGCCATGGCGCCGCCAGGTGCTCATGGCGCCGCACGTGCCAGACGAGCAGCGCGATCACCAGGAGCAGCAGGTAGATCAGCGCGTCGGTCCAGAGGATGACGGGTTTAAAAGGCATCAATAGACAGGATTAACAAGATTTACAGGATTAATTATTCGTTTTCAATCTTGGAGGGCGGACGATATTCTCGAAACTTCCGCCTTACCGTCACACTTCTACCAAAGTTAATCACCAATCCCACGTCCAGGCCCGTTGCAGCCAGGTAGCTGACCAATTGAATTTCATGTTCTTTCGCAATACTCACCCCGCTTTAAGTTCGCAAACAACTTTTCCCTCAACCAGAATGTCTGCGAAGTACTCACCAATTCTCTTGCCATCATATGTGACCGACATCGGGGCCTGCTGCCTGGCCTGCAACCCGCTATTTTCCAGTTCGATCATCAAGGCATTCTCGTACAGCTTTTCTAAAAATCCCGGGCCAAGTGTCTTGTGCACTTTGTAGCAACAACCGATGATCCGCTCAGTCAGATCATTAATCGACGGCTCCATTGTTGTAATGCCCTAATCTTGTTAATCCTGGAAATCCTGTTAATCCTGTCTATTTCTTTCTATTCAAAGCGGACGCGGGGATCGACCCAGGTGTACGAGATGTCGGTGAGTATCAGCCCGATGATGTAGAGCACTGAGCCCAGAAAGACCATCGCGCGCACGACGGCGAAGTCCTGCGAATTGATGGCGTCGATGGTGTAGCTGCCCAGGCCGGGGATGCCAAAGAATGCCTCGGCCACCAGGCTGCCCATGAACAGCAGCGGGATCACCACCACCACGCCGGTGAGGACGGGGATCATCGCGTTCTGGAGCACGTGGCGGAACAGCACGCGCAGCTCCGACAGGCCCTTGGCGCGCGCGGTGCGAACGTAGTCCTTGCTGATCTCCTCGAGAAAGATGGTGCGGTACCAGCGCGTGTTGGCGCCGATTCCGCTCACGACGCCGATGATGACCGGCAGCACCAGGAATTTCAGCGCATCCTGGCCGGTGTCGTAGCCGGAGATCGGGACGATGTTAAGAAGCTTGCCGATCAGGTACTGCCCGCCGATGATGTAAAAGAGACCCGAGATCGACATCATCGCCACGCAGGCCACCACGCCCCAGAAATCCACGTAAGTTGCCCGGAACAGCGCCATCAGCAGCGCGAACGTGATGTAGGCAAGGAGCCCCAGCAGGAACACCGGGACCGCGATCGCGAGGCTTGCCCACATGCGGGTGCTGATGTCGTAGCCGATATCGCGGCCCTGGTCGGAGCGCCCGAACTCGAAAGCAAACAGCCGCACCGATTTCTCGTAGAAGATGGTGTCGGTGAACCGCTGCGCGCCGGCCGCCGTTGCGTTGTAGAGCAGCGGCTTGTCGTAGCCGCGCTCTTCCTTCCACTTCTTGACGGCCTCCGGCGTCACGCGCTTCACGCCCAGGTGGACGCGCGCCATGTCGTCCGGCGAATTGACCACGAAAAACAGCGTGAACGTGATGACATTCACCCCGATCAGGATCGGGATGGCGTAGAGGAGGCGGCGGATGATGTAGGTAATCATCTCAAATGCGTGATTCGTGAGTCGTGATTCGAGTAACCACCCCGTCACTGTCGTGCCACCCCTCCTTGAAAAGGAGGGGAGTACTTACTCGGTTCCCCTCCTGCCTGAGGAGGGGTGCCCGCGCAGCGGGCGGGGTGGTGGGAGTCAATTCATTGCTCATGGGAATAAAAGGTCGATTCACGATTCACGACTCACGAATCACGCTTTAGCCGTTTGGCGCTCGCGGCGCCGGAAAGTGACCACCGCCGGCACCAGCGACAGCACGACCAGGCCGGCGCCAAGCGCCAGCGGCCAGACGACCGGCTGGTTCCACTCGTTCCGGGCCCTGTCGCGCGCAGCGGGGTCGATGCGCTGGTACTTGAGGCCGTTGTTCGCGATCGAGTGGGGCTTGCGGTTGTAAACCCAGGCGTGGTGCAGGGCGTAGTCCTTCGGGAACAGGCTCCACACCCAAGGGGCGTCGTGGCGCGCGATCTCGACCATCCGGTCGATGATGGCCTGGCGCTCGGGGCCGTTCGACATGCTCTTCATGCGCTCGAACAGGCGGTCGAACTCGGCGTTCTCGTAGTTGGAGGCGTTCTCGCCGGAAGTCTTCACCTTGCCCTGCGCGCCGTGGAGCAGGAAAAGAAAGTTCTCGGGATCGGGATAGTCCGCGTTCCAGCCCAGAAAATAAAGCTGCACGTTGCCCTTGCGCAGCTTGTCCTGGAAGCGGTTCCAGTCGGTGGCGCGGATCGCGAGCTGCACGCCGATTTTCTCGAACTGCTTCGCGTACCAGTCGAGGCGCGACTTGGCGTCGGGACCGGTGCCGGTGGTATCCAGGTTGACCAGCAGCGGCTGCCCGGTCTTGGCGTCGCGCCCGTTGGGATAGCCCGCCTCGGCCAGCAGCTTCTTTGCGTATTCGACCGTTTTCCTGCGCGCGGCGCCGCCCTCCCAGTCGTAGACGTAGGGATTGATGCCCTCTTTTCCCTCGCGGTAACCGAAGATGCCGGGCGGGATCGGCCCCTGCGCGGCAATGCCGCGGCCGTTGCGGAAAATCGAGATCATCTCCTCCTGGTCCACGGCGATCGAAATCGCGTGCCTCAACTTGCGCGCGCGCTCGGTGTAGCCGCCCACCACGGGGTCGATCATGTTGAAGCCCAGGTAGAAGACCGAGGTGGCGACCGACGTCTGCAGGCTGATGCCGCGCGCCTGCATGTCCTCCGACAGCGTGACGTCGCCCTGGCCGGAGAATTGCACCGCCTGGTCGAACGTGTCGGAGCTGATGCCGGAGGCGTCGTAGTAGCCCTGCAGGAACTTGTTCCAGTACGGGATCTGCTCCTTTTCCAGCGAGAACACCACCTTGTCGATGAACGGCAGCGGCTTGCCGGCGTCATTGAGCAGCCCCGCTTCAGTGTCGCCCGGCGCGCCCTCGGCGGGGTAGGCCTCGCCCCGGTAGTTGGGATTGCGCTCGAGCACCATCTGCCGGTTGGGGTTGTTGACGGTCAGCATGTAGGGCCCGCTGCCGACGGGAAACCAGTCCAGCGAGATATTCCGTTCCGCCATCCCCGGTTGCGCGTAAAAGCGGTCCGATTCGGGCGGGATCGGCACGAAGAACGGCATCGCGAGCCAGTAGACGAACTGGGGATACTTGCCGCGCACGCGGATGCGGTAGGTATGGCGGTCCACCACCTGCGCGCCGGCAAGATCGAAACCGGTGAGGTCGAGAAACCCGTCCTTGGGCAGCGCCTTGTCGGCCTTGGCCAGCGTCTCCGCGAGTTCCTTCAAACCCACGATGTATTCCCCCATCAGCTGCATGATCGGCGAATGCAGCCGCGGATGAGCCAGGCGCTTGACCTGGTGCACGTAATCGGCGGCGACGAGCTCGCGCGTGCCCGTCTTCCTGAAATCCCCCACGGCGCGAATGCCGTCGAGGTCGCCCGGCTTGAGGTCGAGATAAAGCGGGCGTCCCGACTCGTCCTTGGCCAGGGACGGGTGCGGTTGGTAGAGAATGCCGGGGCGGATGCGGATGACGTAATCGCTGTAGGCGACGTCCTTCGCGTCGGCGGTATCGGGCAGGCGCCTCCCCTTCGCATCGAAGAACTGCGGGCTCGGCACCTCGGTGGCGGCAAACGGGACGAGCTCGTAGGGGCGCCTGAAATAGTGGTACTGGAGCGGCGGCTGGTAGATGTTGGCGATCAGCGCGTACTCGTTCTCGCTGTACGACTGCACCGGGTCGAGATGCTTGGGCCGTTCCGAGAACGACGTATACAGGGTATTGGCGCTGCGTTCGGAAGCCGGGTAGGGATTGTTCCACGGCGCGCCGCCGCAGCCGGCCAATAACGCAGTGACCGAGAGTATTACGCGCAGGAAGAGAGTCGGCATCGGTAAATATTACCAAAGGAGTGACTGATACTGCGTGACTGATGCTTCGTGACTGATGAAGCGTGACAGGCAAAGCGTTGCCAAACGCTATCGTTAGAGCTGCGACTTCTCAGTCAGGTAACATCAGACAACCATTGTCAGTCACAGTTCAGCAGTCACGCTTGTGGTTATAATGGCGCGGAATCAGTCTCTCCACCAAAAGAACAACCAGGAACCCATGGGTTTTCTTCAAGACCGGAACATCCTCGTCACAGGCTTGCTCTCCAACCGCTCTATCGCCTACGGCATCGCAAAGGCACTGGCGCGTGAAGGCGCGCGGCTCGCCTTCACCTACCAGGCCGCGGAACTGCGGGAACGCGTCGAGGGGCTGGCGCAGGAGTTCGGGGCGGCGGCGGTGCTGCCATGCGACGTCGCAAAAGACGAGGAAATCACCGCGTTGTTCGCGGAGCTGGGCAAGCGCTGGAACGGGCTCGACGGCATCGTGCACTCGATCGCCTTTGCGCCGCGCGAAGCCCTGAAAGGCGACTTCCTCGACGGGCTCACGCGCGAGGGCTTTCGCATGGCGCACGACGTGAGCGCCTACAGTTTCGCCGCGCTGGCCCGCGCCGGGCTGCCGCTGATGGAAGGCCGCAAAGCTTCTCTTCTTACTCTCACCTACCTTGGCGCCGGGCGCGCGATACCGCACTACAACGTGATGGGGCTGGCGAAGGCGAGCCTGGAAGCGGCCGTTCGTTACCTGGCGGCGGATCTCGGCCCCAGGGGCATCCGGGTCAACGG
>CAZFRR010000277.1:0-72314 GCA_964521405.1 uncultured Streptomycetaceae bacterium | reverse complement strand
CACCGAGATGCACTGGAAAGAATTTCTCACGCGCTGGCGCCCCTGAGAAATTCTTGAATAGACCACAAAGTGTATGAAATAAAGATTCGAATCGACAAGAAGCAGAGATTGCGAGCCCGCGTTCGTGGCGTACTTTGACTCCGCCGCCGCGGTAATAACGTCGAATCGCTTCAGCAGTCCGGACAGGAATTGGCACTTGGGCGGCAAGTTCCGATCGTTTATTCACGATTCGATCACCGCTAGTATTTCCCTATGATGACCTTGCTGATCGAATCGTTGGACCAGGAAGGACGCGGCGTCGCGCGCCGCGACGGCAAAGCCGTCTTCATCGAAGGCGCGCTGCCGGGCGAGACCGTCACTTATTCGGTCTTTCGCAAGAAGCCGAGCTACGAGCTGGCGACCCTGGGCTCGGTGGTGAAGGAGAGCGCATCGCGCGTTGCGCCCCGCTGCCCGCACTTCGGGCTCTGCGGGGGCTGCAGCCTGCAGCACTTCGACGCGCGCGCGCAGGTTGCGGTCAAGCAACGCGTGCTGGAAGACAGTCTGTGGCATATTGGCCGGGTGCGGCCGGAGCAAATCCTGCCGGCCATCCACGGCCCGACGTGGGGCTATCGTCATCGCGCGCGGTTCGCCGTGCGCTACGTGGCGAAAAAGGGCGGGGCGCTCGTCGGCTTCCACGAGAAGAAGAGTAGCTACGTTGCGGACATGGATAGCTGCGAGGTCCTGCCGCCGAAGATATCCGCATTGATCCGGCCGCTGCGCGATCTCGTCAGTGCACTCTCGATCCGCAGCCGCCTGCCGCAGATCGAACTGGCGCTGGGCGTGGGGGCCGACGTGCTGGTAATCAGGGTGCTGGAGCCGCTGTTGCCGCCCGACGTCGAGTTGCTGCGCGTGTTCGCAGCCTGTCATGGGGTCCGGATCTACCTGCAGCCGGGCGGGCCCGAGACCGCCAGCCCGATGTCGGCGGCTGACGCAGGCGACCTTTATTACGCGCTCCCCGAGTTCGACCTCCGGATACAGTTTTCTCCAACGGAGTTCACGCAAGTGAATCCCTTGGTAAACGGCTTGCTGGTGCGCCGGGCGGTTGCGCTGCTCGCCCCGCAGCCCGGTGAGCGCATCGCCGATATGTTCTGCGGAGTGGGCAATTTCGCGCTGGCGATCGCCCGCAGCGGCGCCACGGTGCTGGGAATCGAGGGCAGCGATGCGCTGGTGCGCCGGGCGGCACAGAACGCGGAATCAAACGGCCTGTCGGCCTCCGTGTCCTTTGTCGAGCGGGATCTCTACCGGGCTCAAGCGGACCCGCTGGCCGGCCTGGGACGGTTCGACCGCATGCTGATCGACCCGCCACGCGATGGCGCAGTCGACCTGGTGAAAGCGCTGCCGGAGGACGGGCCGCGGCGGCTGGTCTATGTGTCGTGTAATCCGGGGACTCTGGCGCGGGATGCCGGCGCGCTCACGCAGATGCACGGCTACCGGCTCTCCGCGGCGGGGGTTATCAACATGTTTCCGCATACCTCGCATGTCGAGTCCATCGCGGTATTCGACAAGTGAACCGCCAAGAACGTCAAGAAAGACAAAACAAGAATTGAACCGCCAAGACGCCAAGACGCCAGGAAAGAAAACCAGAATTGAACCGCCATGACGCCATGACGCCAAGAAATACGACAATAAAAATTTCATGGCGTCTTGGCGTCTTGGCGCCTTGGCGGTTAATCCGCCGTACAAGAAAAGGCCGGGCGAGCGCCCGGCCTGTTTATCTGGGTTTACTCGGCGGTTAAATGTTAATCCCGATCCCCGCCCATGATGCCGAACAACTGCAGCAGGCTGGTGAAAATGTTGTAGATCGAGACGTAGAGCGTCAGCGTCGCGGAGATGTAGTTGGTCTCGCCGCCGCGCACGATGGCATTTACCTGGAACAGGATGGCGGCCGAAGAGAACAGGAGAAACATCGCCAGTATTACCAGGTGCGCCAGGGGGCTCGCGAAGAACACGTTGGCGATGACGGCCAGCATGATCACGAAGAAGCCCACCATCAGGAACTTGGAGAGGAAGCTGAAGTCCCGCTTCGTCGACGCGGCGACGCCGGCCAGCCCGAAGAAAATCACGGCGGTGCCGCCGGCGGCCATCATGATGAGCTGGGCGCCATTCTTGAAGCCGAGCACGGACTGGAACAACGGCCCCAGCAGGAGACCCATGAACAGCGTGAAGCCGAGCAGCAGGACGACCCCAAGCGAGCTGTTCTTGGTGCGCTCGATGGCGAAGATCCAGCCATAGAAGACGGCGAGGATGACGAAGAAAGAGATAATCGGGCTCGCGCGCATGAAAGCCAGATTCAGGTTGGTGCCGAGCGCGGCGCCGATCGCCGTCGGGATCAGCGTGATGGCGAGCAGCAGGTAGGTGTTGCGCAGCACGCGCTGCTGTTCGAGCGCGATGCCGCCCGCGCCAGTTTGGAGCACGGTGGTGTTCGGTTGCAGTTCCGGTTGCATAAGCCTCTCCTCGTTTTTGTACTGTGCGTTAGAGTATAGAAACCGAGCGCAAGTTGCAACGATTTAACAGCCCTATTTCGTCCCAAGCGCCTGAATTTACGTGTATTATGCCCCGCGTGTATTTTAGTTAGGGGCACTTAGGAAGGGTGGCAGAGCGGTTGAATGCACCGGTCTTGAAAACCGGCATGTCCGCAAGGGCATCGTGGGTTCGAATCCCACCCCTTCCGCCAATAACCCCAGAAAAGCTATTTGCCACAGAGAACACGGAGTTCACAGAGGAAAATCAAGAACGTATATCATTTTCAAGCCTCACCCATCTAGTGAGCACGGCGTACTGACTCAACCCCATTGAATCTCTCTGTGTTCTCTGTGATCTCTGTGGCTGAATCGCAGTTCTTAACAGCCTAGTCCTTGTTCGCTAGGCCTTTTTTCTGCCGTTGCGCCTGGAAGCGGCCTTCTTGAGGGCGCGGTAGAGGCGGGGGTTGGCCTGCTTGAGATAAGTGACGACCTCGAAATCGCCGCCTTTGGCCTGGTTGAGGGGTATACCCTCGATATGGACCAGCCGCAGCAGTTCGCGCACCGGCTTCGGCATGCCGCGGCCGCTCTCGTAGCGGGAGCCGCCGCTCTGGGTGACGCCGATGCGGGACCAGAAATCCTGCTGGTTCAAATGCAAGCGACGCCGGATCTCACGTGGGTTGGTAACGCGTTCGAAGGGTTTCATGTCGTTCGTGCATCCTGGTTGTAATAGGTGAATGGACCTGCGGGAACCGAATAGGTTCACGCGGGGGCCAGCGCAGCTTCCGGTTATGCTGGAGGCATGGCTGATGCGACGCGGCGCCGGCGAGGCGGTCTCGTTTTCCTTCGAAAAATCAACTAAAATACGCGGCTTTTTCGATCCGCAACGGAATCTGCAACGGCCATGGCCCTGATCGTCCAGAAATACGGCGGCACCTCGGTGGGCTCGCCCGAACGCATCAAGAATGTCGCCCGGCGTGTTGCCCGCTGGAGGGCGAAGGGGCACCAGCTGGTGGTGGTGGTCTCCGCCATGTCGGGGGAGACTAACCGCCTGATTTCGCTCGCCCACGAAATCCAGCCGCACCCCGACCCGCGCGAGTTCGACGTGATGGTGTCCACCGGGGAGCAGGTGACCATAGCGCTCCTGTCGATGGCGCTGATGGAGGCGGGGATCCAGGCGCGCAGCTACACCGGCGGCCAGGTGAAGATACTGACCGATAGCGCCCACACCAAGGCGCGTATCGTCAGCATCGACGAAGCGCTGATCCGGCAGGACCTTGCCGAGGGCCGCGTCGTGGTCGTCGCCGGCTTCCAGGGCGTGGACGGAAAGGGCAACATCACCACCCTCGGGCGCGGGGGCTCGGACACAACCGGGGTCGCGCTCGCCGCGGCGCTCAAGGCCGAGGAATGCCAGATTTACACCGACGTGGACGGGGTGTATACCACCGATCCGCGCATCGTGCCGGAAGCGCGCAAGCTGAAAAGCGTCACCTTCGAGGAGATGCTCGAGATGGCGAGCCTCGGCTCCAAGGTGCTGCAGATCCGCGCGGTCGAATTTGCCGGCAAGTACCGGGTCAAGCTGCGGGTGCTCTCCAGCTTCGAGGACGAGGGCGAGGGCACGCTGATCACTTTCGAGGAAGACCAGAAGATGGAACAGGCAAGCATTTCAGGCATTGCGTTCAACCGCGACGAGGCGAAGATCACGATCCTCGGGGTGCCCGACCGCCCCGGCATCGCCTACCAGATCCTGGGGCCGGTGGGCGACGCCAACGTCGACGTGGACATGATCGTGCAGAACGTGAGCCACGACGGGATGACGGACTTCTCGTTCACCGTGCACCGCAACGACTACCGGAAAACGCTCAAGATCCTCGAGCCGGTGGTGAAGCACATCAAGGCGCGCGGCGTGGAGGGCGGGGACAAGATTGCCAAGGTATCGGTGGTCGGCGTCGGCATGCGCTCGCACGCGGGCATTGCCAGCGCCGCTTTCCGCACCCTCGCGGAGGAGGGGATCAACATCGAGATGATCTCGACTTCGGAGATCAAGATCTCGATCGTGATCAGCGAAAAGCAGATGGAGCTAGCGGTTCGCGCGCTGCACAAGGCGTTCGGGCTTGACCAGCCGGCGTGAATCGCCGGCTGGCCTAAGCCCGAGTTCCGGGTTCCGGGTTCAAAGTTCCGAGTTCAAAATCGCGAGCGGCAGCTCGCGCTGACAACCTTGAACCTTGAACCTTGAACCTTGAACCTTGAACCTTGAACCTTGAACCTTGAACCTTGAACTTTGAACTTTGAACCTTGAACCTTGAACCTTGAACCTTGAACTTTGAACTTTGAACCTTGAACTTTGAACCCGGAACACGCGCTGCAATTCAGAATTCGTGACGGGGAATCGAGAGGGTGCCTCTGTGATATCCTGCGCGTAATTGGAGAGATGGCCGAGTGTTCAAGAAATGAGGGCGGAGTCCGGCCTCATTTCTTGAACGGAGAGATGGCCGAGTGGCTGAAGGCGGCGCCCTGCTAAGGCGTTATACGGGCTTAAACCTGTATCGAGGGTTCGAATCCCTCTCTCTCCGCCAGTCCAGTCATGTAAGTTCCTGATATGCCTATTTTTCCAAGGCATCAGGCTTAACCCACACTGCTTCCCACATTCTTCCGCTGCAACCTTGAGCAGGCCCGGTGTGTGTTATACAATGTATGACACTCGCTCAGGAGCGTCCTCAGGAGAATCCGATGCTGGCAATCAGGCTGGAGAAAGAGCTGGAAGAGCGCATCGCCGAGCTCGCATTGGCGCGCGGCGGCAACAAGAGCCTGGTCGTGCGCGAGGCGGTGCTTCGCTACCTCGAGGACCAGGAAGACCTTGCTCTCGCAAGGAGAGCGAAGAAGTCCGGCGGCCGGGGAAAGTCCATTGCCGAGGTCAGGAAGGCGCTTGGCCTGGAGCGTTGAAATTTCCCCGTTCGCTCACAAGCAGCTGGGCAAGCTTGATAAGCCGGTCGCGAGGCGTATCCTCGGCTGGCTCGATGACCGGATCGAGGGCTGCAAGGACCCGCGCCATTTCGGCGAGCCGCTCAAAGGGGACCTGGGCGGCCTGTGGCGCTACCGCATAGGCGATTTCAGGGTCATCTGCGAAATCCAGGACGTTAGATTGGTCGTGCTCGCGCTGTCGATCGGGCACCGGCGCAAGATTTACCGAAGGTAGGACAACTGCAACGCTTCGCCCGGTATCCATGAGGCCAGCCGCGGCTGACCCTGGTTTTACGCTTTTAAGGTGAAGCCGTTCCCAATGAACGACTATTAAGAGACTTTCTATGCGATTCCGTGGCAAAACCGCGCTGATTTCCGGCGCCGGCCGCAACATTGGCAAAGCGATCGCTCTCGCCTTTGCGCGCGAGGGTGCGGATGTCGTGCTGGTGGCGAGAACCGGTGACGAGGTGAAGCGGGTCGCCACGGAGTGCGAGGGCATGGGCGTCAAGGCGCTGCCCTTGGCGGCTGACGCGAGCCAGCACGAGCAGGTCAACCGCGTCGTGCAACAGAGCCTGGAGCGTTTCGGCAAGGTGGACGTGCTGGTGAGCGTCACCGGCCTGCGTCCGCACCGGCCGTTCTGGGATTTCACCTACGATGAGTGGCAGCAGGTATTCAACGTCAACGTCCACTCGACTTTCTTCTTCGCCAAGGCCCTGGCCCCGTCGATGATAGAACGGAAGAGCGGCAGCATCATCGCCCTGGGCGGAATGTCGTCGGTGACTGCGATGCGGCCGGGGATCAGCGCTGTCGCGGCGTCCAAGCACGGGCTCTACGGTCTCATCAAGGCGATGGCGGTGGACCTGGGGGAACACCGCATACGGGCGAACCTCATCGCAGTGGGAAACATCAACACCGAACGGCGCAACCCTGAATGGTACCTGCCGGGCCATGAACTGCGTCCCGAGCATCAGCACCTGGCCCTGAGGCGGGACGGTTATCCCGAAGAGGTGGCGAACGCAGCGCTCTTCCTCGCTTCCGACGAAGCGTCCTACATCACGGGCGACCGCATTACCTGCTCCGGCGGCAGATATCCCGGGATGTAGTTACATGTATTTCCCGCCGGCGCAAATGATGCGATCGCCGGTGACGTAAGAGGACTGGTCGGAGGCCAGGAAGAGAGCGACGTTGGCCACTTCCTCCCGCGTGCCTTCGCGCTTCAGCGCGGTGCTCTGGATGTCGACATTCGTCCGTGGGTCGCCGCCCCCCTCGGGGTACCACTCGGGGTTGAGCCGCTTGTTGGCGATGACCGACAGGGCGATCAGGTTGGCGCGTATCCCGTAAGGCCCCAGTTCCAGCGCCAGCGACTTGATGAGCCCGTAGAGGCCCGACTTGGACGCGACCACGTGCGCGCGCTGCGGCTGAGACGTCATGGAGGCCAGACCGCCCAGGGCGATGAAATTGCCGGTCTTGCGCTTCATCATGGACGGCGCCAGCGCCCTGGCCAGCAGGAACGTCGAATGCAGGTTGACGGCGAACACCTCAAGCCATTCCTCGTAGCTGATGGTCCAGAAATCCTTGTGCCGCCGTATCCCCGCCACGCTGACCGAGATATCGACCTTGCCGAAGTGATCCAGGCCTTGCTGCACGACGCGATTGACTTCGTCGGGCTTGCTGACATCCGCCAGCAACGGCAGCACTTTGGCGCCCAGGTTTTTGCACTCCCGGGTCACTTCGTCCAGCTCTTCCTGGCGCTTTCTCGACACCAGGATCAACTCGGCCCCTTCCCGGGCAAACGTGGTGGCGATCGCTTTGCCGTTGTTGCGGCCCGCGCCGGCGATCAGCGCGGTCTTGCCTTTGAGTTGCATGCGGGTTCTCCTGTTGCGCCAGGGCAAAACAGTTCATCCTGGAAAACTATTTGCCACAGAGAACACAGAGTTCACAGAGGAAAATAAAGAACGAATGTCATATTCAAGACTCGCCCATCTGGTGAGTGTGGCGTACTGACTCAACCCCTTGAATCTCTCTGTGTTCTCTGTGACCTCTGTGGCTGAATTGCAGTTTTTAGGTTCATCGATCTTCAGCCAGTCGCAATTCCTCGTTGGCCTCGCCCAATTCCCCGATGGGCCGCCTGACTTCCGGGGGCGTCAGATTCAGCCGCAGCGGCGTGTTGAGCAAAGGCCACTTGCGGCCGTCCTCGTCGTTTTTTTCAACGATGAGCCGCCGCGAGACCGCCTGCGCGCTGCGCGCGACTTCCGAGACGCTGCATACGGGCACGGCCGGCATGCCTCCCTGCAACGCGATGGCAATCAAGGCCTCGCGACTCATGCGGGCGACAGTGGAGGGTAGCAGACCCAGCCGCTGGAGCACGGCGTCGACGTTGACTTCAGCACTTTCAATGCAGACGTATCCATCGGCGCAGCGCGCGAAGATGGCGTGCCTGTCAGGCGGTCTTCCGTTCCACAAGCTGGCTGTGGCCGAGACGGCGGCGTCCTGCATCGAGATGTCGAGCATCGGGCCGCGGTGGGTTTGGTCCCGCAGTTCGAGCGCCGCCAGGATCGAGAGCAGGCCGAATTCTCCGCCCACGATGTCGGCGGCCGAGATGCCAGCCTTCATCGGCACGCCGTTGGCGCGCGTCAGGTCCATGAAACCGGAGGTTGCCTGCACCACCGTGTCGAACGCCGGCCGGCCGGGGTAGGACGAGGCAGCGCCAAATCCCGAGATCCCGCAGTAGACCAGCCGCGGGTTGATTTCGTGGAGTTCCCGCGTACCGAAACCCAGGCGGCCGAGAGAGCCGGGCTTCAGGTTCTCGACGAGAACATCCGCCGTCTTCAGAAGTGCGGTAAACGAGGCGCGATGATCGTTGTCGCGCAGATCCAGCTCCAGGCTTCTCTTGTCGCTGTTGCTGAAAGCAAAGAAATAGCCGCGGTTTCCCTGCGTCGGCGGCCACGCGCGGGAGCCCTCGCCGCCGGGAGGCTCGATCTTGAAGACTTCGGCCCCCAGCGCGCCCAACTGGCGGCCGACCAGCGGGGCGGTCGTGTATTGACCGATTTCGACTACCCGCATGCCGGAGAGAGGCATGGCTTGGCCGGCATCCCCGCGTGGAAGCGGATTACGTTTTCGTCCGGCCATCAGCGTACGCAAGTAGGAGCGGTGTTCGTCGGGGGCGGGCACACGGGAGCCATCGGCTGCCGTGGGCAGGGAAAGAGCAAGCGGGCTTCCCGGAATCGTGATCTCCCGGTGGCCAGCGGTATCCATTACTCGCCGGATCATCTTACGGTGCAGCAGGTTGGGTTCGGTTGAGAGTTGGCTCAGAGTCAGTATCGGGCCGCACGCAATGTCATTGGCCGTGAGCCGCTCGATGCACTGCTCGACCGTGAGGCTGGAGGTCCAACGTTGGAGGATCTCATCCACTTCGCCGCGCCTGGAAAGCCGCTCGGTGTTCGTCGTGAGTCCCGCTCCCCGGGCGAGCGCGGGTTGCCCGATAAGAGTGCAGAGCCGGCTCCATTGGTCGTCGGTAGCCGTGCAGATCAGGACCCAGCCGTCGGAGGCGCGATAGGCGTTCCAGGGCGCCGCGAGCGAGTGCCGGTTGCCGGCTCTCGTCACCGCTTTGCCGACCGCGTGGAAGGGGAGAAACGTCGAGAGCGCGCCGACCGCGCAGTCGAAAAGCGCGATATCGATGAATTGTCCGAACCCGCGCGTGCGCCGCACGCGCTGCGCCACCAGCGTGGCTGCGGCGGCATAAATTCCGGCAGAGACTTCGCAAAACGGAAAACCGATGAGGCTGGGCCCGGCATCCGGATCGCCGGTGGTGTCCGCCAGGCCGGAGATCGCTTGCACGAGCGCATCGGAGTAGGGCCTGCCGGAGAGCGGTCCGCTCGAGCCGAACGCGGTAATGTCGCAAACGATCTGTTCCGGGAGCGCCCGGTGGCGGTAATCGGCGGAGACATCGCTCGACAACAGCACGATATCGGCGGCGCGCAGCAAGTCATCGAGAAACGCATCGTCTCTCGCGTCCTCAGCCTGCACCAGTAGGCTGCGTTTGCCGAGGACGGCGGACGCGCGACTGGTCCACTTGTGGCGGGGGTTCCCGTGAGCGCGTTCCACGATGGCGACGTCTGCGCCGAGCTGGGCCAGAAGCGAGCCGCAAACGGCCGCACCCAGGCGCTCGCCATGCTCCACGACCAGCAAGCCGGCCAGCGGCGGCGTTAGAGCGTCTGCCGACTGTGAGTCGGCGAGCAGCGAAGACTCAACCGGCGAGGTGTCGTTCATCGGCCGTGGTCCGAATGCGGGTGAATCAGTCCGCTCTTACGCCGGACGCGCGAACTATCCTGCCCCACGAGGCATAGTCGTTGCGGATTTGCTCCTGGAATTCCCCCGGCGTGCTCGGCGAGAGCTCCTGGCCGAGGGCTTTCATCTTCTCTCTCACGTCCGCGGCATTGAGCGCGCCGACGAGATCGGTGTTCAATTTTGCAACGACTGATGGCGGCGTCCCCGTCGGCACCACGATGCCATACCACCCCAGGACGTCGAGGGCCGATAAGCCGGCTTCAACGGCGGTCGGAAGATCGGGCAGGGCTTCCAGCCGCTTGCGCCCGGTCACGACGAGGCCGCGCAGCTTGCCGCTCCTCACGTGCGGGACGGCGGCCGTCGGGTTGGAATACATCATTTGCACGTTGCCCGCCAGGAGATCGATGACGGCCGGACCCGCGCCCTTGTACGGCACATGCAGGATATTCGTGCCGGTCGCCTGCTTGAAGAGTTCCCCCACCAGTTGCGTGCCGGATGCCGACGAGGCAAAGGTCAGTTCACCCGGGCGCCGTTTCGCCAGCGCCGCCAGTTCCTTGACCGAATGAACCGGCAGCGACGGGTGGACGACGAGGACCCAGGCTTCCAGGGTGCCGCGCGTGACGGCCGCAAACTCCTTGAGGGGATCGAATCCGGCGTCCCGGTACAGGTGTGGATTGATCGCGAGCGTGCCGACATACGCCACCGTCATCGTATAGCCGTCGGGGGCGGCCTTGGCGCCCGCGGCCGTGCCGATGTTGCCCTGCGCGCCAGCGCGGTTTTCCACGATGACCTGCTGTCCCCAGGTCTGGGTGAGTTTCGCGCCCAGCATGCGGGCAAAAGCGTCGGTGCCCCCGCCCGGCGCAAACGGCACGATGAACCGCACCGGCTTCACGGGAAAAGCAGGCTGCGCTCCGGCAAGTTGTGAAACCAACGCCAGAGCGCACCCGGCGGCCGCCCAGTAACCGGTCATGCCAGTCCTGCTTATCGCTGCTTCCAGCCGGCCACGGCCTTGAAGCGCTGGGTGGTCGGAACCACGAGCAGCTGCACCAGTTCGTCGATATTGCGGATCTTCTCCACCTTGCTGACGGCGTCGATGATCTGCTGGGGACGCCCTTTGGGCAGGATCGGGTCGACGAGCGAATGGAACTTTTCCTCGACCTCCGCCGCGGACATGGGATTTTCGGGAAGGCCCTTGGAATAGGCGACGATTTCCTTCAGCCGGCGCCCGTCCTTGAGGATGACTTCGATGCCGGCGCCCTTGTCCACGGCCTTCCATTCCGAGTCCTTCGGCACCAGGCACTTCACCTTGCGTGCGCTCTTCAGCAGGGCGGGGTCCCTGACGTCGACTTTCGGGTAGTCCCAGAAGCCGTTGCCGCCGTTCACGCCGCGCCCGCCGTGGTGCAGCCGCATTGCCATCGAGAAGGGCAGGCTGAACTGCGCGCCGAGGATGTCCTCGGGCTCGATGATCGAGCCGATGTGGGACAGGATCTGCTCGCTGTTGGTGTAGACGAGGATGGATTCAACGTCGTCGGGGCCGAATGCCACCTTGTCCCGGGCCTGGTCGAGCGTGTCGAACGCCGCGTGTATCAGGTGGCAGCACGAATAGGGCTTCAACGCGTTATCCAGCGTGTGATAGAGCGTGCCCAATCCCTCGGTGAGCCGGTTGAGATCGTAGTCGACGGCAAACACCTTGCAGAAGCCTTTTTCGCCCTCGAGTATCGAATGCGGGCCGGTGATGCCCGCCTTGGCGAACATGGCCGCCCGCACGCCGGCCGCGGTGGGAATCGCGCTGTGGATGCGCTTCACCGAGCCGCCGGTCTTGGTGTACTCGATCAATCCGGCGGAGTGGCTTCCGGCAATCGCCAGCGCATTCAGCGTGGTTTCGGAATCGAGCCCCATCAGGACCGCGCCGGCCGCAGCCGCGCCAAAGGGGCCGACGCCGACGGGGGGATGGTGCCCGCGGTAGATGAGATAGGGCGAGCACGCCCAGGAAATCCGGATCTGGATCTCGTAGGCGACGATCACCGCGAGCAGGAGTTTCTCGCCGGTCGCCTTGGCATACTCGGCCATGGCGGTGGCCGCCGGGACGGCAATGCCGCCCGGATGCGTGGGGCTCTTCAAGTGGGTGTCGTCGGTCTCGTTGGCGTGGTTGAAGGTGCTGTTGAGGAAGGCGGCGTCGTCCGGGGACATCTTGTCGCCGAAGTAAGCGACGGTGGCGTGCGAGCCGCTGCGCGTCGCCTTCATGACGTCGTAGTAGGTCTGGCTCCAGGGCAGCGTCGCCCCCGCGATCTGGCAGCCGTAGTTGTCGAGGATGAAGCGCTTGGCGTAGTCCCGCACCTGCTCCGGCACGTCTTCTATCTTCAGATTGGCGGCCCAGTGAGCCAGGGTTCTCGTTTCATTCATGCCGGTGGTCCTCTTGCGTCGGGTGAGTCGCTTATATAGCGTGGGGCTTCGGTGCTTGTCAACGCGGGTTTCATCAATCAGTCTTGGTTCCAGCCAATGGAACCCGGTTGCGCGCGGGCGGTGTAGAATGCCGCCGTTCCAACCGGCTGGAGATCACGGTCATGATGAGGGCAGTCAACCGCACGCTCGCCATATTCGATTGCTTCACGAGCGAACGCACCAGCCTGACGCTGCAGGAAATCTCGAACCGGATACGGCTCCCGAAGTCGACCACTTTCCGCCTCGTGCAGAGCCTGGATGAAGCGGGTTACCTGGTGCGCCTGGCCAACCAGGAATATTGCCTGTCGTTCCGCTTCACGCGCCTCGCCGGGCTGGTGAGAAGCACGCTCGACATCCGCCAGCTCGCCCGGGTGACGATGAGCGAGCTCGCGAAAAAAGCGAACGAAACGGTGACGCTCAACATGGTGAGCGACCGTCACCGCGTGTGCATCGAGGTGATCGACACCCCTTCACCCTTGATGAGCGTGACCAAGCCGGGCGAGCAGGTGAGGCTGATCGACGGGGCGACCGCCAAGGCGCTGATGGCGTCATTGCCGAAGAAGGAACTGCAGAAGGCGCTCGCCTATGCCACGAAGGCAACCCGGACCCGGCGAGCGGACCTGGTGAAGGAGCTCGCGCGCATCCGGGAACAGGGTTACGCCGTCACGCACGGGGAGCGGGTGCTCGGGCTGACCGCAATTTCCGCGCCGATCCGGGATCGTGACGGCGGCGTTCATCATTGCATCACGGTGACGGGCCCCACCGTGCGGCTCGAGCCGCGGGAACGCGAAGTCGTGAAGCTGGTGGTGCGGGCTGCCGAAGACATCTCACGCCGGTTGGGCGCGGAAGTCCACTAAGGCTCTAAGCCGGTTAATTTCCCGACGACCGTTTGCGCGCGGCGGCGCCGGCAATCTCGATACCGCACTGCTTTTCGTATTGTCTTACCAGCGTCGTCACGTCGCGCTCGCCGCCGTCCTGCGCGATGGCGGAACCGATGACCTGTTTCACCACGGGCGCGAGCCGCATCGACACCCCGAGGCGCTCCGCCTCGTCGAGGAACAGCGAGATGTCCTTATAGCTGATCATCATCTTCGCGCCGTAGTCGAACGTGCGCGGCAGGATGTTGTTGGGGAACTTGTCGGTGGTCGCGGAGTTGCGGCCGGTGCCGGTGTTGATGACGGCAACCATGACATCGGGGTCCATGCCGGCTTTGACGCCCAGCGCGAACGCCTCGCAGGAGGCAACGAACGCGGCGAACGACAGCATGTTGTTCAGGAGCTTCATGATCTGGGCCTGGCCGGGTTCCGCGCCCACGTAAAAGACATGCGCCGCCACGGCGTCAAGCAGCGGTTTGATGCTTTCGAAACCGGCCTGGTCGCCCGACACGGTAATGGACAGGCTGCCATTTCGCGCAGCCGCTGCGCCACCGGTGATGGGGCAATCCATCAAGGTGATGCGCGCCGGGAGTGCCTGCGCGATTTCCCGGACAAAGGCCGGCCCCACCGTTGAGAAGTTCACGCAGGTCCTGATGCCGGCGCCATGGCGCAGGCCTTCACTGCCGAGCACCACCTCGCGTATCGCATCCAGTGTCGGCAGGCAGAGAAACACCACCTCGGCGCGGGATGCCACGTCGCGGGGCGATAGCGCGGCTCTAGCGCCTTTCTCGACCAGGGGCTGCATCGCCGCCCGATCGACGTCGTAGACCAGCAGGGGATGGTCGCTCGCCAGATAGCTGGCCGCGATCGGCGCGCCCATGGATCCCGTGCCGATGAAGCCGAGGCTCGTTTTCTTCATGATGTGGGGGCTCCCAGCGCTTGTCCGATGGCGAGTTTCAGTCGACGCGCGCGCCCGATGCCTTGACGACTTTCTGCCACTTGGCGAGCTCGGACTTGATCAATTGTGAAAATGCCTCGGGCGTGCAGGTGACGGCATCGTAGCCCTGGCTGGCAAAGCGGTCCCTCAATTCGGGCAGGAGGATGATGCGCACGAGCTCGCGGTTAAGTTTCGTCACGATCGGCTGCGGCGTGCCCGCCGCGGCCAGCACGCCGTACCAGGCGGAACCCTCGACCGCCGGGTAACCGGTTTCCACGAACGTCGGCACCTCTTCCAGCCCGGTGATGCGTTTCGGGCTGGTGGTCGCGAGGCCTTTCAGTTTTCCGGCCTTCACGTGGTGCAGGACCGAGGCCGGGGCGCTGAACATGACCTGGACATTGCCGGCCAGCATGTCGGTGATCGCCGCGCCGTTGCCCTTGTAGGGAATGTGCACGAGGTTGGTGCCGGTGACGGTCTTGAACAGTTCCGCCACCATGTGACCGACGGTGCCGTTGCCTGCGGACGCGTAGTTGAGTCGGGCAGGGCTGGCTTTCGCGAGCGCGACGAGTTCCTTCACGCTGCCGGCGGCCACGGACGGATGAGCCACCAGGACGTTGGGCGCCGTCGCAGCCAGCGTGATCGGCGCAAAGTCCTTCACTGAGTCGTAAGGCAGGCTCTTGAACAGGAACGGGTTGATGGCGAGATTGCCGACATAGCCCATGAGCAGCGTGTAACCATCGGGGGGCGACTTGGCCACCATGTCGGTGCCGATGTTGCCGCCTCCGCCCGCGCGGTTGTCCACGACCACGGACTGGCTCCAGGCCTCGCCGAGTTTCTGCGCGATGGATCGCCCCAGCATGTCGGTGCCGCCGCCGGGGGTGAACGGCACGATGAGGCGTATCGGTTTTATCGGGTAGGTTTGCGCACTAACGATTCCGCTCGCGCACAGACCGGTCAGAAGCATCATCAGCAGTTTCGAGCCTCTACGCATGGCTTCCTCCTATTTGCCCTTGAATCGGGGAGTGCGCTTTTCCAGAAAAGCGGAAATGCCTTCCTGCTTGTCCTCGGTGCCGTAGATCGTCGTCACGATGGAGGTCTCGAGTTCGATGGCGGAGGCGAGATCCCTCTGCATGCCTTGACGCACCGCGCGTTTGACGAACGCAAGGCTCAGGGGCGCGCGTTGCGCATAGACTTCGATGAGGGCCTTGGCCGCCGCCAGCGCGCCGCCTTTCGGCGTCAGGCGGTTGATGAGACCGATGCGGTAGGCGTGGGCGGCGTCGACCGGGTCCGCCGCAAACAGGATGTCGAGCGCATGGGCCATGCCGACGATGCGCGGCAGCCGTTGGGTACCGCCCGCGCCGGCGACCGTGCCAATCCGCGCGCTGGTGATCGCAAAGGTGGAGCCTTCGGCGGCGACCCTCAGATCGCACGCCAGCGCCAGCTCCAGACCGCCGGTGATGCAAAAGCCTTCGATGGCCGCGATGACGGGCTGGGCGAGCTCTTCTATTGTCGCGTTGAGCCGATGCCAGCGATTGAAATATTCCTTGCCCTGGGCCGCGGTCTTGACCTGCAGCGCCTCGTTGAGATCGGCGCCGGCGGCAAAGAACGCGGGCCCGCCGGTGATGACGACTCCCCGCACGGAGGATGCGGACTCTGCTGCCTTCAACGCCGCCATCAGCTCATCCATCATCTTCACGCTGATGGCGTTACGCTTGTCCGGGCGGTTCAGGGTGATCACGCAGGCAGGCCCGTCGTGGGCAACGGTGATCGTTTCGTAACTCATGGCGTGTCTTCCCGGTTGTGTCGGCGCATCGGCTCGTGCCCACCGCCGCAGCGGGCGGGCGCGGTGGCGCTCGTCGAGCAGATTAATCCAATTTGCGGCAACCGGGGTCGGGTTTCATTAATTGGAACCGGTGCCATAATTTGACACGCCGGAAGCCGAATGGGTTAATGGCGCTCGCCGTGATCGCGGTCATTCCGGTCACTCCTCAAGGGGGCTCGCATGCAATACCAGGACATTCTTTTCGCAGCCGGCAACGGCGTCGCGACCATCACCATCAACCGCCCCGAGAAGCGCAACGCGGTGCGGCCGCTGACCTACGAGGAGTTGACGCACGCCATGCACCGGGCGGCGGACGACCCGGAGATCGGGGTGGTCGTCCTGACCGGCGCCGGCGACAAGGCGTTCTGTTCCGGGGGCGACGTCAGCGACCAGTCGAGCCGCACGCCGGACGTGGGCCGCACGCACATGCGGCGGCTCTTCGCGCTTTCTTCCGTCATGCGCATGATGGACAAGCCGATACTGGCGAAGATCCGCGGCTACTGCGTGGGCGGGGGCAACGAGATCCATCTCTTCTGCGACATGTCCTTTGCCGGCGAACGTGCGATCTTCGGCCAGACCGGTCCGCGGGTGGGCAGCATCCCGATCTGGGGCGCCTGCCAGCTCCTCGCGCGCTACGTCGGCGAACGCAAGGCGCGGGAAATGGTATTTGGCTGCCGCCAGTACACGGCGCAGCAAGCCGCGGACATGGGGCTCATCAACTTCGTGTGCAAGGACGAGGAGCTCGACGCCCTGGTCGACGAATGGTGCCAGGAGATACTGAACAAGAGCCCGCAGAGCATACGCATCGCGAAGCTCGCGTTGAATGCCGGCTCCGACCAGGATTTCTATCCCTCCTATTTTCCCACCAGCGCGTTGCTCGCTTCGATCTACGGCAACGAGGAGAACTTGGAAGGAACGCGGGCGTTTCTGGAAAAGCGCAAGCCCGACTTCCGGCGCTACCGCCGCAAAGGTTTGTAGTCGGCGGAGCTACTGCTTACGCGGGCTGTCGCGCGACGCTACCGGGTGTCGCTGTAACGCCTCGCGGCGGGTCCCCGCGCAGGAGAGCAGCGAGCGGTTCCATGCTGTCCTGCTCCTCGAGCCGGTCCACCCATTCGATGACGCTTTCCACCGACGCGGGCGGCAGGACGACCTTCGCCAGCCCCCTGAACTTCCGCTCGATGTCCGCGCGGTTGAGCGGGAAACGCGAGCTGCCGCGCCGCTGCTCGACGTTTTCGGTCCAGATCTTGCCGTCTTTCAGTTCGGCTTCCACGCGCACCGCGTGACGCGTCCCCGCGCCGCCGGTGTCGAAGACCGGGTCGTGGGCGATGCGGATGCGGTCGATCAACGCCATCACGCGGGCGTCCGCGAGCCGCTCCTCGGCAAACTGCTCGATGAAGACGTCGCCCTCCAGCAATTTCACCGCCGAGGTGTAATACGCGTTCATCTGCGCCGCGACCACGCCCGCCGGCACGTATTTCCAGCCGACGTTGCTGACGGCCTTGCGCGACATGAAGACGCGCAGTTCCTTCAGGTTTTCCGCGGTGAGCCCGCGCTGCATCAGGTGATCGATGGCGTCGACCGTGGTGTGGGTGCTGCCGCAGGAGGCGTAGGCTTTGAACCCGACTTCCAGGATTTCCCAGCGGCTGCCCAGTTCGGCGCACGCGGCCGGCAGGTCCACGGCATCGCAGAGGGTGCTGAAGAAGCCCCCGAACGGCTGCTCGAGGGCTGTGCGGCTGCCGGTAAAGCCGCGGTGAGCGAGCGCCGCCGCCAGCAGGCCGCTCTGCGCTGCGCGCCCGGCGTGAAAGCGTTTGCTCATGGCGCCGGTGCGCGCGCCATGCAGCCCGGCGGCCTGCGTCGCGGCAATGCCCAGTGCGTCGCTCGTCTTCTCGGCGTTGAGCCCCAGGAGATTGGCCCCGGTTGCCGCCGCCGCAAGCGTGCCGATCGTTCCCGTCCCGTGATGGCCGCGCAGGCCGTGGCCGAGCCCGACGGCCATGCCGATGCGCAATCCCACTTCGTAGCCCGCAACGATGGCGGTCAGAAAGGCGCTGGGCGTCTTGTTGTAGGCCTCCGCCAGCGCCAAAGCCGCGGGTATCGTGACCGCTCCCGGATGGATGGTCGCGCGCAGGTGCAGGTCATCGAGTTCGAAGCCATGCGTCGCGGTGCCGTTCGCCATCGCCGCGGCATCCACGCCGCAGCGCGCGCCGTGCCCGAGCAGCGAGGCGCGGCCATTGGGGGAGAGATCCATCGCGGTCTCGGCCGCGATGCGCCCCCACTGTTGCTGAGAGCCGAAGAGGGCGCAGCCGAGCGCATCGAGCAGGCACAGTTTGGCATGAGCCCAGGCCGGCGCCGGGATGTCTGAGCGCTTCAGCGAGGAAATCCACTGGGACAGCCGGGCGGTGACGGGAATTTCAGTTGTGGATGTAGCGGGGATCGGTTGCATCGAAAAATCTCCGGGAGGGGCAGCGGGAACTTCAGAAAGTATAGCGGCGCAGGCCGCCGTCGACCGGGATGACGGCGCCGCTGATGTAGCCCGCGACGGGAGAGGCGAGAAACACCGCGAGGCAAGCGAGTTCCTCCGGCTGGCCGAAACGGCCCGCCGGTATGTGGTTCGCGGCGAACTCC
Organism: uncultured Streptomycetaceae bacterium; assembly: GCA_964521405.1. Lineage (GTDB taxonomy): Bacteria > Pseudomonadota > Gammaproteobacteria > Burkholderiales > SG8-41 > SG8-41. The sequence goes on along the minus strand of CAZFRR010000277.1, from coordinate 53,870 downwards.
CGGCGTACCGGCTCCGGGTTGTTGCGCAATATCTGCTCGCTGATGATGCGTCCCGGCGGAATGCTGTTGACCGTGATGCCGTGCTTTCCCACTTCCTTCGACAGCCCCTTGGCCCAGGCATGCACGCCGGCTTTAGCGGAATACGCGGCGTTCAGGCGCACCTGCTCCTGCTTGCCGGTGATGTTGATGACGCGGCCCCATCCGAGCTGGATCATGCCCGGCAGCAGCGCATGGGTGAGCTGGCGCACGCGGGTGAAGTTGAGCGTCATCGCTTCCTCCCACTTCTCGTCGGGCGCGTCGATCGGGAGCGGGCGGCTGCCGCCCGCGCAGTTGACCAGGATGTCCACCTGGCCGAGGCCGGCGAGAGCAGCCTGCGCCAGGCGTTGCGGGGCATCCGGCTCCATGATGTCCACGATCGCGATGGGCGGGCGGGGGCCGCCGGCGGCGACGATCTCATCCGCAAGTTTCTCCAGCAGCTGGCCGCGCCGCGCCGTGATGCAGACCTTGACCCCTTCAGCGGCGAGACCCTTGGCGATGGCTCGTCCGATGCCCACGCTGGCGCCGGTCACCAGCGCGGTCTTTCCCTTGAGTTGCAGGTCCACCGGGAATCCCTTACCCCAAAAACGGCAATTCAGCCACAGAGATCACAGAGAACAAAGAGAGATTCAAGGGATTGAGTCAGCATGACACGCTCACCAGTTGATAGGGCTTGAAAGTGACATTCATTCCTTATTTTCCTCTGTGAACTCTGTGTTCTCTGTGGCAAAAAAGCTTCTTTTCTGTCTACTGAGACTGGATTTTGGCCGCTTTTATGACCCTGGCCCACTTCTCGGTTTCGGAGGCCATGTGCTTCACGAATTCGGCGGGCGTATTGCCCACCGGGTCGGCGCCTTCCCGCGCGAGCCATCCTTTCATGTCGGCGCTGTGCACGATGCGCACGATCTCCTTGTTGAGCTTGTCCACGATCTCGGGCGGCGTCCCCGCCGGCGCCAGGAACGCGAACCAGGAGCTTGACTCGAAACCCGGCACGCCCGACTCCGCAATCGTTGGAATTTCCGGCATCAGGCTCGAGCGGCGCTCCGCGGTGATGCCCAGCGGCCGCAGTCTTCCCGAACGCACATGCGGTATCTGGGAGGGCAGGTTGGCGATCGTCAGGTCGCAGTCGCCGGTGATGATGCCGATGTGGGCCGCGCCAGTGCCGTTGTAGCCCACCGTCAGCGCCTCGATCTTCGTCATCAGCTTGAAGAGCTCCGCCGCGAGGTGCGATGGCGTCGCGTAGCCGCCCGCGGCGAAGATGAGCTTGCCCGGGCGGGCCCTGCCCAGCGCGATCACATCCTTGACGCTTTTCACCGGCACCGAGGGATGCGACACCAGGAGCTGGGGGTAGCTCGCCACGATCGTGATCGGGGCGAAGTCCTTCGCCACGCTGTAAGTCGGTTTGGCGGTAAGCGAAGGTGAAATGACGAAGGGCCCGGGCGAGGTGCCGATCAGCGTGTGGCCGTCCGGGGCGGATCGCGCCACGAGCTCGGTGCCGATCCGGCCGCTGGCGCCGGGGCGGTTTTCCACGAACACGGATTGCCCCCAGGTCTCCTGCAGCTTCTGGCCGATGACCCGGGACAGTATGTCGGTGCCGCCGCCGGGGGCGAAGGCGACGACGATGCGTATCGGTTTCGAGGGGTAGGCCTGGGCTGCCGCATCGGCCGCGGCGAGGAGCGCGAGGGCGCAGCAGGCGCCGTCAACCACTCGGGCAAGTATCGAACGCTTCCTGTGGTCGCGGATGAGCATGGGTTAGCGGGTGGCGGCGGAAGATCTCGTGAGGATTCATGCCATCGCGCCGCCCGGACTTTTTACTCTGCGGCGAACTTCGTTGTCAATGCGGGGTTTCGGGCAACAGGCCGGGTTTCGCTGAATGGAACCTGGAGTGACGGCAAATCCGCGGTGCTATCATGCCTCGACCGAACGCCCGCCAACGCGCAGTGCAAGAGGAGGCCACATGAACGATCTGTCAACGATTGCCGCACCTTCCCGCGCGTCAGGGGCCCGCTCCGCCCGCATGGTCGAGTTCCTGCTTTCACTCAAGCTCGAGAACCTGCCGGCCGACCTGATACGGGAGACCCGCACTCGCCTCCTCGACGGCCTGGGCAGCGGTCTCTACGGCGCCGTGATGCCGTGGGGAAAAATTTCCGCGCAGGTGGTGTACGAGGAGCAGTCGCGGGGACAGGCGACGATCTACGGTAACCGTGAGCCGGTCGCGCCAGCGCGGGCAGCGCTGGTCAACGGCACGGCAACTCACGGCATCGAGTTGGACGACATTTCTCCGGGCGCGCACGTGCATCCGGGCGCGGTGGTGATCCCCGCCGCACTGGCCACGGCGGAGCAGCACAACGTTTCCGGCGCAAGGCTGCTGCTGGGCCTCATCGCCGGCTACGAAGCCATGACCCGGGTGGGCCGCGCCATCGGCGAAGCGGGGTGGGGCTTCCACATCACCGGGGTCGCCGGGCCGATCGGCGCCGCGGTCGCGAGCGGCGTGGTGCAGGGACTGACGTTTGACCAGGTCATGCGCGCAATCGGTATCGCCTGCTCGAGTGCGAGCGGCATCAAGAGCTTCACGCAGGGCAGCGGCGGCATGGTGAAGCGCATGCACGCGGGGCGCGGGGCCGAGTCCGGCGTCCTCGCCTGCGCGCTCGCGCGCAACGGCTTCACGGCGCCGCTCGCCGCGCTCGACGGCAAGTTCGGGCTGCTGGAAGTGTTCGGCGGCGACAAGGCGAAGCCCGAAGAGCTCGACCGGGCGCTGGGTGAGAACTTCGCAGTGGGTTGCGTCTGGACCAAGGTCTATCCCTGCTGCGGCGTCATACACACCACCGCGCAGGCGCTGCGCGCGCTGGCCGTCGACAACCGGTTCGAGCCGGGCGCGATCAAGAGCGTGCGCGTCGGCACCAACAAGCGCGCCATCGCGTTGAACGGCGAAGTGGCTCCGAAGGAGACGATGGCGGCGCAGTACAGCATTCCGTTCACCGCCGCAGTTGCGCTGACGCGCGATCCCCGGGATCCCCGCCACTACACCGGGGACGCGCTGAACGATGCGGTGGTCTGCGATCTCGCCCGCCGCGTCGAGCTCTTCGCCGACTCCGAGATGGAAGCGATCTATCCCCGTTACGGCACCCGCGCGGAAGTGCACCTGAAGGACGGCCGCAAGTTCGACACCCGGCTCCTGGACGCGCACGGCACGCCGGCCGACCCGTGCAGCGAGGAGGAAGTGAAAGACAAGTTCCGCATCCTGGCCGAGGTCACGAACAGCAAGGAATCCATCGCCAAAGTGCTGTCGGTGGTCGAACGGCTCGACACCTTGCCCTCGGTGCGGCCGTTATCCGAGGCGCTGCGCTCGGGTATTCACGCCTAGCTTCAGGAGTTTGTCGGACGGAAGTCCGACAAACTCCTAGGCCTTGAGCAGCAGCTTTGCCAGCCTGGCCGCGTCGTCCAACTGGTCGAGCCCGAGCACCGCGTCGCGTATCTGCTCGACCTGCTTCGCCGGGAAGACGTGCTTCGCGAGCTTCTCGAACTTGCCGACGATGTCGGCCTGGGAAGCAAAACGCGACTCGCTGCCGCGCTGCGCCTCCACCGTTTCCTCCATGCGGGTGCCGTCCTTCAGGAACAATTCGACCCGCACGTGATAGCGATTGCCCAGCTTGGTGATTTCCGGCTCGGCGATGAACTCGACCTTGCGCGAGTGCTTGATGCGTTCGGGATCGGCCATCTTGGATTCATCGCACTGATCGACGAAGAAATCATTCTCGAGCAGCAGCGTGGCGACGACGTAGGGCATGCAGAACTGCATGTTGGTGGAGCCCGACGGCTCGTATTTCCAGAACACATGGTCCTTGGTGACCTGCGAGCCGTGGACCACGATGCGCTCGACCTCGTCGGCGGTGAACGGGCGGCGGTCGCGCATCAGGCGGATCGCATCGAGCGTGGAATGATTGCTCGCGGCGGCGGAGTAGAACTTCAGCGAGTCCATCATCGTTTCCCAGTTCTCGCCCAGCCCCTTGGTGAGCTCCTCCCACTTGATCCATTCGCGCTGGCGCGAGAACGTGGTGCAGAAACCGCCGTACTCGCTCTCGAACACGTTCTTGATCCCGGTGTAGCCGGTGCTGGCGAGGAGGCCCGCGTACAAGCCGTTCTGCGCGGAGCGGCCGTGGTTCATGCGCTTCACCATCGCGCCGTACTGGACGGCCATGATGCCGCCGGCAAGCGTCCCGGCGATGCCGAGCGCGTCGACCGTGCTCTCCTCGTTCAACCCGAGGAGAGAGGCCGCGGACGCGGCGCCCGCAAAGGCGCCTACCGTGGCGCCCGAGTGCCAGCCCTGTCCCAGGTGATTCGGCCCCATGCACATGCCGACGCGGGGCCCGATCTCGTAGCCGGCGACGGCCGCGGTCATGAAGCGCTTGCCCGAGATGCCGCCGCGCGCTTCGGTCAGCGCGACGATGGCGGGCAGCGTGGTCGAGCCGATGTGCATCGCGCCCTTGCGGTGGATGTCGTCGAGCTCGAAGCCCTGGACGTAGGTTCCGTTCAGCAGCGCCGCGTGCGGGGCGGAGACGCGCTGGTTCGTGCCCCACAGGCCGCAATTCTTGCTGTCGTCGACCGATACGATGGCTTTCGTCGCGAGCTGGCTGTGCGACTTGATCGCGCCGTAGATCCCGCAGCCGAGCGAGTCCAGGATCAGCAGCTTGATGCGGGTGCGCACCTCGGCCGGGATCTTCTCGTAGGTGAGGCCTGAGACGAATTGCGCGATTCTGCGCGTGTAGCGGGCGTCGGCCTGTTGGGTCTGGTGGCCGTCGTGTTTTTCAGCGGTAGCGGTCTGTGCCATGCTCTGTTCTCCTGGGATAGCGGGTGAGTTCCTGGAAATGTGCGGTATGCGGATGAAAAAAAATCAGTGATGTTTTGAGAATTTCGCCGCGTTCCGCCCGGCGATGCGCCCGAACACGGTGCCGTTGGTGAGGCCGCTGCTGCCGGGATAATTGAAGTAGAACACGCCCGCCGCCATTTCGCCCGCCGCGTAAAGGCCGGATAGCGGGCGGTCGGCCATGTCGAGGACCTGGGCTTCGGTGTTGATCTTGACGCCGCCGAAGGTGAATGTGATGCCGCAGGTGACACCGTAGGCTTCGAACGGGCCGGCCTCGATCGTGTTCGCCCAGTTCGATTTTGGAATGGCGAGTCCTGCCGTGCCGCGGCCGTCGAGGACGTTCGGGTTGAAGGGGACCGATTGCTTCACCGCAGCATTGTACTCGCGAATGGTTTGCAGAAACTGCGCGGGATCGACGCCTTCCATCTTCGCCACCAGCGCTTCCAGCGTATCGGCGCGCACTTTCGTCGCCCGCTTGATGTGGTATTCCTCGCGCTGCAGGTGGAGCACCTTCGAATCCCAGATCTGCCAGGCCACCTGCCCGGGCTGCTCGAGAATGATGCGCCCGTACTTGGCGTAGGTGTAATTGCGAAAATCCGCGCCCTCGTCGACGAAGCGGCGGCCTTCGTTGTTCACCATCACGCAGAAGGGGTAGCTGTGTTTCTGAAAACGGTCGCCGACGGCGCGGTCGCCGAAATCCGGCGCGTTCATGTCCCATTCCGTGGCGTGGCAGCCCGACCAGTTGCCGTAGGGCTGGGCGCCCGCTTCCAGCGCCATGCGGATGCCGCCGCCGGTGTTGTAGCGCGTGCCGCGCACCTTGGCCATGTCCCAGCCGGGGCCGAGGTAGCGCGTGCGCCACTCGGCGTTTGCCTGGAAGCCGCCGCAGGCCATGATCACCGCGCCCGCCTGCAGGTTCGTCCGCTTCCCGGCGATATCCACCTGGACACCGTGCACGATGCGATCCGCCTGCAACAGCTGGCGCGCTTCGGCCTCGTAGTAAACATCGATCCCGGCGCGCTTAGCGGCGGCGTACAGAAAATCGACCAGCCCGATGCCGCCGCCCACCGCGCCGACCGTCACGCCGCCCCAGAACTTGCGCTTGCCGTCGACCTTGAACGACTGCGCGGCATAGACGGGAATGAAACGCACGCCCTGGGCGCGCAGCCAGTGCAGCGCGTCGTTGCTGCCCTTGACCAGCACTTCGCACAGGTCCGGGTTGGTGCGGTAACGCGTGACGCGCGCCATGTCGTCGAAGAACTGCTCGGTGCTATAGCTGGAGAAGTCGGTTTCGGCGATCTCCGCGTCGCTCAGGTCGGGAACGAGCCGCCGGATGTCCTCCAGTCCCGAATACACCGCGCGCATCGTGCCGGCGGTAAACGCGCTGTTGCCCCCGCGTTCCTCCTCGGGCGCCCGTTCGAGCACGGCAACCCGCGCGCCATGCTCGGCCGCGGAGAGCGCGGCAGAGAGCGCGGCATTGCCGCCGCCTACGACCAACACGTCATATTTCAGGCTGCTCACGGTGGAAAAGGGACCGCTCCGGGTGGGGAGGGGCGCTGGACGATCGGCGCCGGCTTCCGACAGGCGGCACTCTACGTAATATGGCGCCCTCCCGTCAATCATCGGACCCGGTTCCATCCAGTAGAACAGCAGCGGCAGGCGCGGGCCTGAGGGTATGATGGCCGGAAAACAGGCGGTTGGTTTCATTTTGCAGTCTTCGGATTTTCACTTCCGGCGGGGAGCGGGCGAGGATGAATCTGCGTTTTGACGGCAGGACGGCGCTGATCACGGGCGGCGCGCGGGGCATCGGCTACGCGGCGGCGAAACTGTTTGCCGAAGGCGGCGCGAAGGTGGCGCTGGTCGATATCAACGGCGTGATGGTGGAGCAGGCGGCGAGGAAGCTCTCCGGTGAAACCGGGGCGCAGGCGATCGGGCTGCGCGCGGATGTGACCTCCGAAAGCGATGTCGGCACGATGATTACCCAGGCCGCGGGAAAACTGGGCCCCATCGACATTTTCGTCAGCAGCGCGGCCATACTCGACGACAAGCTTTTTCTCGAATCGAAACCGGCTGACTGGCGGCGCATGATCGACGTGTGCCTGCACGGCCCGATGCTGTGCCTGCACCAGGTGCTGCCCGACATGGTGGCGAGGCGCTATGGGCGCGTGGTATGCCTCGCGTCGGACGCGGCCAGGCTCGGCCAGGCCCGGCTGTCGTATTACGCCGCGGCCAAGGGCGGCGTGGTCGCGCTCGTTAAATCCGTGGCGCAGGAAGTGGGCAAGTCCGGCGTCACGCTGAATGTCGTCTCGCCAGGGGCTACGAACACCGAATTGCGCCAGGAACGGGAGGCGCGCATGCGCACCGATATGGGCGAGGAAAAATACCAACGCCGCATGCAGAACGTATTGAGGATGTACCCAGCCGGCCGCCTCGGAGAGCCCGACGACATCGCCGCGACGATCGCGTTTCTGGCGAGCGACAAGGCGTCGTGGATCACCGGGCAGGTCGTGAGCGTGAACGGCGGATTTGCCATGCCCTAGGAGTTTGTCGGAACCGGCTCCGACAAACTCCTGATGCATACCGACTGTAGCAGGTCAGGAGTCAAGGGCATTGAAAAGTTCATTTCCCGTTTATTTGCGTGGCCGTTGGCGGTCGATTGCAGGAGCCGGGGCCGCGCTCGTGCTGCTGTTTTCCACCTGCGCGGCTGCCGAGTATCCGGTGAAGCCGGTGCGCCTGGTGGTTCCTTTCGCCCCCGGGGGCACCACCGATATCGTGGCGCGGGTAGTGGCGCAGAAGCTCGCCGAGATCTGGAAAAGGCAGGTGGTGATCGACAACCGCGGCGGCGCGGGAGGTTCCATCGGCACCGAGCTGGTCGCCAAGGCGCCGGCCGACGGCTACACGCTGTTGTTCGGCCTGCAAACGACGCATGCCATCAACCCCGCGGTATACCGGGACTTGCCGTTTGACCCGATCAAGGACTTCACGCCGGTCACGCGTATCGCGTTTTCACCGCAGTTGCTGGCGGTTCACCCCGGTGTGCCGGCCGTAACGTTGAAGGAATTTGTGGCGCTGGCCAAGGCTTCCCCCGGAAAGTACAGCTACGGTTCGTCCGGAACCGGGACGTCCCAGCACCTGGCGTTCGAACTCTTCAAGCGCGCGGCTGGCATCGATCTCGTCCACGTTCCATACAAGGGGATGGGGCCTGCGATCACCGAGTTGCTCGGCGGCCACGTCCAGGCGGCCATCGGCGGCATGGTCGCCTTGTTGCCGCACGTGAAATCAGGCAAGTTGCGCGCGATTGCCATGGCCAGCACGAGCCGCAGCCCGGTCCTGCCGGAGGTGCCCACGATGGCGGAGACGCTGCTGCCGGGCTTCAACGTGAGCCCGTGGTTCGGTCTTTTTTATCCGGCCAGGACCCCCGGGCCCATCGTCAATCAACTCTATGCCGATGTGACGGGCAAGGTGCTGAGCGCGCCCGATGTGCGGCAAAAGATTTCGGAGCAGGGGGCCGAAGTGGCCGCAAGCAGCTCGCGGCAGGAGTTTGCCGCGTTCGTGACGGCGGAAAACGCGCTGTGGGGCAAGGTGGTCCGGGAAGTCCTGTCCGGTAAACCCGGCTCTCAAAACCCGTAAATGGCCGCGGGCCGATAAGACGGAGGGGCATATGAAGAGAACCGTTGTGGCGACAATCGCGGTGCTCATGGTGAGCAGCGCGGCGTTGGGCCAGGGTTACCCTGGCCGGGCGATTCGCGTCATCACCTCTCCCGTCGGGGGTGGCAACGATTTCCCGGCGCGCCTGGTCGCGCAGGGAATTTCGCCGGCACTGGGCCAGCAGGTGATCGTGGACAATCGGCCGACCGTGCTCATCGGGGAAATCGTGGCCAAGGCGCCGCCCGATGGCTACACCCTGCTGGTCAGTGGGAGTCCCCACTGGATCGGGCCGCTGGTGGAGCCGACGAACTACGATCCCATCAACGATTTTTCGCCGATTTCGATCATCGATAAGGCGCCGGTGATCCTGGTGGTGCATCCCTCGATGCCGGTGAAGTCCGTCAAGGACCTCATCGCTCTCGCGAAGGCCAAACCAGGCCAGTTGAATTACGGTTCCGGCGCGCCCGGTGGTTCGAACCATCTTGGCGCGGTCCTGTTCAACCACATGGCCGGCGTCAACATCGTGCGCGTGCCCTACAAGGGCAGCGGACCGGCCATGACCGCGGTCATGAGCGGCGAAGTCCAGGTGATGTTTCCCTCCGCCGGCGGGGTGGCCTCGCACATCAAGTCGGGGCGCCTGCGGGCGCTGGCGGTCGGCAGTACCGGGCCTTCGGCCCTTGCCCCGGGCGTGCCGACGATCGCGGCATCCGGCATTCCCGGCTACGTATCGGAAGCGATGCACGGATTGTTTGCCCCGGCGGGCACGCCGCAGGCGATCGTTTCCCGATTGAACCGGGAAGTCAGGCGCTATCTTGAGTCGGCGGAAGCGAAAGAGATGTTTTTGCGAGGCGGGATCGAGACTTCCGCCAGTACCCCGGAAGAATTTACCGCCACCATGAAGGCGGAGATGGCCAGCATCGGCAAGGTGCTGAAAGCCGCCGGCGTCGGCATCGGCTCGAAATAGGGACGATCGGAGTTGGGCGGAATCTTTTCTATAAAGGATGGAAATGTCTGAAAACACTTCACGCACAGTTACGCTGATGGCCGGCGGGGACATCGGTCCCGTGTCCGGGCCCACCGGGAAGTTTGCCGATCTCATAGCGCCGGTGCTGCGGCAGGCGGATCTGAGATTCGGTCAGTGCGAAAGGACTTATTCCAGAAGAGGGTGGGAGCCGCAGTTCTCCAAGGGGCCGGGCGGGCAATTGACGCGCCTCGACCCCGAGATGGCGGCGGTCTGGCAGGCGTCGGGCATGGACATCATCTCGCTCGCCAGCAATCACGCGATGGATTGGGGCCCGGAAGCGGTGCTGGATACCGTCGAACTCTTCCGCGGCATGGGCAAGCATCCCATCGGCGCCGGCAGGAATGCCGAAGAGGCGCGCAAGCCGGCCATCGTGGAAGTGAAGGGCGTCAAGATCGCTTTTCTCGCCTATTGCTCGGTGCTGCGGGACGGGCAGGCGGCGGGTGCGACCAAGGCGGGCATTGCCCCGGTGCGGGCGCATTCCTACTACGCCCCCGAGGAATTCCAGCCCGGCACGCCGCCGACGATCTTCACCGAGCCCTACGAGGAAGACGTGAAGGCCATGCAGGAAGACATCCGCAAGGCGAAGCAGCAGGCAGACGTGGTGATCATGTCGATCCACTGGGGCCTGCGCCATATCCCGAAGACGATCTGCACCTACCAGCCGCCGGTTGCGCACGCAGCCATCGACGCCGGCTGTGACCTGATCCTGGGCCATCACGCCCATTCCATCAAGGCGATCGAGGTCTACAAGGGAAAAGTCTGTTTCTACAGCATCGGCAATTTCATGACCACCGGCTCGAACAAGCGGGATGCCAACACCTTCGACTGGAACCTCGTGTGGTTTCCGATCGACAAGGAATGCCTGCCGCCTCACGGCATGTACCAGTTTCCGACGCACTGCAGGAAGACCATGGTCGCGAAAGCGGTGATCGGCAAGAACGGCATCGAGCGGGTTTCGTTCCTGCCCGCTTTCATCAATCCCCAGGCCCAGCCCTACGTCGTCGGGCCGGACGATCCCAAGTTCCAGGAAATTCTCGAATGGACGGAGTGGGTCTCGGACCAGCATCCCCACAAATTCCGCGTCGAAGGCAACGAGGTCGTGATCGACACGTCGGTCGCGTGACGGACGGGAATGCCATTCAACCTAAGAACTGTAATTCAGCCACAGAGATCACAGAGAGCACAGAGAGATTCAAGGGGTTGAGTCAGCACGCCACACTCACCCGATGGGCGAGGCTTGAAATGACATGCGTTCCTGATCTTCCTCTGTGAACTCTGTGTTCTCTGTGGCAAAAAAGTTTTTCTAGATTTGCAACCAGGAGGGTGGCATGCGACTCAAAGGCAAGACTGCGCTGATTTCCGGCGCCGGCCGCAACAACGGCAGGGCGATCGCGCTGACGTTCGCGCGCGAGGGGGCCGACCTCATCCTGGTCGCCCGGCAGCGCCGGGAGGAGCTCAACGCGGTAGCGAAGCAATGCGAGGCCATGGGCGTGAAGGCACTCCCGCTGCTGGCCGACATGGGCAATCACGAAGAAGTGAACCGCGTGGTGAAACAGGGCCTGGACCGTTTCGGCAAGGTGGATATTTCGGTGAGTGTCGCCGGCGTGAGGAGCAACAAGCTGCCGTGGGATTACTCGGTCGAAGAATGGCACCAGATTTTCGAGATCAACCTGCATTCCACTTTCTACCTGGCCAAGGCGCTCGCGCCGGGAATGATCGAGCGCAGGAGCGGCGCCTTCATCGCACTGGGCGGAAACTCGGCCGTGACCGCGGCGTTTCCGTACGTCTCCGCCCTGGCGGCGTCCAAGCACGGCCTGCACGGCTTGATCAAGGGGTTGGCGCAGGCGTTCGGGCCGCACAACGTCAGGGCCAACCTGCTGTGCCTCGCGAACATTCAGAACGACCGCCGCAATCCCGAGTGGTACACCTACACCAATGACAAGGGCGAGACCGTGCGCACCGGCCAGGTCGGCGATCCCACCACCTCGGACGCCGATCGCAACAAGCTGTCGCCGCTGGGCCGGCAGGGGACGCAGCAGGAAGTGGCGAACGTCGCCGTGTTCCTGGCTTCCGACGAATCCTCCTACATCACGGGTGACTGCATCATCTGCTCGGGCGGCGGCTACATGTAGTCGGCGTTTCGCGCCAGAACCATGAAACGGATTGAACCCAGCGTCATGGCAGGGGGAAGGTAATGGCAGCAGAAACGGTGGCCGGCAGGCTGGCCCGATGGGTGACAGGGTTGAAGTACGAGAGCCTGTCGCCGGAAGTGATTTTCCAGGCGAAGCGCTGCCTGCTGGATACCCTCGGCGTGCAGATCCGGGGATCCACCTTGCCGTGGATCCAGCCGGTGTATCGCTACATCCGCTCGCTGGGGGGACGGGAAGAGGCGACCGTGACCTACCACGGGGACCGGTTGAGCGCGCCCTACGCCGCCTACGCCAATTCGACTTTCAGCTACAGCTGCGAGCTGCAACATCATGGCTCCTTCGGCAGCGCGCACACCGGCGTCATCGTCGTTCCGGCCGTTCAGGCGCTGGCAGAGAAGCTCGGTTCCAGCGGCAAGGAGATCATCGCCGCGATGGTCGCCGGCTACGAGGTGCAGGGACGGCTGGGCGCGGCGCTTTTCAAATCCGTGTTCAAGCGCCATTTTCATCCGCAAGGGGTGTTCGGCGTCTTCAGCGCCGCGGCCGCGGCCGGCAAGCTGATCGGGCTTGACGAGGAACAGCAGGCGCACGCCTTCGCCATCGCGGGCAGCCATGCCTCGTCCATACTGGAATACGACCAGGCCGGTGGCGAGGTGAAGCGCATACACGGCGCCATTGGCCTGCGCAGCGGCATCCAGTCGGCCTTCATGGCGAAGGAAGGTTTGACCGGTCCGCTGACAGTCTTCGAGGGGCAGCGCGGAATCTTTGCGTCCTTCGGCGGCGGGGAGTCCGACCCGGAATCCTTGTTCTCCGGCATCGGGCAGCCGTACTGCATCACGCAGTGCCGCTTCCGCATCTATCCCACCATCGGCTCGTGCCACAACGCGCTCGACATCGTGAACGACCTCATCCGGGACCACCCGTTCGATTTCCGCGACGTGGAAAAAATCAGGGTGGGCATGCGGGAGTTGTCGGTGATGCATGTCACGTCCATCTCGCGCCCGCACGATGTCATCAGCGCGCAGGCGAGCCTGGGCTACAGCCTCGGCGTCCGGCTGGTGAAAGGCAGCAACGACCTGGAGCTTTACATCGATCCGGCCTTGTGGCGCGACCCGGAGGTGCTGTCCGTGGCGGACAAGCTGGACGCCTACACGCTGACGGATGAATCCCGGCCCCGCATGACGCGGGTCGAGATCAGGCTGAAAAACGGTCGCGTCCTCGCAGGCGAGCAGGAAGACGCCAGGGGCTCCGAAACTTTCCCGTTCAACCAGGAAATCATCGAAACCAAGTTCCGGCGCCTGGCGGGCGTCCTGATAGAGCGCGATCGGGTGGAACAGGTGCTGCAGCTCGTGTCGCGCCTGGAGGCGCTGCCGTCGATCGCCGGCCTCGCGCCCTTGATGCAGAAGCGCGGCTAGCGCTTTTCGCGCCGGGCGGCCGCTATCCGCCGCACTTCAGCGCTTCGAAAATCCCGTTGACGTTCTTCGCGGCGTCGATCTTCCACAAGGCCGCCAGCGCCGGGCCGATGCGCTCCGCCGGCAGGCGTCGCTGCGCGTAGCCGCGGAATTTATTCTCGATCTCCTCGTCGGACATGGGGTTCTTGTAATGACCTCGCGGGTAGTCGGTCGATGCGGTTTTCCGTTCGCCGCCATGGGAGGCGATTTCGATGCGGCACGGCAGCTGGCCCTCGGTGAACCGGCGCGTCAGCTCGGGGTCTTCCCTGACGGCGATCTTGTCCATCAAGTTGCGGATCCTGGCGTCCTGCAGCCGCTCGGGAGAGAAGACTTCATCACCGAAGCTGCCGTCGATCAGGGCCGCCGCAACGACGTAGGGCATGCTGTGGTCCGCCGATTCGCGCGTCGTCGGGCGCCATTTCTCCGGTTCCCTCCCGATCACGTCCCAGGCGAAGCGATACGTGTGGACCGTCACTTCCCGGATGTCGTCCGCTGTGATTTGCCGGCTCAACTCCAGGGCCGCGGTAATGGGGGAGAGCGAGTGTCCCTCCGATGCAAAGCACTTGAGCGTGGTCTCGGTGATGCGAAACGGGCGTCCGCCTTCCGCAAATGGCTGCAACGTGAAGCGGCCGGCCAGTGCTTCCAACCCATGATTTCCCGAAAACGGTTTTTCAGGGCCGCTCATGCCTGCTTGCGCGAGCAGCGCGGCGAATACGCCGTTGCGTGCGCCGTTGCCTCCGGCGCAGCCTTTCCACATGGACATGTTGCCGTAACGCGTTGCGTCGAGGGCAACGTTGGGAACGACGGCAAGCGAAACGGTTTCGGCAATCCGGGCGCGGTCGAGGCCCAACACCTTGGCCGCGCCCACCGCTCCGGCCACGGTGGTGTAGAAGACGTTGTCCATGCCCTTGTCGCGCAGGGAGGTGGCCGCCCACAGCGCGTAATAGATTTCGTAGGCGAGGGTGATGGCGGTGACGACAGTCTGCCCATCGGCGCCGTTGGCATCCGCGACCGCAAGGATGGCGGAGATCGTGTCGCTGGGGTGGCCGCCGCCTCCGGGATAGGCGTCGTTCGAATCGAGGTACCTGACCATGACCCCGTTGGCGAACGCCGTCAGCTCCGGTAGCGTGCGGTGGTCGGTCCCGATGATCCGCGCGCCCGACGGCAAGCCGACCCGCATCGCCAGGTCCCGGGCGATCCTTGCCGGGTCCGCGGCCATCGCGCCGAGCGCGCAGCCAATCGTGTCGACGACCGTGCGCCGGCATTGATGCACGACCGCGGCGGGCAGGTCGCCAAAACACAACTTGTGTGCGTAATCGGCGATCAGTCCGACGTTTGCCTCTACGTGGGTGCTCGCGGGCATGAAAGGCGTCCGGTGAGTGTTCGTTACTGGCGGGCTAATCGGACTCTACACAAGGGCGGCCACAACGACAATTATCGGATCCGGTTCCGTCCATCAGAACTTCGACAAAAGAGATATCTCGAGACGTATACTTCAAGGCGTGATTTCCAGCGAATGCGTGAATGGTGGAAGCGCGTAGATGAGCGAGAACGGACGCTACGACGCGATCGTCGTGGGCGGTGGCAATGCCGCGCTGTGTGCGGCGTTATCGGCGCGTGAGAATGGCGCAACCGTCGCCTTGCTGGAGCGGGCGCCCGAGGAAGAGCGCGGTGGCAACAGCGCATTCACGGGCGCGAGCATGCGCTTCGCCTATGACAGCCCCGAGGTGATCTACGGCCTGGTGCCCGATCTCTCCCGGGAGGAAATCGCCAATACCGACTTCGGCACCTACACCGAGGAGCGATTTTTCGACGATCTGCACCGCATCACCCAGTACCGGACCGATCCCGAGCTCTCCGAGGTGCTGATCCGGGGTAGCCAGCAGGCGATCCGCTGGATGCGCAAGCAGGGTATCCGTTACGTGCCGCTCTACGGCCGGCATGCCCCCAATATCAACGGGAAGTTCAAGTTTTCGAACGGTTCGACGCTGGGCGTGGCCGGCGCGGGCCTGGGATTGGTCAACACCCTCTACGCCACGGCAAGCCATGCCGGCGTGAATATCTTCTATCAGGCGGCAGCGCAGAAATTGCTTTACGACGATGACGGCGTGCATGGCGTCGTCGCCAGGATCGGGGGCAGGACGACCGAGTTGAGGTCGTCGGCGGTGGTCCTGGCTTGCGGCGGCTTTCAGGCCAACGCCGAATGGCGCGCGCGTTATCTCGGGCCCGGTTGGGAAATGGCCAAGGTGCGCGGCACCCGCTTTAACACGGGGGATGGCATACGGATGGCGCTGGAGATCGGCGCGCAACCGTTTGGCAACTGGTCTTCGGCGCACGCGGTGGGGTGGGACCTCAACGCCCCGCCGTACGGGGATATCCAGGTCGGCGACGGTTTCGGCAAGCACAGCTACAACTATGGAATCATGGTGAACGCCGAGGGCAGGCGCTTTCTCGACGAGGGCGCCGACTTCAGGAATTTTACCTATGCCAAGTACGGAAAAGTGATCCTCGCGCAAACCGGGCAGTTCGCGTGGCAAATCTTCGACTCGAAAGTGCTGCCGCTCTTGCGCGACACCTATCGCATCAAGCGGGTAACCAAGGTGCGGGCCGATACGCTCGAGGAGCTGGCCGGGAAGCTCGAGGGCGTGAACGCGGCGGAATTCCTGCGAACGGTGGCCCAGTTCAACCAGGCGGTGAGAAACGACGTGCCATTCAACGCGAGCATCAAGGACGGGCGCGGCACGAGCGGGCTGGAGATTCCCAAGTCGAATTGGGCGCAAGCCATCAGCGAGGCTCCATTCGAGGCCTATGCAGTCACCTGCGGGATCACCTTTACCTTCGGCGGGCTGAAGATCAATACCCGGGCAGAAGTGATCGACATGGAAGAGAAAACCATCCCGGGATTGTTCGCGGCTGGCGAACTGGTCGGAGGAATCTTCTACTTCAACTATCCGGGCGGGACCGGATTGACGAACGGCACGGTGTTCGGACGCATCGCCGGGGAAAGCGCGGCCCGGTCCGGCAAGGGCCGGACATGATGAAACGCGCGCTGATTTTGTTTCTGTTGTCGCTATTCGCCGTCCCCGCGCCGGCGCAGGACTACCCGGTCAGGCCGATCCGTATGGTGACTTCGGCGGCCGGCGCCGGCACTGATTTCGCGACCCGGACGATCGCCCAAGGGTTGACGGCGAACCTGGGCAAGCAGGTCATCGTGGACAATCGCCCCAGCGGCATCGTGATCGGGGACATCGTTGCCAAGGCCGCGCCCGACGGCTACACGATGTTTCTCAATGGCAGTGCATTCTGGCTCCAGCCGTTTCTGCAGGCGAATACGCCGTACGACCCAATCAAGGATTTCACCCCCATCATCCTGGCGACGACCTCTCCCAATACGCTGGTGGTGACCTCGTCGCTTCCCGTGCAATCCATCAAGGAGCTGATCGCCCTGGCAAAATTGAAGCCCGGCGAATTGAACTACGGCTCCAGCTCAGCCGGGACGCCAACGCACCTGGGGGCGGAACTCTTCAAGGCCATGACCGGCGTCAACATCGTGCGGGTGGCTTACAAGGGCAATGGCCCGGCACTGAATGCGCTCGTTGCCGGAGAAGTGCAGTTGATGTTTGCCAATGCCGCTTCAGTCAACCCGCATGTTCGGTCCGGCAGGTTGCGGGCACTGGCGGTCGCCAGCGCCGAGCCGACGGAGCTGGCGCCGGGCCTGCCCACGGTCGCCTCCGCCGGGATTCCCGGATACGAATCCGTATCCACCTACGGCGTGTTCGGCCCGGCAAGGATGCCGCGGCAACTGGTTGATCGAATCAATTCGGAGATGGCGAAGGTTTTGAAGCATGCCGAGGTCAGGGAAAGGCTCTTCAGGGCCGGCATGGAAGTCGTTGCCAGCACTCCGGGCGAGCTCGCGGCCGTGATGAAAGCGGACATGGTGAAAATGGAAAAAGTGATAAGGCAGGCCGGGATTCGGGCTGACTATTAACCTGGAAAAAACTATTTGCCACGGAAACACACGGAAGCACACGGAATGAAAGGCAAAGACATGTTTTGCCGTCCCTCAATGATGCTGCCCGTCCTGGCGATTGCCGTCCTGCCGGCGGCCGCAATGGCGCAAAACTATCCCGTCAAGCCCATACGCGTGGTGACTTCCGAGACGGGGGGCGGCACCGATTATGCCGCCCGGGTCGTGGCGCAGGAGCTGGCCGCCTCGCTGGGGCAGCCGGTCGTCGTGGAAAACCGGGGAGCCGGGGTGTATTCGGGGGAGATCGTCTCGAAAGCCACGCCGGACGGTTATTCGCTGCTGGTCACCGGCACCAGCTTCTGGGTCGGGCCGCTGTTCCGCAAGACGCCCTACGATCCGGTGCGCGATTTCTCGCCGGTTTCGCTGCTGGTGAATTCGCCCAATGTGCTGGTCGTGAACCCGGTGCTGCCGGTCAAAACAGTCAGGGATCTCATCGACCTTGCGCGTGCCAAGCCGGGAGAGCTGAATTACGCGACGGCCTCGACCGGCTCGTCATCGCACCTCGCGACCGAATTGTTCAAGTCGATGGCGGGCATCAACGTGGTTCGCATCCCTTACAAGGGCACCGGGCCGGGCATTATCGACCTGATAGCCGGGCGCGTTCATTTTTCATTTGGCACGTCGAGCGGCGTGGAACAACACATCCGGGCAGGCCGATTGCGGGCGATTGCGGTCACCAGCACCGGTCCGTCCATCATTTTCCCGGGCCTGCCTCCGGTGGCGGCAACGATTCCCGGTTACGAGAGCGGCGGGGGGACCGCAATGCTGGCGCCCCCGCGCACGCCGGCGGCGATCATCAAGCGCTTGAACCGGGAGGTCATGACGGCCCTTGCGAAACCCAATGTGAAAGAGCTGTTTCACCGGCGCGGCGTCGAGGTCGTGGCGAGTTCGCCGGCCGAGTTGACCGCCATGATCCAGGCGGAAATCGGCCGCATCGACAAGCTCATCAAGGATGCGGGCCTTCCGACCGAGCGCTAACGTCGGGCAACGCAGTCTTGACTAGAACCGGTTACAACATTAGCCACGGAATCACACTGAATAACACGGACAAGTCCCAGTTAATGTCCGCGTCATTAATTATTTCATCCCGGCGAGTTGTCCGCACAGCGCGTCGACCCGCGGGCATGCCTCGATGCGCCAGCATTCCGCAAGAATTTTCTCGGCCACTTCCGCCGGGAACGCGATCTGCAACTGGCCGCGGGTCTTCTCGGAGATGTCCTCGTCGGTCAGCGGCCGGCCGACGCTGCCGCGGCAATGGGCAACGGCGGTTTCCAGCTTTCGGCCGTCTTTCATAACGATGCGCGCAATCGCCGCCTCCCGCCCGAGCCCGGCATCGACGGTCGCGACGACCTTGCGGCGCAGCTCGGCCACGGCAGGATCGTGCACGACGGCCTCGGTGACCTGCGCCAGTCCGGCGGCCCGGTAAATCAGGGAAACCGCGGCCCAGTGCTGGAAGCTGACGAGCGCCTGCATGCTGTCCGCGGGATTGGGCCGGTTGCAAAGCTGCAGGGCAAGCGGATTGACGGTCAGCTCGATGCGCTCGATGCTCCTTGCGTCGAGGGCATGATTCCTCGCCGCATCGAGACAGGCGTCGATCACCGGGTGCACCACGAATCCGGAAGGGTAGGGTTTGTAGGCGAGCGTCAGGATCTCGAATTTCTCCCCCAGCTTGTCCACGGCGGCTTCAAGGTTCGGGCGCGATCCGTAGGACACTGCGAAGCCCTTCACACCTTCGATCATCGTGTCCGCGCACGTGTAGCCGCGCGCAGCGAGCAGCGCTGCCATCAAGCCGCAGCGCGCAGCGTGACCGGTGATGTAGTAGCTGCCCATCGTGGCGTGGGCTTCCCGCAGCCCGCCCGACTGGTTGGCGGCGTGGCCGATAGCAGTCGCCATGCCGGACTCATCCAACCCCAGGATCTTGCCGGCGGCGACCGCGGCGCCGATGCCGCCCACCAGGCCTTGCATCGACAAGCCGACCCCGCATTCGGCCGGCGCCACGGACAGGATGTTGCCGACGCGGCACTGGAGCTCCACGCCGAGTATCAGCGCGTGGATGAAATCGCCTCCGGTGACCGGCTGGCGCTGCGCCATCGATAGAGCCGCGGCGGCGACGGGGCTGGTCGGATGGGCCACGGAAGTGAAATGAGTGTCGTTGAAGGAAAGCGCGGCGGAACTCATCGAGTTGATGAAGGCGGCATTCAAGGCGTCCAGTTTCTCGCGGCGGCCCACCACGACGGAGGTTGCTTCGCCGTTGAATTCCGATAGGAATTCGAGCGCGAGCTGGACGCCGTCGTCCCGCGCAGCCCCGGCCGCGCAGCCGGCCCAGTTGACGAAGGCGCGCACGCCCTCGTGCCTGACCGCGGCGGGCATTGCTTCGAAGCGGGAGGTTGACGCGTAGCGCGCCAGAGTGCGGGTGATGCCGTTCATTGCGGTCCTTTCGATTGATCCGGGCGTGGTGCGCTATCCTAACGGTAATGCGGCGGGTTTGCAGGCCTGCCAGAATTCGTTACCATCGAGCGGAATAATAACGAGGAGGAAGCCCATGCGTCGTTGCATCGCTTCGATATTGATTGCGCTGGCGGGCGTCGCTGCCGCGGGAGCCGCCTGCGGGCAGGCCTATCCGACCCGGCCGATCCGCATCGTCATCCCGTTCCCGCCGGGCGGCAACGTGGACACCTTCGCACGGATGCTGTTTCGCTATGTCGAGGAAGACCTGGGACAGCCGATGGTGATCGACAACCGCGGCGGCGCGAACGGCATCGTCGGCGCCGATACCGTCGCCAAGGCCGCCCCGGACGGCTATACCATCATGGCCACCTCTTTCGGGCTGGCGGTCAACCAGTACCTCGTCAAGAAGCTGCCCTTCGACCTGCGCACGGATTTTCTGCCGGTCACCAACATCGCGTTGGGAACCGGCTACCTGATGGTGGCGCATCCCGCCTTTCCGGCGAAGACGGTGAAGGATGTGATCGCGCTCGCGAAGAGCCAGCCGGGGCAGATACGCTACAGCACCGCGGGCGTCGGCAACGGCCAGCACCTGGCCGGCGCGCTGTTCGCCCTCAAGGCGGGCGTGGACATGCTGCACGTGCCCTACAAGGGCGGCGGCCCGGCGTTGAACGCAGTCATGGGCGGCGAAGTCCAGATTCATTACCCCGCCGGCTCGGTAGGCATCCCGCAGGTGAAAGCGGGGCGGGTGCGGGGCATCGCGTTCACCGGCGAGAAGCGTCTGGCTTCGCTGCCGGACATGCCCACCATCGGCGAGACCTTGCCCGGATTCGTCGCCGATGCCGGCTGGCACGGCGTATTTGCCCCGCCCAGGACCCCGCCGGCGATCGTGACGCGGCTGCAGCAGGCCATCCACAAGGCGTTGCAAGTGCCGGCCGTGCGCGAGAATTTCGTCAGCAACGGCTATGAGCCCAAGGGTGATGCCCCTGCGATATGGGCCAAGGCCTACCAGGAAGAACTCAAGCGGCTGGCGGAAATTGCGAAGGCGGCGAAGCTGGAGCCGCAATAAATTACCGCGCCGCAAGCGGCGGGGTAATTTATTTATCACGCACCCAAATAAGCAAACAGCTTGGGTCCAAGCTCCCTGCGGTATTTGTCTAGCACCGGCTGGACGGCTTTCACGAACGCGGCGCGCTCGGCAGCGGTCAACTCGATCACCTCGTTCTTCGCGGGGTCGAGCTTTTTCATGATCTCGGCGTCTTCCGCCGCGGCAAGCTGCCGCTGGTACGCGGTGGCTTCCTTCGCGGCCGCATCCACCGCGGCGCGCACGTCAGCCGGCCAGCCCTGGTATTGCGCCGCATTGCACACGAAGGCGCTGGCCCCCCAGAAATGCGCGGTGAGCGTGATGTAGCGATGATGGTGGTGCACGCCGAAGTTGTAGATGTTGGTGAGGGGATTGTCCTGAGCCTGGAAGCGGTCGCCGCCGACCTGTTCCACGAAGTCCTTGATGTCGCACTTGATCGGCTCGAATTCGAGCGCCCGGAACACTTCCCCGTGGAGATCGCTCATCTGGGTGCGGATGCGGATGCCCCGGCAATCCTCGGGCTTGCGGATCGGCCGCACCCGGTTGGAGAGATAGCGGAAGCCGTTATCCCAGAAACCCAGGATTCTGCAGGGGGTGTTTTCGTTGATTCTGCGCACGGCGGACTGCCCGAATTCACCGTCCAGCGCCTTGAACACGGTGGCGCGGTCCCTGACCACGAAAGGCAGCTCCAGGATCTGCAAATCCGGCGCGGCCTTGGAGAAACGCACGGTGGACATGTAGCAGAACGAGAGTTCCCCGCTCTCGACCATCGGCACGAGCTCGCCCGACTTGCGGCCGAGCTTGAGGACACTGCCGATCAGCTCGAACCGGATGCGGTCCCCCAGCTGCTTCACGATGAGTTCGCCGAAACGAGCGGCGGCCCGGTTGTGGATGGAGGCGGGCTCCTGGTAGCCGCCGAACTTCAACACCAATGGGCTCATTGCCTGTTCCATGTTCCAGGTTCAATGTTCAATGTTCCAGGCTCAAAGTTCAAAACCGGAACCCTCCAATCAGAACTCACTCCAACCTTGAACCCGGAACCCGGAACCCGGAACCCGGAACAGCGTTAGCGTATCTCGCGGTGAACGAACTCGATGATCTTGTCGATCGCCGAGAGTGCGGCCGGCGAGGTGGGGTCGTTGGTGATGAAAGCCTCGCCCATACCTTCGAACAGGTGCAGTTCCACGCGTCCGCCCGCCTTGCGATAGCTCGCGATGAAGCGGTCGCGGTTGGGCACAGGATGGGCGACATCCGCGGTGCCCTGCAGATATAGCACCGGCGGCATTTGCACCTTCTCGCCGCGTTCGAGCGCGAGCGTGGGATTGCCTTCGGTCATCGCCGCTTCGCCCTGCCAGTACTGGTCATGGCACTGCACCCAGTTGTCCGCCTGTTTCTTGAGAGCGCCGCCCTGGTTGGACTTGGCGTACTGGTAACGGCCGAGCGGATCGATGACCGGCCAGCACAGGACCGCGCAGCGCACCGCAGCATTAACTGCGGCATCGCCGGCTTTGCCGGGCAAGGGCAGGGCGGCATACCGGGAGTCGGTCGGCCGCAACGCCGTCAGCATCGCCTGGTGGCCGCCGCTCGAGACGCCGAGGATGCCGACCCGGTCCGGGCGGCTGCCCAGTTCCGCGGCCCGCGCCTTGCACCAGCGGATCGCGTAATTGATGTCGGCCAGCGAGGCCGGGTAGCCGGCGTCCGGCGGCATGCGGAAATCCAGCGACACCACCACCACGCCGCTCTTCGCCAGCGGCTCGTCCGTGCCGGCGTCGCTGGTGCGGTCCTTGTTGCACCAGGCGCCGCCGTGGAGATCGATGACGAGCGGGAACGGCCCCGTCCCGCGCGGCTGGTAGATGCGCGCGAGCAGCGGCTTCGTTCCGTGGCGCAGGTATTCGACGTCAGTGACATCGATTTCGTAGCGGGTCAGCGTTGCTGTATTCATATCTGGCTCCTGTGGCCTCCTTCCCCCTTGATGGGGGAAGGTTGGGATGGGGGTGAACATGTTGCGTGTCGTAACGCTTCTCACCCCCACCCTAGCCCTCCCCCATCGAGGGGGAGGGAATCGGTACTCTAATGCTTGATCTCCTTCGGCGCACCCGGCTGTTTGAGCGGGTGCGACTTGTCGAAGGCATCGAGCTTCATGCATTCGCCGAACACGCGCATGACCGTCGGCACCGGGCCGGTGTCGCAGTTGAAGAAGCGGGCGCCGAATACCTGGGTGGCGACGCAGATGTCGGCAAGCGTGGGGGCGTCGCCGTGGCAGTAACGGCCGGTTTCCTTTTCCTTCGACAGGTGCGCCTCGACCGCCTGCATGGCCTCCATGATCCAGTGCTGGCACCAGCGGGTGCGCGTGGCCTCGTCGAGTTTGTACTCCTTCTCGAGATAGTTTCGGATTCGCGGAACGATGAGGGGATGGCCGTCGCAGGCGACGATTTGCGCCAGCCCGCGCACGCGGGCGCGCCCCTTGGGGTCCTTCGGCAGGAGCGGCGGCTGCGGGTGCGTCTCGTCCAGGTACTCGATGATCGCCATGGACTCGAACAGGGGCGTGCCGCCCTCGTCGAGGATGAGCGACGGAATGACCGCGAGCGGGTTGATCGCGCGGTATTCGGGCTTCAACTGCTCGCCCTGCATCAGGTTGACCGGGATTTCCTCCGCCTTGATGCCCTTCAGCGCCAGCGCGATGCGCACGCGGCAGGCGGCGAGGGAACGCCAGAATCCGTAATATTTCATTTCTCCTCCTATCATCGTCGAAAAATGGTGACTCGTTGCTCGTTGCTCGTTGCTCGTTGCTCGTTACTCGTTACTCGTTACTCGTTGCTCGTGAATCAACCCGCGTAGAAACGAGAAACGAGAAACGAATCACTTCTTCTCTGGAATTATGGGCAGCAGTATATACGACGGATGCTCCGGCCCGATGTGGAGCGTGACCTTGCCGCCGAAGACCGCGGCGGGGCGGTCGCGGGGGTCGTTGTGCAGAAAGGGGCCGCAGCCCAACAGCTCGTTCTTGAAATTGGAGAGCCTCGCGCCGGTCGACTTCTGCCATTCGTAGTCCCGCCCGCGCACGGTCAGCGCGATGCGATAGCCGGCCGGCACCACGATCGAGGTCGGCCAGATCTCGATGTCGAGCTGCGCGATCGCGCCGGGCTTCAGCGGCTCCCTCTGGTCGTGGACGTGATACGGCCGGTATTCGGTCGAGAGCTTCGGATCGAGCTTGCGGTGCGAGGCGCGCAGCCACCCCTGGGCAATCGGCGTGTGCGGGTCTATCGCGCCCATGAACACGACTTCCCTGAGATCCGGCGCGTAAACGCGGAACACCAGGAAGAGATCGGCATCGGTGGTTGAGGAGGAAACGAACAGCCTCGCGGCAAGCGGGCCGGTGATCTCGGTCTCCTTATCCAACGGCGCAGAGACAAAGGTCACTCCGTCGCCCATTCCATCATAGGCGATACTGCCCGCAGCGTTCGCTACCTCGGGGTCCAGCTGATGCGCCGTTGGATGAAGGTAGAACTTTGTCCATTGCGTGCGGGCGAGCGGCCACTCTTGCTCGTGACGCTCGACGAAGCGGTCCACGTGCCGCACCTGGAGCTGAACCTTCGGCTGCCGGTCCCAGCCGTTTTTCTCGCCCTTCAGGAAATAATCGAAGAAGCGCTTCTGCAGCCCCCGCCCGTAATCGGTGTAAAAGTGGGTCCAGTGCTCGAGGCCGTGTGCTTCCAGCCATTTGTCTTTCGCGGCGGCGCGTACGAAGCCCTCGAAATTGCCGCGGGGATGGAGCCCCTGGCCGCCCCAGTTCGCTGCCGAAAGGAGCGGCGTGGTGATTTTCTCCCAGACCGGGGAGCGGGCGCGATGGTAGTCGTCATCAACCGGATGAGCGAGGATGCTGTCGCCGAAATCGCAGCGGTTTTTCGCGAGCACTTCTTCCGAAAGTGTCTCATCGCCACAGACCAGGGCGCCGGTGACGCGCGAGCGCGGGCCGCGCTCGCCCAGCCCGTGCTGGACCGTCTTCACCTGCATGTCGTACCAGTTGGCGAAAAACGTATTAAGAATGCCGCCGTGATGCGTCATGTCGCGGTACCAGTCGGCGGAGCCTTCCCAGACGCACATCGCCGCGAGGTGCGGCGGCTGGAGCGTCGCGACATGCCACTGGTTCATGCCGTAATAGGAGATGCCGTTCAACCCCACCTTGCCGTTCGACCACGACTGCACGCCCGCCCACTCGATGCAGAGGTAGAAGTCTTTCGTCTCCCGAAGGGAGAAGGGATCTATGAAACCAGGCGAGCGGCCGGCGCCGCGCGAATCCACACGCACGCAGGCGTAACCGTCCGGCACCCATTTTTCCGGGTCCACGACTTCCCAGCTCTGGTGGAGGTTGCTCGACCCGGCGGCGACGTCGGGGTGTTCCGCGACCATGCGCTCCCACGCGCTCGGGTAGCCCTCCTGAAACGCGAGGCCCTTGGCGTAGGGGCCGTAGGTGAGGATGACCGGGTAGCGCCCGCTCCCGACCGGGCGGAACACGTCGGCGCGGAGAACGATCCCATCGTCCATTGCGATGGGTGTGTCCCAATCGATGCGCATGCCGTCGCGGGTTTCGCTTTTCTGTGCAGAACTCACTTAGCCGCCGATGAACGCCGATAGACGCCGATCAAAAGAACTGAACCGCCAAGACGCAAAGGCAGCCAAGAGAAAAAAAATATTGAACCGCCAAGACGCCATGACGCCATGACGCCAAGAAAATAAATTAATGAAAACAGAACTACCAGGAAAATAATTCTAAACCCGCATCCCGCATCCCGCATCCCGCATCCCGCATCCCGCATCCCGCATCCCGCATCCCGCATCCCGCATCCCGTATCCCGTATCCCGTATCTCGTATCCCACAGCGCCCGCCATGCATTTGACTAGGGCGCGTACAGCGTGTCAACCTGCGGCACCCTAAGAGCCCCCAACATAATGAAACACACGCTGCGCTGTTACGATTTTGGCTGGGGGCATGCGGGTAGGAGCATGGGAGTGCCAATCGGGTGTGAGTCCGTGGGTGTGCCGAGGGCCAAAATCGCGCCAGCCCACGAGGGGTTGCGGCCAAAATCGCCGCTAGCTTTGTCGCGAGTCTTGCCAATATAGCGAATATTGGCTGCACCTCGCTTCGCGCTATCGACGATTTTGGCTCGCACCGCACGCGCGTTTCATTATGTTGGGGGCTCTACAGGAGGCATGCATGAAGATAGGAATCGCGGGCACCGGCCGCATGGGCGCGGCTATGACGCTGCGGCTGATGGATGTCGGCCATGAACTCACAGTGTGGAACCGCACGCCGGAGAAAACGAAGAGCCTGGCCGCGGCCGGGGCGAAGGTTGCCGCGACACCGGCCGCGCTCACTGGCGCCGTCGAGCTGATCATTACGATGCTCACCGATGACAAGGCCATCGAAGCGATGTACCACGGGCCGCAGGGGCTGCTCGCTGGCGATGCGAAGGGGAGATTGTTCGTCGAGATGAGCACGGTCCGGCCGGAAGTCGAGATCGCGCTCTCCGCCAGGGTGAAACAGAAGGGCGGGGCGCTGGTTGACTGCCCGGTGGGAGGCACCGTCGGGCCCGCGCGGGATGGCAAGCTTTTCGGATTCGTGGGCGGTTCCGATGCCGACGTGGCGCGGGCGAAGCCGGTGCTGGATCAGCTTACCCGCCGGCTCGAGCACGTCGGCCCGGTCGGCGCCGGCGCGCGCATGAAGCTCGCGATCAATCTCCCGCTCATGGTCTACTGGCAGGCGTTCAGCGAGGCCCTGGCGCTGTGCGCGCCGCTGAAGCTCGATCCGGACCGGCTGATCAGCATCTTTTCCGAAACCTCGGGCGGGCCCAACGTGCTGAAAGCGCGCGGTCCTGCGGTCGCCGCCGGGTTGAGAGGGCAGGACAGCGGGCCGGTCACCTTCGACGTGAATCTGATCTGCAAGGACCTCAGCGTGATGATCGCGGAGGGGAAGTCGCTCGGCATCGATCTCCCGGTCTCGCAACGCGCGCTCGCCTGCTTCGAGGAAGCGGCGCAGGAAGGCATGGGGCCCCGGGACGGCGCGCTCTTGCCGGCGCGCTTCGTGAAGCGCGTGAAGCTGTGAAGAGCTTCTCTACTCTACCTTGTAGCCGCTTTCCTTCACGACCTTCGCCCACTTCGCCTTCTCGGTCGCCAGCCAGTTGCCCATTTCCTGCGGCGTTTTGGCTTGCGGGCGCGAGCCTTGCGAAGTGAGTTTCTCGCTGAAGTCGGGCAGCGCAACGATGCGCTTCACCTCGTTGTAGAGCTTGTTGACGATCTCGGCGGGCAATTTCGCCGGGCCGAGCATGCCCTGCCACGACCCCGCGTTGAAACCTTCGAGTCCCGGCGTCTCGGCGACGGTAGGCACCTGCGGGAACATGGGTTCGCGCTGTTCGCTCGATACCGCCAGCAGTTTCAGCTTGCCGCTCTTCACGTGCACCCAGGTCTGGATCACGCCCATCATCAGGAAGTCGCCATCACCCGTCATGACCGACAGCACCGAGGATTGACCGCCCTTGGTCGGGACGTAGACCCAATTGACGCCCAGGCGTTGCTGCATCGCGAGGGTGGAAAGGTGAATGTTGCTGCCGAGTCCCACGGGGGCGTTCAACTTGCCGGGGTTGGCTTTCGCGAGCGCGATCAGCTCGGCGACGCTTTTCACCGGCACGCTGGGATGCGTGGTCAGCAGGTACGGCGAAAACGTCACCGTGGTGATTGGCGCGAGATCGCGGATGATATCGAACGGCAGCCGGGTGTACATGCTGGGGCTGATCGAGAGATTGCCGATGTCCATCAGCACCAGCGTGTAGCCATCGGGCGCCGCGCGCGTCACGATTTCGACGCCGATATTGCCGTTGGCGCCGGGACGCACGTCGGCGAGGACTGGCTGCCCCCACGACTCGGTGAATTTCGCGCCGATCATGCGCGTGAGGATGTCGGAGGTGCCGCCGGCGGGATAGGGCACGACCACGCGGATCGGCTTGGCGGGGTAAACCGTTTGCGCGGCCGGACCCTCCGCGATCAGCAGCGCTAACACACCCAGCATGAGACTCGAGAGGTTCTTCATAGGGGACAGACCACCAAGAAGATTGAACAGGGGGGCAGACCACTAAGATGATATTACCTTCCTTAGTGGTCTGTCCCCCTATTCCATCCTGGCGCACGACCGGCGACCGCGGCCCGCCATTGGGACAATAGCTTGTGTCTGCGCTGCGGGTCGAGCAGGTCGTCGAAGTCCCGGTCGATCCGGATCGGTGTGACCGCGTCCATTCCGGAGCGGGTAGCGCCATCCGCCAGGCTGCGTATCGGGAAGAGTCCCGCCTCTAGCAGGCGCTGCTGCCCGTCTTGAGAGAGCAGATAGTCCAGGAACAGCCTGGCGGCGTTCGGGTGCGGGGCGCTGCGCGGAATGAATGCCACGCGTGAGACTGCGAGCGGTGGCGAGTTCGATGCGGCGATAGCCAGCGAGGGATTCGAGCGCGTTGCGCGCAACGCGTACGAAGCGAGAACGTGGTAGCCCAGGGCGGCGCTGCCGCTGGACACTTCCTCCACGAGCGGCGGGTTGGAACCGAACAACTTTGGCTTGCAAGCTGCCAGCGCTTGAAGGAACGCAGCGAATTCCTTGCTGCGTCGGCTCTCGTGCAGCAAGGCGAGGAATCCCAGGCCATTGGCAGCGATGTCATAGCACGCGATCCGGCCCAGAAAACGCTCCGGGGCGCTCCTCAACGCGGCGGTGAGTTCGTCGAGCGAGCCCGCTGCGAGATTCACGTCAAAGAGTTCGCGGTTCACCAGTGTCACGAGCGGTTCCACCGTCGTGGCATACGCCAGGTCGCGGTAGGCGGCGCCTTGCGGCAGAGCGTGCGATTCCGGGCTCGGGTGCGGCAGAGCGTCGCCCGCCAGCACGAGGCTCATCTGCAAATCCATGGCCGAGCTCCAGAGGAGATCGGCTTCCGGCTTGCCCGCGGACAACGCTGCCAGGTAGCGCTCGTGCAGCGCCACGCTGATGCCGAAGACGAAATCGATCTCGATACCCGGGTGGCGCGCGGTGAAGTCATCGAGCAACCCGGTGCAGTATTGTTTCTCGGCAGCGGAGTAGACGACCAGCCGGTTGTCGGAAGCGGACATGGAGCGGTTTCGTTCAGGGGCAAGCCGTGCCGCTCTGGCGCATCTCTCAGTCGAAATACGCGGGCGGTTTTGTTATTAGCAGCCTGTCGGACACACAGGCCCGGCTGGCTGCTAATCCGCCAGCTCGAATTTCACTTCCCGGGCGAGCTTGACCCAGCGGTCCATCTCGCTCTTCAGGTGAGCGCCCATCTGGGCGGGCGTGCCGCCGACGACTTCGGCTCCCATCGCGGTCAGACGCTTCGACACTTCAGGGCGCTGCACCGCCTTGGTGGTTGCGGCATAGAGGCGGTCGGTGGCATTCGCGGGCATGCCGCCGGGGCCGAACAGCCCGAGCCAGGCGTTCACGTTGAAGCCCGGCAGGGTCTCGGCGACGGTCGGCACGTCGGGGAAGGCGGCGTTGCGTTTCAGGCCGCTCACCGCCAGTGCGCGCAATCGCCCGCTCGAAACGTAACCATGAGCGGTGGGAACCGGCGAGAAGACAAATGCGATCTGCCCGGCAACGAGGTCGATCATGACGGCGCCGCCGCCCTTGTACGGAACGTGCAGGACATCGATCTTGGCGGCGTGCTTGAACACCTCCGCCGTGAGATGGTTGTCGCTGCCGTTGCCGGCGGATCCGTAGTTGAGCAGGCCCGGCCTGGATTTCGCCAGGGCGATTAGCTCTTTTACGTTACGGGCGGGTATCGACGGATGTATGACGAGCAGGGTGGGCATGACGATGACCAGGCTGACCGGGAAGAAATCCCGGTCCGCCTGGTACGGCAGTTTCTTGAACAGGATGGGCTGGGCGGCGAGGGCGGTCGTGGCGGCCACGATGGTATAGCCGTCGGGCTTCGCTTTTGCGACCAGGTCGAAGCCCGGGATGGCGGCGCCGCCCGGGCGGTTTTCGACGATGACCTGCTGGCCGAGATCCTCGGACATCGCCGGCGCGATGATGCGCGCCGTGATGTCGGTGACACCGCCGGGCCCGTAGGGGATGATCATCCGGATCGGGCGATTGGGGAAATCCTGCGCAGACGCCAGGCCCGCTGCCGCGGCGCAGGCTGCCAGCAGTACTGGGCCGATAGGGCGCAACAATCGGGTTTTCATGGTCTCATCCCAATTCAGGTGGGCTGCAATTCCTCGCGACCGGCTGTTCATTCAGCAGGTTGTCGGGTCGAAAGCCCGACAAGCGGCTCGCCGGATTGCGCTATTATCGCGACTGAAACATTATCCTACACTTTGAGCAGTAGAAATCCGTTTCCGCCGCGGAGAAAAATCATGCGTGTCCCAGCGCTCGCTTGCATTGCTCTTTTCGCCGCCTCGCTGGCGCCTGCCGCCACTGCGCAGGAATACCCGAGCCGGCCGATCCGTATTGTCGTCCCGACCCTGGCCGCCGGCTCGGCCGACATCCTCGCCCGCCTGATCGGGGGTAAGTTGAACGAGCGGTGGGGGCAGCCGGTCATCGTGGATAACCGCGCCGGCGCCGGCCAGATGATCGGCGCCGACGCCGTGGCCAAGGCGCCCGCCGACGGCCACACGCTGCTGCTGCCGACCGTTACCTACACGACGAGCGCGGCGACCCAGCCCAAGCTGCCGTTCGACCCGGTGAACGACCTGGCCGGCATCACCATGGTGGGCGATGGGCCGTTCCTGGTCATAGTGCATCCGTCGCTGCCGGTGAAGACGATCAAGGAGCTGATCGCTCTCGCCAAAGTGAAACCGGGCAGCCTGAACTACGCCTCGTCCGGCACCGGCAGCATCCTCCATCTGGTGACCGAGGTATTTGCAGCAGGCGCCGGTATCAAGCTCGTGCATGTGCCTTACAAGAGCATTGCGCCCGCGGTCACCGAGACGGTCGGCGGCCACGTGCCCATGATGTTCGGGAGCCTGCCGTCGGTATTGCCCCAGGTCAAGGCGGGACGATTGCGCGCGCTGGGCGTGACTACGGCCAAGCGCTCTTCGTTCGTGCCCGAGCTGCCGACGATAGCGGAGGCCGGCGTCCCGGGTTTCGAGGCAAGACAGTGGTGGGGCGTGTTCGCGCCGGCGAAAACGCCCAGGCCCGTAATCGGCAAGATTCATGGCGAGATCCAGAAGATTCTGGCCACGGACGACGTCAAGGCGCGTCTCGCTGACGAAGGGGCCGTGCCGGTGCAGATGTCGCCGGAAGATTTCAGCGCCACCGTCAGAAGCGATATCGCAAAATGGAAGAAGGTCGCCCAGGAACTCAACCTCCAGTAAGAACCCACGACTGCGACGTTCGCCAACCGCCATGACCGCCATGCTGACCTCCGAGCTGGGCCGATTCCTCGAGGGCATTCGCTACGAGCAACTGCCGCCGAGCACGCTGCCGCTCGTGAGGAATGCGTTTACCGACACGGTCGGCGTGATCATGGTCGGCATCACGGAACCGGTCGTCGACATCGTCCGGCGCACGCTGGTCGAAACCGGCGGCCGGCGCGAAGCGCGCATGTGCCTGTCGCCGATCACCGTTTCGGCGCCCGACGCGGCGCTGGTGGGCGGGACCGCGGGGCACGCGCTCGATTTCGACGATCATTCCCTGACCGGGCACCCGAGCACGGTGCTCGTTCCCGCGATACTGGCCGAGGGCGAGAAGCTGGGCTCCAGCGGTCGCGATCTCGTCACGGCCTACGTCGCGGGATACGAGGTCTGGGCCGAATTGATCCGGCGCGATACCAGCCATCACAAGAAAGGCTGGCACCCGACCGCGGTATTCGGCGTGGTCGCCGCGGCCGCGGCCGCAGCAGTGTTGCAGCGTCTTCCTGCCGAGCGCGCCAGCGCGGCCCTTGCGATTGCGGCGAGCCACGCCGGCGGCCTCGCGCCGAATTTCGGGACCATGACCAAGCCCTACCATGCCGGCCTCGCCGCCCGTAACGGGCTGACGTCGGCGCGCCTGGCGGCCGGGGGGCTCACAGCGGGACGCGACACCCTGGAGAACGCGCAGGGATTTCTCAATGCGTTCTCGCCGTCCAGCGCCGATCGCGAGTCGCCGGTGAAAGTCGGAAGCGAGTGGTACCTTCCCTGGCAGTCGCTCTGCGTCAAGAAGTACGCGTCCTGTTATTTCACGCACCGCTCTTTCGATACCGCGGTGAAGATGCTGGCCGGGCGCAGCCTCAAGCCCGACGACATCGCCGCCATCGAAGTCACCATGGGAACCGGGCAGGTGGTGGTGCTGGCCAACCATAACCCGCAGACCGGGCTCGAGGCCAAGTTCAGCGAAGAGTTCGCGATGGCCGCCGCTGTCATACTCGGGCGCATGAGCGTGGAGGTTTTCACCGATGCCATCGTGCAACGCAAGGATATCCAGGCGTTCTTCCCGAAAGTGAAGTTGATTCCAGTGGAAGCGTTCGACACCCGCGACCCGGCCCACTCGCCGACGGAGCGGGTGGTGGTGAGGCTCGGTAACGGCGAGGTGCTGGACAGCGGCGAGATCGCGCGCATCCGCGGCCATGCCTACGATCCGATGGAGCCGGGCGAGCTCTGGTCCAAGTTCGAGGAGTGCACGAAGCGCACTCATACCGGGAAGGAAGCGCGGCGCTTGTTCGAGCTGCTGCAGGGCATCGACAGCCTGCCCGCCGTCCGCGACCTGCCGACCTGCAAGACGATATTCAACCCATGACTGCCGAAATACATGTGCTCAGTGCGGGCGCGATCGAGCCGGGGCTCCTCGACGCCGTCGAGGCGTTCCGCGAGGAAAGCGGGGACGAGGTCAGGATCACCTGGGCGACGACGCCGGTGATCCGCAAGCGCATCGCCGGTGGCGAGGCGGCCGATGTCGTAATTGCGACGCAGGAGGCGATTGATGACCTTGCGCGGGAGGGGAAGGTTGCCGGGAAAGGGCGCGTGCCGATCGGGCGCGTCGGCATCGGCATCGTAATGCGCAGAATCTTGCCGGTGCCGGACATCTCCAGCGCGGGCGCGATCAAGTACGCCGTGCTCGACGCCGATTCGGTAGTCTTCAACCGGGCCTCGAGCGGGCTCTACGTCGAGCACATGCTGGAGGAAATGGGGATACTCGAGCGGATCCAGCCGAAGACCAGCCGCTACGGCAATGGCCCGGCGATGATGGAGCACCTGATCAAGGGCCAGGGCAAGGAAATCGGGTTTGGCGCCATCACCGAAATCCTGATGTTCCGCGACAAGGGATTGAAGCTCGCCGGCCCTCTTCCGGATGAGATCCAGCACTACACGGACTATGTGGCCGCGACCCTGGCCGCGGCGCCGCATCCTGGCGGCGCGAAGAAATTTGCCCGCTACCTGGCCACGCCGGCGGCGAAGGCGCTGTTTGCCGCGCACGGCATTGAATCAAGCTAGAACAAGCGGAGCACCTGATGTTGCCCGCCACGATGGCCGCCATCCTGATCACCCGCGCGGGCGGCCCGGAGGTGCTGATTACCGGCACCCGCCCGGTTCCCCAGCCAGGGCCGGGAGAGGTGCTCATCAAGGTCGCCTACGCCGGCATCAACCGCCACGACTGCGGGCAGCGCCGGCGCGGGACCGGTCCAGCCGGTGCGACAGACATTCCGGGACTGGAGGTGGCGGGCGAAGTCGTGGCAGTCGGCGCCGGCGTGACGCGCTGGCAGCCGGGCAATCGCGCCTGCGCGCTCGTCAATGGCGGCGGCTACGCCCAGT
Source organism: uncultured Streptomycetaceae bacterium (assembly GCA_964521405.1). Taxonomy (GTDB): domain Bacteria; phylum Pseudomonadota; class Gammaproteobacteria; order Burkholderiales; family SG8-41; genus SG8-41. Next base: position 20,379 of record CAZFRR010000277.1, on the reverse strand, counting down.
ACTGCATTGCGGCCGAACCGATGACGCTGCCGATTCCCGCCGGCTTCGACTTCAAGCAGGCCGCCGCGCTGCCCGAGGCGCTGTTCACCGCGTGGCTCAATGTGTTCATGCTCGGGCGCCTCAAGGCGGGCGAGTGGCTGCTGGCGCACGGCGGCTCGAGCGGGGTGGGCACAATGGCCATCCAGCTCGCCCGCCTGGAAGGGGCCAGCGTGGTGACGACCGCGGGCAGCGCCCTGAAGTGCGATGCCTGCGTGAAGCTCGGCGCCGCTGCCGCCATCAACTATCGCGAAGAGGATTTCGTCGCGGGCGTTGAGCGGGCCACCGGCGGTCACGGCGCCGACGTCATCCTGGACATGGTCGGGCCGGAATACGCCCGGCGCAATATCGAGGCGCTGGCAACCGGCGGCCGCCTGGTCCATCTCAATCGCAAGGAAGGAGTCGAATTCAGCATCGAGCTCGGCGCGATCATGATGAAACGCGCGTTCGTGACCGGTTCCAGCCTGCGCGCCTCCCCGCTCGCGTTGAAAACAGAAGTCGCAGGCCAGCTCATGGAACGGGTGTGGCCGCACCTCGGATCCAGGGTGTCGCCGGTCATCGACTCGGTGTTTCCGCTCAAATGGGCCGCGGACGCCCATGCCCGCATGGAATCCAGCGCGCACATAGGCAAGATCCTGCTCGAAGTTCCCCACTGAGCCAGAGATAGGAGGGAAGCATGGTTTGCAGACGCCCGAGCAATGCCGGCTTGAACGGCATTTCCAATTCCTTCTCCACAATATTGTTTTTGTTGTTCCTGCTGGCGCCTGCGGCCGGCTCGGCGCAGCAGACTGAGACGGCGGCGCAATATCCGCAGCGCCCGATCCGCATGATCGTGCCGTTCGCGCCGGGCGGCAGCGTCGATCTGCTCGCCCGGCTGCTGGCCACCCGGCTGTCGGCGAGCCTCAATCAGCAGGTGATCGTGGACAACCGCGCGGGCGGCGCCGGCAACATAGCGGCGCAGCTGACCGCGCAGGCGAACCCCGACGGCTACACGCTGATGACGACCATCAGCAACATCGTCACGAATCCCGCGGTCAATCCCCGGATCGACTACGACCCGACGCGGGATTTCACGCCGCTGCTGCTGTTCGGGCGATCGCCCTTCCGGATCGTGGTCAACAACAAGGTTCCCGCCAGCACCATCCAGGAATGGTACGCGCTGGTGAAGGCCAAGCCGGGCTCGATCAACTTTGGCACGGCCGGCAGCGGCACCGGGATGCATCTCACCGTCGAACTCTTCAAGATCATGACCAAGATCGATATCGTGCACGTTCCCTACAAGGGCACCGGGCCGGCCATGATCGATCTCATCGGCGGGCAGATACAGATGATGTTCGCCGGCACGCTGTCTTCCGTTGCTCCCGTCAAGGCGGGCAGGATCCGGGCGCTGGCGGTGACCAGCCTGAAGCGCAGCCCCGAGAGCCCCGACCTGCCGACAATCGCCGAAACGATCGTGCCGGGTTACGAGGCGAGCGAGTGGTTCGGCGTGATCGCGCCCGGCAGGATGCCGAAACCGCTGCAAGCCAGGCTGCATGCCGAGCTCGTGCGGGCGGTCAATCATCCCGAATTCCGCGCGCGGTTGCTGGGCGACGGCATGGATGTTTACACCGGCACGCCGGAGCAATTCGGGCAGGTCATCAGGGACGACCTGGCGAAATGGCGGCGCGTTGTGAAGGAAACGAAGATTACAGCGGAGTAATGACTGTCGAGTGGCGAGTGTCGAGTGGCGAGTGATGAAGGTTTTGTGAAAAAGACGATTACTTATTGCCTTTTGCCTTGTGCCTTTTGCCTTGGTATGGCTGGGGCGGTTGCGCAGCCATACCCGGAACGCCCGATTCGTTTCCTCGTGGGGTTCGTGGCTGGCGGTGCGGTGGACCTGACGGCGCGGACACTCGGGCAGAAACTCTCGGAGCGCTGGGGCCAGCAGGTCATCGTGGACAACCGCACCGGGGCAGGTGGCGTGATCGCCATGCAGATCGCGGCGAAAGCGCCGCGGGACGGCTATACGCTCCTGATGGGATCCTCGACGCAGTTCACCATCGGTCCCGCGATGCAGCCGGGGTCTTCCGCCTACGAGCCGCTCAAGAGCTTCGCGCCGATCTCCCGGGCGGTGGTCTCTCCGATCGTGCTCACGGTGCATCCATCGGTTCCCGCGCGGTCGGTCCAGGAGTTGATCCAGTATGCGAAAACCCGTCCGGGCCAGCTCTCCTTTGCCTCGACCGGCTCGGGCACGGGGCCGCACATTGCCGGGGTATTTTTCGCGCGCTCAACTGGCATAGACATCGCGCACGTGCCCTACAAGGGAGGAGGAGATGCCATCATCGCGCTGATCGGCGGGCACGTTCCGATTTCCTTTGGCGCTGTTTCCACCGCTCTACCGCACATGAGATCAGGCAAGCTGCGCGCGCTCGGCATCACTGAGGCGAAGCGCCTCGCCATTGCCCCGGAGGTGCCGACGATCGCGGAGTCGGGGCTGCCGGGTTTCGAAGTCTCGCAGTGGTACGGCGTGTTCGCGCCCGCCGGGATACCCTGGGCGATCGTAAAGAAGTTGAGCGGCGAGCTGGCCGGCATCCTGGCGCTTCCGGAAATCACGGATCGGTTGTCGGGCCAGGGACTCGAGATCGCTTACGCGCCGCCGGAAGTGTTCGGGCCTTACATCCGGGCGGAGCTGGCGAAGTGGACGAAGCTGCTCAAGGAAATGGGGATACAGGGGCAGTGACGGGCGACGAGAAACTACTGAACCGCCAAGCCAAGACTACAGTGTTAAATTTTGAATGTTGAATGTTGAATTTTGAATGAAACCCAATCTTGGGAGTTAACTCAACATTTAACACTCAACATTCAACATTATTATTTTTGCCGCCAAGACGCCAAAGATCAACAACGGAACCGCAGATAGACGCGGATAGGAGAAGGCAGGGTCATCCTTCATCCTTCCGCCTTCATCCTTAAAGCAATAAGGCCTGCGCATGCAGGCCTTATTGCTTATGTCTGGCGCGCCCGGAGGGATTCGAACCCCCTACCCCTTGGTTCGTAGCCAAGTACTCTATCCAGATGAGCTACGGGCGCAAAAAGGGAAGCGAATTATAGCACTACGAAATCCTGTAAGGCCCGCTGTTTCGCAGGGCTTTTTCCTTGAGGGAAGAGGGGCGTTAACTTATCACGCATCACCCATCACTCATCACCATTCAACTTATTCCGGCTGGATCATCCCCAGTTGAATCAGCCTGGCCAGCTTTGCCACCTCCCGCTCTACCCAATGCCTGGTGCTTTGCACGACATTGCTCCGGTTGGAAAGAGTTAGAATCCATTCACGCAGTATTTCCACCCGTGTGCAGGGAAAAACGCTACTCGAAAGGCATGAAAATGAGTCAGGCGAGCAAACCAAATATGAACACCGCGTTGGCCGGTCTGAAGGTCGTGGACCTGACGCAGTACGAAGCCGGCACATCGTGCACCGAGTCGCTGGCGTGGCTCGGAGCGGATATCTGCAAGGTCGAGCCGCAGGGCGGGGAGAACGGGCGCTTCGCCTCCACCGAGCGCGGCGATCTCGATTCCTACTACTTCGTCATCATGAACGCCAACAAGCGCAGCATGGTGTGCGATCTCAAGTCAGCGCGCGGCAAGGCGGTCGTGATGCGGCTGATCGAAAAGGCGGACGTCATGATCGAGAACATGTCGCCCGGCGGCATCGAGAAGCTGGGCCTGGGATACGAGGAGGTGAAGAAAATAAACCCGCGCCTGATCTACGCCCAGATCAAGGGCTTCGCGCCCGAAAGTCCGTACGGCAAGTTCCTGAGCTTTGACATGATCGCGCAGGCAGTGGGCGGCGCGTATGCCATCACCGGCGTGGAAGGCGGCCCCCCGTTGCGGCCGGGTCCGCACGTTGGCGACACCGGCGCCGGCCTGCACTGCCTGATCGGCATACTTGCCGCGTTGAACCAGAGAAACCGCACCGGCCGCGGCCAGCGCATCGAAGTGACGATGCAGGACTCCGTGATCAATTTCAACCGCATCTGCTTCGCCGGGCAGCTGATGAACGGCAAACCGGTCGAGCGCACCGGCAACCAGAGTTCGCTGGGCGCTGCCGCGCCGAGCGAGCTCTACCAGTGCAAGCCCGGCGGGCCCAACGACTGGATCATGGTTTATTCCACGCGCGCCGGGAACTGGCACTGGCAGCGGCTGTTGAAGCTCATGGGGCGCGAGGACCTCAAGGACGACCCGCGCTTCGCGACACCCAAGCTGCGCGTCCAGAACGCCGCGGTCGTCGACAAGATGGTTGGCGACTGGTGCGCCCAGTTCACCAAGCGCGACGCGATGGAGAAGATGCAGAACGCCGGCGTGCCGGCAGGCGCGGTGTTCGACACGCAGGAGCTGATGAACGATTCGGCGCTGCGCAAGCGCGGCATGTTCGCGGAGGTCGAGCATCCAACGCGCGGCAAGTTCCTGATCCCGGGCTGGCCGGTGAAGATGTCGGACTCGCACGTGCCGGTGAAGACCGCGCCGCTGCTGGGTCAGCACACCGCGGAGCTGCTGTCGGAATGGCTGGGAATGGGCGAAGCGGAGATCCAGGATTACATCAAGGAAACGCCGCTCAAGAAGGGCACCCGCGATTGAAGGCAAAAGGCAAAAGGCAAATGGCAAAAGGCAAATGGCAAATGGCGGAAGTTTTGTAGCCTGCAGGTAAATCTGGGGGACATACGATGAAAGTAGCTTTCAAGCGAGCAGCAGCCAGCCTGGTGAGCTTCATGTTGGGAATAGTCATTGCGGGAAATGCGATCGGGCAGCAAAAGGCGGCAACACCTCCGCCGCCGCTCAAACAGCAGATCGTCGGCACCTGGACGCTGGTTTCGGTATATGACCAGCTCTACGATGGCAAGAAGCTGGACACCTGGGGTCCCAACGTGAAAGGGAGCGCGTCGTACGATCGCAGCGGCCGTTTTACCTACATGATCGTCGCTGCCGGCCGGAAAAAGTCGGATGGCGGGCCGCTGGTTCCGGTCGGGAAAGCCATCGGTTACTTCGGCACCTACTCGGTGAACGAGGAGGACCGGACCATCACCTGGCGCATCGAGCGCTCCACCTACCCGAATTGGGATGGCGTCGAGCGCAAGGGGAAAATAACGATCAAGGGCGACCAGCTATCGATAGTCTCGGCGCCCGCCAGCCTGCCTGAAGGAACCATCGTACCTCATCTCGAATGGAAGCGGGCCAAATGATGAGTGGCGAGCGCAAAAAGGCATAAGGAAACCTTTGATTATTGAATTTTACGTATCGGCGTGACGCTCTAACACACCACCCTGCCTCCTCCAGAGGCACCCCGCCCAGCCGGCCGCGCTGTATCGCGTCGGGCGTTCGCCGACTGTAACGTGTGCAGGTATGTTTCTCCCACCACCCCGTCACTTCGTGACACCCCTCCTCGGGCAGGAGGGGAACAAAAAAATACTCCCCTCCTTTTCAAGGAGGGGTGGACGCGAAGCGGACGGGGTGGTTGCATCGCACGGTCCGCTCTTGATAGTCACGCGGTTACGTAATCCTCAATAAGTCATCCCGGCGGAAGCCGGGATCCAGCAAGAGTTTTTTTTCACTGGACCCCGGCGTTCGCCGGGGTGACGGGTGCTGGCTTTGCAGGGATTTCCAAGTACTACTGTTCAGTCCGCCCGCGCGCCGGAGGCCTTGACGATCGGGCTCCAAACAGACACCTGTTCCCGCAGGAAGGCGTCGCACTGCGCGGGTGTCGAAGCGACCTGCTCCAGGTCCATCTGGGCGATGCGTTCCCGCACGTCAGTTGACTGCATGGCCTTGACGATATCGGCGTTGAGCTGCTTCATCACGGCGGCCGGTGTGCCGGCGCGCGTGACCAGCGCCCAGAAGCTGGTGCCGGCGCGGTAATTGGGCAGGCTTTCGCCGACCGTCGGCACATCCGGGAGCGAAGCCGTGCGCTTGGGGCTGGTCACGGCGATCGGCCTCACTTTTCCCGAGCGGATGAACGGCAGCACTTCCACCACCACGTTGGAGACCAGCGGCACGCGGCCGCCCAGCAGGTCCTGGATCGCCAGCCCGCCCCCCTTGTAGGGAACATGCCCGATATCGATACCCGCGGCGGTTCGCAGCGACTCGCCCAGGATGTGGTTGGTCGTGCCGATGGGGCCGGTGGCGTAGACGATTTTCCCCGGCTGCGCCTTGGCGAGCGCGATCAGTTCCTTGACGTTCTTCACCGGAAACGAAGGGTGCGCGATTAGCACTCCGGAGAAATGGGCGAGCTGCGTGACGCAGGCAAAATCTTTCAGCGTGTCGTACGGCAGCCTGGCGTTGAACGTTGGGTTGATTGCGTGCGCCGTGAGGGCGTGAAACAGAGTGTAGCCGTCGGCCGGGGCCTTGGCAGCGAGATCGGTGCCGATGATCGTGCCCCCGCCGGGGCGATTGTCCATGTTGACCTGCTGGCCCCAGCCGTCGGAAAGCTGCTTCGCCAGCACGCGGGCGAAGAGATCGGTCTCGTTGCCGGCCGGCAGCGGCATGATGTAGCGCACCTGCCGGGTGGGGAAGGCCTGCGCGGGCGCTTCAGCCGAAATGACAGCACCGAGCAAGGCGGCAGTGCAGGCCGCAAGGCGTGCTGGTCCCATGGCGATCCCCTTCAACTTGTTGTTGTAACAACCCTCACCCCTTCCCTCTCTCCCGGAGGGCGAGGGGAAAAGTACAGTGCGGAAGTGGCTTATGAGCCACTTCCGCAACGATCGAACCCCGTCAAATCTAACAGCAACCGCCGCGGCGTGCAAAACCGTTCCGTGTGATAATAATTTGAGAAGGTTTACGGGAGTGCAGGGAGATGCCAGTACAGGCCTTGGGCTATGTCGGCGTGGATGCGACGGACTTCGATGCGTGGCGCCGGTTCGCGACCGACGTTTTTGCGATGCAGGTGGTGGAGCGCGGGCCCGACGCGCTGGCGTGCCGCGTGGATGACCGCTGCCAGCGGCTGCTGGTACAGCGCTCGGACCGGGACGGCCCGGCATTTTTCGGTTTCGAGACCGCCGGCGCGCAAGCACTGAAAGAGACAACGGGCAAGCTCGAGGCGGCTGGTTTCAAGGTGACGCGGGCGAGCGAGAAGGAGTTGACGCTGCGCGGCGTGGACGAAATGGCCTGGTGCCGGGACCCGGCAGGCAATCGCATCGAACTCTTTCACGGACTGGCGCAGGCCGAGAGCCCGTTCACCGCCCCGCGCCCGCACGGGGGCTTCCGCACCGGGAAGATGGGCATGGGGCACATGGTCCTGCACGCCCAGGACATCGACGCCATGAGCGCGTTTTACCGCGATGTTCTCGGCCTGCGCCTCTCCGACTACATGGTGAAGCCGTATCGCCTGATGTTCCTGCGCGCCAACCCGCGCCACCACAGCGTCGCGCTGCTGCAGTCGAAGCAGAACGGGGTGCACCACGTCATGTTCGAGGTGCTCGCGCTGGACGACGTGGGCCGCGCCTACGATTTCGCGCTGGACGGCTGGCGCATCGGCCAGACGCTCGGGCGCCATTCCAACGACTGGGTGCTGTCTTTCTACGCCTTCTGCCCGGCCGGCTTCATGATGGAGTGCGGCTGGGGCGGGCGCACCGTGGACGAGGCGACGTGGACGCCGCGCGAAGTCACCCACGGCGGCAGCATGTGGGGCCACGACCGGCTGTGGATGGACGATGAGCGCCGCGGAATCGCCAACGAAGTCCGCCGCAAGACCATCCTCTCCGGGCTTGGCGCGCCGCTGCAGGTTACCCGCGGGCAATTCAAAGAAGTCGAATGAAAAAGCCCGGGCAATCCGGGCTTTTTCATGAAAGAGGAAAGGAAGGGAATTCCCCCCCTTTTGCCTTATCGAGACGGCGGTGGCGGGGGAGGCGGTGTGGAGTAACGCGGCGGGGTCTGTCCGTTGGCGGATATGAATTGCCCGGAGACCGGAACCTTGTGGCCCTTCGCATACATGCACTGCGTGTAGCCGATGTCGTAACGCTGTTGCAGCGCGTAGGAGGAGGCATTCCCGGTGCTCGATCCAATGAGCGCGCCGGTCAGCAGCCCGATGCCGGCGCCGACGCCCGCGCCGCTACTGCCGTCCATGAGGGCGCCCGCCGCGGCGCCGACGATGGTGCCGACAGCTGCGCTTTTCACACCGCTGTCGACGGCAGCGTCGTTGGGCGTGGTTCCACCCGCCTGCAGGCTGGCAAATTGCCGGCAGTCGTTATCATCCATGCGGAACTGGTCGAAGCTCTTGCCGCTGCCCGGCAGGGACATCATGCTGGGGCCCTTCGGCACCGTCACGCATCCAGCCAGCGCGAGCAGCACGATAATGGACAGGATTCGGAGTGGATTCATATTGGGTTTTCGGATTAGCTCGGCGGCCGCGGGGCCACTCGCTGCCAGCCCCCGGCGCATTGCTGCACGTAGGGGTAGTAGGTATTGGATTCGGGGCAGAAGTACCAGTAATCCCGGGGATCCACCGGGCCGGAGCGCGTGTCGCCACGTTCGATATAGACCGGGGGTGAGGACGGGACCACGGTCACTGGCGGATAGTAGTAAGCGGGGGGCGCGTAGTAGTAACCAGGGTAACCCCAATATCCGGGCCAACCGAACCCGATACCGACGCTTACGCGCGGGTAGCCGTAATAGCCTCCGCCACCGTAGTAACGTCCGCCACCATGGGAGAACGCTGGGACGCTCATCGCGAGGCCCAGAAGAACAACGGCCAGCGCAGAGAAAAGTGTTTTCCAGTTCATGAGCTACTCCATCTTGTGGATGGCCATGTCGATAAGACTACCAAAATACGCCGCCAGTTCTTGATGAGAATTGTTACAAAGTGTTTCCAGCGAAGAGGGATTTCAGCACGAAGGCCTGTGATTTTGCAGGCTTTTTTGCTTCGGGGACGTGGGACGAGGAATAAAGAAACTTACCAATTTATGGCGCCTTGGCGGCAGGAAGATCAATGTTGAGTTTTGAGTTTTGAGTGTTGAGTTACTCCCAAGCCTGGGTTTCGCTCAACATTCAACACTCAACACTGTAGTCCTGGCGGCTCGGCGGTTCAGGATTCCAGCCACTGCGCGCCTTCGCGGTAGAGCCGATCCAGCGCCGGGCTGCGCGGCGTCGGCAGTCCAAGATCGACCGTCGAGCCGCTTTTCGACTGCACGTAGGCGAGGTAGCGGTAGCCTTCGGGAAAGCGGCTGAGTTCCGCCTCGTCGAGCTTCAGCGCGATGCCCGGTCGCACCGGCTCGATCCGGTCCTTCTCGTAGATCGCGTTGCGCCTGAGGATGCGCCAGGCGCCCTCGTGTTTCACGAAGCGGTCGTAGAAGCGGCCGTAGCAGGTGACGTCCACCTCGATCCCGTCGAGCGTGGTACGAGACAGCAGAATCATGCGGGACTCGGCGATGGCCTTGTCGCCGTTCAGCCGCGTGCTGGTGCCTCCCATGAAATGCGTGCTGCGCGAGGTCTTGTTCTTCGCGGCGTTGGCGATGAAGGCCTCGGCCGGCCCGGTGAAGCGTGTCGAGGTCATGACCCCATCGGGATGGAATACCGCGCGCAGCCGGTCCCAGTCGCCGAAGTCGCGGGCGAACGCCCAGTTCTGCACGGCTTCCGTGATTGCGAGTTTTTCTTCCCATTGATTCATTGTTTTCCTTCAATGCAACCGCAGATAGATAAGAAAAATGCCAAGGCTTCTGGTTTGTCCAGGGTGGATCAGGGGCATCTCATTTGTTGATTTTCTCTCCGTGAATGTGGTTGACCGGCTTTGAAGTTATCGGCGTGTATCTGCGTTTATCTGCGGTTCCGGGGGGTTTACTCGCTGCGCAGCTTCATCGCCTGCACCACGCGGCCCCACTTCTCGACTTCTTCCTTGAGATATTTCCCCAGGTGCTCGGGCGTGCTCGCAACGATATCCACGCTGAGCGCGGTGAAGCGCTGCTTCACGTCCGGGCTCTGCAGGGCCTTTGAGAGTTCGCCGTTGACGCGGGCGATCCGCTCCTTCGGGGTCCTCGCGGGGGCGTACCAGCCGTACCAGGTCAACGACTCGTAGCCGGGAACGCCCGCTTCCCGAAGGGTCGGCACGTCGGGCAGGGCGGGGTTGCGCCGGGTGCTGGTCACGCCGAGCGCGCGCATGCGGCCGGACCGGATGAACTGCAGGAAGGCCGGCATCGGGGCGATGTAGGCCTGTACGCGTCCCGCCATGAGGTCGTTTTGCGCCAGCCCGACGTCCTTGTAGGGCACGTGCACGATGTCGATGCCGGTCAAATTGATGAAGAGCGCCATGTTCATATGGCCCGAGGTGCCGTTGCCGGTGGACGAATAGGAGATTTTCCCCGGCTGCGCTCGCGCCATCGCGATGAGATCCTTGACCGAGTTGACCGGCAGGGAGGGCGGCACCAGCAGCACGCCGTCGGTGGTGCCCACCAGCCTCACCGGCGCGAAATCGCGCACCGGGTCGTAGGGGACAGCCGGCTTGAGATGCAGGTTGACGCCGAAAGACTGGCTGATGAAGAGATGGGTGTGACCGTCGGGGGCGGCTTTCGCGACGCTGTCGATGGCGATATTGCCGCCGGCGCCGGCGCGGTTCTCGATGATGACCGGCTGGCCCCACGATTCCGACACCTTCTGCGCCATGATGCGCGAGAGCGCGTCCAGCGCCCCGCCGGCGGCGGCGGGCACGATGATCCTGACCGGGCGGGATGGAAATGCCTGGGCGAACGCGCCACCAACGATGCAGAGCGCCGCCAGGATTCCCAACGCCGAACCGCACACAACTTTACGCATTCCGTGATCCTTCCGCAGTTTCGTAATGTGAACTGTCGAAACAGCAACGTTCCAATCGTAGCAGCAAATTCCCGCCAGCCGTCACTCCCTGGTTCCGCATCCCGCTATAATCGCGGCTGAAAATGCATCTTGAATCTCTTCTTTGACTCCTTTCCCCGGTATTGAAGGCAAGCGGTGATCCGCCTCACGCTTGCCCTGACCTACTTCAACTTCGTCGGTGCGAACGCCTCCCGGTTCGTGTTGACGCTGTTCGCCCTCGAGCTGGATGCGCCGGCTTACGCGGTCGGCCTGATCGGGGGCCTGCTCTATCTTTTCCCGTTGCTGCTGTCCTGGCCGATCGGGGCGATGGCCGATCGCCGCGGCGCGCGCGGGCTCCTGATGTTCGGCACCGTCTGCGGCGTGGTCTCGCTCGTGCTGCCGTACTTCGTGCAGACGCTGCCCGCGCTCTATGCATCGGCGGCGCTGAACGGTCTCGCGCTCGCGTTCTACCACGTCACGCTGCAGAACCTCATCGGCACCCTGAGCCGGCCTGAGGACCGACCGCGGCATTTCAGCAATTTCAGCCTGATCGGGTCCGTCACCAATTTTGTCGGCCCGTTGATCGCCGGCCTTTCGATCGATCACGCCGGTCATGCCGCGGCGTTCCTGGTGGTTGCAACGCAGCCGCTGATCGGGGTCGTGCTGCTGCTCGTTTGGGGCCACCGGTTTCCGCCCGGCAATCCGCATCTGAAGCAGGAGGAGGGCGTGCTGGGTGCGCTCAAGGAGGCGGGGATCTGGCGCATGCTCGCCGTCAGCGGCATGGTGCAACTCGGCCAGGATATCTTCCAGTTCTACCTGCCGGTCTACGGGCACTCGATCGGACTGTCGGCCTCGATCATCGGCGTCATTCTGGCGAGCCTGGCCGTGGCATCGTTCATCGCGCGGATGTTCATCGCGCGCCTGGTGAAGCAGTTCACCGCCGAGCTGCTGCTGACCTGGGTATTCCTCGCCAGCGCGGTCGGCTTCCTGCTGGTGCCGTTCTTCAGCAACGTGACGATCCTGATCCTGATCGCATTATGGTTCGGTCTTGGCATGGGAATGGGCGTGCCGCTGACCGTGATACTCATGTTTGACCGTTCCGCCGAGGGGCGTTCGGGGCAGACGCTGGGATTGCGCTTGACGGCCAACAACTTCGTGCGCGTGAGCGGCCCGATCGTGTTCGGGGTGGTGGCCTCGGCGCTCGGTCTCGCGCCGGTGTTCTGGATCAACGTGCTAGTGATGGCTGGCGGCGGCCTGCTGTCGTGGTCCGGCCGCAAGCGTTGACGGGGAGGTTATTGATCATTCTAAGAACTGCAATTCAGCCACAGAGATCACAGAGAACACAGAGAGATTCAAGGTGTTGGGTTAGCATTCCGGGCTCGCCCGATGAGGGAAGCTCAAAAATTGATACGTTCTTGATGTTCCTCTGTGAACTCTGTGATCTCTGTGGCAAATAGTTTTTTTCTAGGATTATTGCAGCTTGAGGGACTTGATCACCTTGCCCCACTTGTCGTACTCGGCTTGCAGGAAAGCCGCAAACTGCTCCTGCGTGCTGGTCTGCACCTCCAAACCCTGCTTCTCGAGCTGTTCCCGGTAATCGGGCGTTGCGGAGATCTTGACCAGCTCGCCGTGCAGCCTCCCGATCACGTCTTTCGGCATGGCTGCGGGCCCCGCCAGGGCGTACCAATTGGCGGTCTCCACACCCCGCACCCCTGATTCCGCGAGCGTCGGCACATCCGGCGCGCGCGGTGAGCGCGCGGGGCTGGTTACTCCCAGGGCCACGATCCGTTTCGCCTGCACGTAGGGCAACAGGGACGACGTGGCGGTGAAGATCATATGCACCTCCCCCGAGAGCACCGCGGTCGCCGCCAGCCCGGAACCCTTGTAGTGGATGGGGACGATCTTCACGCCGGTCACTGAATTGAACAACTCGGCCGCCAGGTGCCCGGTGGTGTAGATATTGGCGGAAGCTGAATTAAGTTCGCCCGGGCGCGCCTTGGCCAGCGCGATCAACTGCTTCACCGAGCGCACCGGCAGGGAGGGATGCACCGCGAGCATCTGGTAGCCGGAGGCGAGCAGGCTCACGCCGGCAAAATCCTTGCGCGGGTCGTAACCGACGTTTTCCACGTGAGGCAACATCGCGAGCTGCCCGACGAAACCGAGCAACAGCGTGTAGCCGTCCGGCGCGGCCTTGGCCACCTGCGCTGTCGCGGTGGACCCGCCGGCCCCGGGGCGGTTGTCCACCACAAACTGCTGGTTGAGGCGTTCGCCGAGCTTTTGCCCGGCGAGGCGTGCCACGAAATCGTTGCCGCCCCCCGCCGAGGTCGGCACCACGATCCGTACCGCCTTCACTGGATACGCTTGTGCAAGAGCGCTCGTGGCGTGAAGGTTGAAGGCCAGCAGCAAGGCTGCCAGCCCGTATCGCGTCAGGTGACTCATTGCAAGCTCCTCATCCATGCCCAGTCAGTCTGCAACAAAACAACTCGTCACACCGGCGAAAGCCGGTGCCCAGAATACTCGCGCTGGATCCCGGCTTTCGCCGGGATGACGGGATCAGGTCCCCAGCGCCCTTTTTCTCCACAGCGCCCAAGGGCGCGCCGAAGCCGAGAGCATGGCGCCGTTGCTCGTGAGCGCCTCTTTCCGGGTCATGAAGTTGATCGGCCCGCCAATGGTGATCGCCGCCAGCTGCTGGCGCGCGTTGATCTCGGTGTAATAGGCGCGGAAGACGGCGTTCGGCAGCGACGGCCCGACGACCGAGTCCCCGTGCCCGCGCATCAGGACGACCGCGGCATCCTTGCCGAGCGCCTTGGCCAGCGATTTTCCCAGGCTCGAGGTCAGGATCATCAGGTCCGTCCCGTCGCCCGCGCTTTTGCGGATTTCGAAGAGCGGCGCGCCGAGCCCCAGAAAGCCGGCATTGTGGAGAAGCGGTTGGAGCCGGGTCCGGGTGACCGTGAAAGGCACGACGGTGGGTGAATGGCTGTGCACGACCGCGTTGACGTCGGGGCGAACCTTGTAGATTTCGCCGTGGATGAAGCGCTCGCGGTAGAGCAGCTTGCCCTCGTCTTCCCGATGGACCGGCCGGCTGTCGAGGTCGAGGGCGATGACGTCGGGGGCGGTGACCGACTCCGGCGCGATCGAGCGCGATATCAAGTAACGCCCGGGGTTCCTCGGATCCCGCATGCTGACGTGACCGAACGCGTCGAGCACGTTGAGATTCGCGAGCATGAGGTTGGCGGCTACGACGTCATTGATGATCTCGGGATCGAGCGAGGCAACGGAAGCCGCCAGGCGCCGGGCATTGCGCGCCGGTGTTCTCTTGTCGTTCATGGATTGCTTGCTCCGGCCGCGTGACGCGGCTGATTGAATGAATAACTCGCAAAAACTGCAATTCAGCCACAGAGGTCACAGAGAACACAGAGAGATTCAAGGGTTCAAGTCAACACGCCATGTTTACCAGATGGGTGAGATTTGAAAATGAAATGCTTTCTTGAACTTCCTCTGTGAACTCTGTGATCTCTGTGGCAAAAAGCTTTTTCCAGGACTAACGACGCTGGTGCCGCCTACACGGAGGTGTGCGCCACGCCGTCCCTGGCCTTGAGCGCGCCCGCCACCGCTTCGTGGAAGGGGGCGTGTTCCGGGAGCACGATCGAGGCCGAGCGCACGGCCTGCGTCTCCGGGTCGAGGCCATCCACGGCCTTGCCCTCCTGCGCCGCCAGCGCGGCCTTGCGCAGGCGAGCGCGAGCCATGATCACCCCGTTGTCGGTCGAAACGAGATTCTCCGTGGTGCGATCCTGGATCGGGCCCATGCTCTCCTGGATCGCGGCGTCCTGCATGGCGATCCCTTTGACGCCGCAAAAGGTCTTGTTGGCGCGCTGAGCGGCCCGGTCCATCAGGTAATCGTTGTCCCGGTTGACGACCGGCCGCACCGTGCCGGGGATCAGGTTGACGTGGATGCCGCCGCCATGGCGCATCGTGTCGAGCTCGTGGTCCGTCAGCGGGCGCGTCGGATGGTGCGTCATGCACCAGGACATGCAGTTCTCATCGTCGACCGGGACCCAGGCGTGGCCGTTCAGCGCGTTGTCGCCATAGGGCGGGATCATGCTGTGAAACGGCAGGATCCATTGCGTCACCCGCCAGTAGAGATGGCCGGGTTGCGCCGGCCGCCGCACGCCGATGACCATGCCGCCCGCGGTCTCGACCACCTGGAAGCGGGCATCGGTCTCGCGCGTCAGTTCCGCGCCACGGCTGCCGACGTGAAGCGGGTCGCTGCGCAGGTCGTGACGGTGCAGGAACGAGACGTGGGAGGAGTCGATGCCGCCCTCCATCGCCTGCAGGTAGTTGCATTCCTGCGTGCGCCTCGAGATGAAACGGTGCGACTTCGGGACCGCCGCCCATTCGAAGCCCGGCAATGGCGGCTTCAGTTCAGGCGGTCCCATGTAGGTCCAGACGACATCGCCCAGCTCGATGCACGGATAAGACTTCAACTTGATCTTCTTGCAGAAGCCGTTCTCCTCTGGCTCAGAGGGAACGTCGACGCATTGCCCGGTCGTATCGTATTTCCAGCCGTGATACGGGCAGCGAAGGCCGTTTTCTTCGTTCCGTCCGAACCACAGCGACACGCCGCGGTGGGCGCAGAATTCGTCCATCATGCCGAGGCGGCCTTGCGTGTCGCGGAACGCGATGAGCCGCTCCGACAGGAGCTTCACGCGCACGGGCGCGCAATCCGGCTCCGGCAGCTCGGAGGAGAGCAGCGCCGGGATCCAGTAGCGCCGGATGAGATCGCCCATCGGCGTGCCGGGAGCCGTCTGCGTCAGAAACTCATTGAGTTCGCGAGATACCATTAGAGAAAAAATTTCTTCCCATTTAGGGGGAAGTTTGGGATGGGGGTGGTTTGACCAGATAATTTTGCGCGCCGCCGCTAATCTAATTCAACCGCATGTGCAAGGCAACCCTTCTGCCGCCCACGCCAAGGGCCGGAGCGGCTTGACGTTTCCCGAACGGTTCGGCCATCGTTGCCGGCCTTTGATTTGCGGCGCGCCAGCAGATCGTCTAAGGTGTGGGATCCTTATTTTTCCGGAACGAGACCCTGTCATGAGCAACCTCAAGCTGGACATCTTCCCGCACATCTTCCCGGCGGAATACTTCGAGCGCATGAAGAAAATTGCCGCCGGCAATCCGGCCCTGGCGGCGACGATCATGCGCTGGCTGCACATCCCGGTCCTGTGGAACCTGGATGCGCGCAAGACCATGATGAAGCAGTTCAAGGGCTACAAGCAGGTGCTGACGCTGTCGCTGCCGGCGATCGAGTTTCTGGCGGGGCCGGAGGAGTCCCCGGCGCTGGCCCGGCTCGCCAACGAGGGCATGGCCGAGATCGTCGCGCAGTGCCCGGACCAGTTCCCGGCGTTCGTCGCCTCGCTGCCGATGAACAACGTGGCGGCGTCGCTGGCGGAGATGGACTACGCCATCAACCGGCTGGGCGCGAAAGGGATCCAGGTCTTCACCAACGTCAACGGGCGGCCGCTCGACGAGCCGGAGTTCTACCCGATCTTCGAGCGCTGCGTGAAGCAATACAACCTGCCGATCTGGCTGCACCCGGCCCGCACCTCGAAGTTCGCGGATTACCCGACCGAATCCAAGTCGAAGTACGAGATCTGGTGGCTGTTCGGCTGGCCCTACGAGACCAGCGCCTGCATGGCGCGCATCGTGTTCTCGGGCATGCTGCAGAAGCTGCCCAACATGAAGATCATCACCCACCACCTCGGCGCGATGGCGCCGTTCTTCGACGAGCGCATCGCGCTCGGCATGGACCAGATGGGGCTGCGCACGCACGACGAGGATTACGTCGGTCTGAGGAAGCGGCTGGGCAAGCGCCCGGTGGATTACTTCAGGATGTTCTACGCCGACACCTCGGTGAACGGCTCGGCGTCTGCGATGCGCTGCGGGCTGGATTTCTTCGGCTCCGACCGGGTGCTGTTCGGCACCGACTGCCCGTTCGACCCGGAAGGCGGGCCGGGCTTCATCCGCGGCAACATCAAGGCGATCGCGAAGCTCGATCTGCCGGCCTCGGTCGAGCGCAAGATCTATTATGAAAATGCGTTCAGGATGATGCGGATGAAGCTGGCGGCGTCGCCTGCAGGCAAGCCAGCCGCAAAGGCGAAGAAGAAATAGACAGGATTAACAGGATTAAGGATGCTCTGCAAAAGTCATCCCGGAGGAAGCCGGGATCCAGCAAGCATTTGTTTCGATTGGACCCCGGCGTACGCCGGGGTGACGAATTCAGGGTTTTGCAGAGGTTCCTTAACAAGATTCAAAAGAATAAACGCTAAGAGCGCCTAACAAAACAAATTCCCCTCCTGCCCGAGGAGGGGTGCCCGCGCCAGCGGGCGGGGTGGTGGGAGCAAGGGGTGCCCACGTAACCACCCCGTCTGCTTCGCATCCACCCCTCCTTGAAAAGGAGGGGAGTAAAGTAGGGCCGGTCATTTTGTTAGGCGCTCTAAGCGTTTTCGATAATTGTTTTGATCTAATCCTGTAAATCATGTAAATCCTGTCAATTGCTTTTATGAAGCGTAGCGAGACAAAGCTGAAATCGGCAGGGCCGGCCGATCGGCAGCTGGTCGAGGACCTGGTGGCGGCAAACCGGATCCTGGCGATGAACGGCGTGCTCGACGGCTGGGGGCACGTCAGCGTGCGGCACAACCGCGATCCCAGGCGGTTCCTGCTCTCGCGTTCGCTCGCGCCCGAGCTGATCACGGCGAAAGACATCCTCGAGTTCGATCTCGACAACAACCCGGTGGACGCGAAGGGGAGAAACCTTTACACCGAGCGCTTCATCCACGGGGAGATCTACAAGACGCGCCCGGACGTCGTAGCGATCTGCCATTCTCATGCACCGCCGGTAATTCCCTTCGGCGTCACCAGCGTGCAGTTGAGGCCCCTGTATCACCGCGCCGCATTCATCGGCCTCGGCATTCCGATATTCGAAATCCGTGAGGGTTTCGGCATGACGGACATGCTGATCCGCAATGCGGCGCACGGCCGCGCGCTGGCACAAGCAATCGCCGACAAGCCGGCGGTGCTGATGCGCGGCCATGGCGCGACCATCGTCGCGCCTACGCTCCCGCGCCTGGTCGGCCGCAGCATCTTCCTTGCGATGAACGCGACGCTCCAGGCCCAGGCCATGGCGCTGGCGCCGGGCGGGGCAATCAACTATCTCGATCCGGAGGAGGCCCGCCTCATTGAAGAGCGCGAAGGCTACGGGCTGGGGCGGGCGTGGGAGGCGTGGAAGAGAAAGGCGCTGACGCGCAAGTGATGAGTGATGAGTGATGAGTGATGAGAAAGATGCGGCCGGTTGAAAATAGCCGGCCGTTTTGTTTCTAAAGCCGTTTTACCGGGGTCTGACCCCGGAAATTCTCTCGGTGACAATACCAATTCATTCAACGCGCGCCGGCGCGCTCGAGGGTCTTTACCATTTCCCCGTAGCGGCGCTGGCGCGCTAGCGCAAGCGGGGACTGCCCGTTGCGGTCGGGCAGGTTCAAGTTCGCGCCGGCCTCGACCAGCGCCTTCAGGGTTTCCGTGTGGCGGCGGCCGCCGTCGCCCAGGACGATGGACTCGATCAGCGCCGTCCAGCCCAGGTTGTTGACGTGATCGAGCGGCGCGCCCGCATTGATCAGTGCACGCACGACCTCGGCGTGTCCCAAATGCGCGGCGGCGATCAGGGCAGTGCCGTCGTAACGGCTGGTCATGTTTTTCGCGCTGCATCCCAGCTCGAGCGCGAGCTTGAGCGTGGGCACGTCGTTGGCGACCGCAGCTATGGTGACGATGTCGTAGCGATCCCGTTCCAGCGCATTTGGATTTGCTCCAGCGGCAACAAGCGCGCGCATTGCCTCATGGCGCGCGCCGTAGGCGGCGACGTGGAGCGGAGTGCGCGCATAGCCATCGCGGACATCGGGCTTCTCGCCCTTGGCGATCAAAGCCTGGATATCCGCCGCATCGCCGCGCGCTGCGGCGGCGTGGAGCCCTCTGTAGCTCGCCCTTTCGGCTGGCGAGGGGGCCACTTGGGCATGTGATGCGGGAGCGCTGCAGGCGGCCGCGATGAGAACGCAGTAGCAGAGCCGGCGGGCGCGGGCGAAGGCGCACGACCTGGGGTCCGGATCCCTGAACTCGAGTATCTTCCCGTTTCTCTCGGCGTCTTGGCGGTTCAATTCTACGTCCTGCTTTTCTCTGTGACCTCTGTGCCAGTTGCTTTTGAAGTTATCGGCGTGTATCGGCGGCTAAAGAATAAAGCTCACCGAGCCCAGGCCGCCGAGCTCCGCCGAGTCGATCACGGCGTCGCGCTTCGCGATCCTCAACTTGCCGCCTTCCACGCGCAGTCCGTAGCGGTAGTGGCCGACGTAGACCCGGATGTTGTCGTTGCGCCGGAAGCGGTGGACGCTGAAATTGGCCTCCACTTCCAGCGCCGCGCCGTTGCGGCTGACGATGCGCACGTTGGAGATCATGCGCCGCGTGCGCGAGCGCGGGTCCTCGGCGTGGGCGTCCTTCTTCTTCAGGCGCGTGACGCGCGCGCGGATGCGGTTGATGTCGTCCGCGATGATGAAGAGCGTGTCGGCGTGCCCGGCATTGGGGCGGTCGTTCGAGGGCACCCGGTAGACCGCGTCGTCGGTCAGCAGGGTGAGCCAGTCGTCGAGCCGCCAGGCGTCGAGCAGCGCGGCTTCTTCGTAGAGGAAGTCCTCGACTTGCTGTCGCGTGATTGGTTTCGCTTCGCTCATGATATTAAATAGACAGGATTAATCCATCCGGGCTTAAGACAAGCAAGATCAAAAACAATAGACAGGATTAACAGGATTAACAAGATTAAATCCAACAACAAGATCGTATTACGACATTGTTCTTGATCTAGATCTAATCCTGTAAATCATGTTAATCCTGTCTATTCGGTTTTGACCTGCGTGAAAGTTAATCCTGTCTATTAGTTTTCATCAACTTGTCCCACTGCGTCCATAACGCGCGCAGGTGCAGCTCGTCCGTGTTCAGCTGCTCGCCTTCCTTCGCCATGCCGCGGGTGACTTCCATCCACGGCACTTCCCGGTAGGTGCCGAGCCCTGCCTGGATCGTCTCCAGCACCTCGATGTCATCCGGCGTGGCGAAGCCGCCCGGCCCGTAGAACGTGAGAAAGCTGTCCAGGCGGACGGCGCGGGCCACCGCGGACTCCTCCTTCGGCCCCAGCGCCCAGGCCAGCACGCGCATGCGATCGGGGGCGAGGGGGTAAAAGGTGCGGATGGTCACCGAGGAGCCGTCGTTCAGGAACAGGTTCGGAAAGATGTAGAGGTTGCGGTTGGTGTCGGCCACGCGCGCGGCGCGCGCCTCGCCGAGGCGGGCGACCAGCTCGGCGCGGATGCGCTCGATCTCCGGCTTGGACGCCTCGCCGTAGAGCGGTATCCAGCGCGCCACCGGCCGGCCGCGGAAGTTCACGTTGTCCGTGACGCCGTGGCCGTTGCCGAGGGGCTTGCCGACGCCGTGCCCGGGCAGGAGATGGCCCTTCTCGGGGCGCTTCAT
>CAZFRR010000276.1:0-25145 GCA_964521405.1 uncultured Streptomycetaceae bacterium | reverse complement strand
GACGCCGCCGGCGCCCACCCGGTTATCGACCAGCGCGGCGATCTTCCAGTTGTCGGACAGGTGTTTCGCGACGATGCGCATGATGACATCCGTGCCGCCACCCGCCGTGAACGGGACCACGAAGCGGATTTGCTGCGGCGGATAGCCAGCGGCGGCGTCGGGGGCCTGCGCCTGCGCCACCGCGGGCGCCACCAGTGCGCCGACGGCGAGGGTACGCAGCACCGCCAGGACGCGGCTGTGGAAACGAGCGGGAGTCAATGAGCCTGGCTTCATGGTCTTCCTTTCAGGGAACATACACCCAGAGATCCAGCATCACGACCGCGCCCGGAACGCCGAGCGCCGGCACTTCGATCGCCGAGAACGGCAGGTGCCGGCCGGGCAGGTGGTGCGCCCAGGCCTGCCACGCGCCGTTGAAGTCCCCAAGACTCGTATGGAACTGCTGCGCGCGCACCACGTTGGCGAGCGAGGTGCCGGCCTTGCGGCAGATGCGCCGGTCCTGGGCGAGGATTGTGTCCATCTGCAAACCTCAGGGTCAGACCACGTTTCTCATTTCAACAACCGGAAATAGGGGTCCCCATCCTATTACTACTGGCGACCCGATACCAAGAGAGAATTCGGGAAGAGGGTAACGGTCAGCCTGAGCGCGTGGTGATGCCCGAGAGATTTGCCGGGTCGGGCGTCATTTCGCCGCGCTCGATGCGGCGCACGATGCCCAACACGGCCTCCTGGGCGGGAACCGCTAGCCCCAGGCCATGCGCCTTGCTCACCAGCAACCCGCTCGTATGTTCGATCTCGGTACGCCGGCCCCGCAGCAGGTCCTGCGCGACCGAAGGGCGCTCCTGCTCGGTCAATCGCGCGAGCCGCTCTGTCAGGCTGCAGTTGATTTCCATGATGTACTGCGGATCGCCCGCCGCCGCCGATGTCCAAGCTTCCGGGGCGGCTCCGTAGATCGGGACGAGCGCATAGTCGAGGGACTGGCCGACATGGACGCCCTCGGCCGCCAGTCCGATGATGACCGGCCGCAGATACTCCGCTTTAAGCAGCTCGTGGCTGGCAAGGCCGGTCGCCGCCGAAAGCCCGTGGGAAATCGAGTTGGCGACGAGCTTCGACCAGCGTTCGCCCCAGAGGTTGGTCGTCGCGGTCGCGCTGTCCACCGCGCGGAGCACGCGCACCACCTCCTCGACGCGCGGTGTAATCCGGCCGTCGGGCCGGCCGACGCGGAACACCGTGTGAGCGTCGCCGCCCGGCATGGACGTGCGGACAACGTGGCCGGGTCCGACGGCATTGACCCCGATTGTGCTCAAGATCACGCCCATCGTCCTCTGCCAGCCCGCCACGGTGGCAATCTGCTCTTCGTTCATGCCGTTCTGCATGGAGATGATGCAGCCGTCCGGCGCAACGAACGGCGCGATGAGCGCGGACACCCGCGACGTGTCGTAGGACTTCACGCAAAGAAACACGGCGTCGAGCGGCCGGCCGGCGAGTCTCTGCACTTCCCCGACGTGCAGTACCACTGGCCGCGTTAGCCGCTCGCCCTGCGTATCGGTCAGCCGCAGGCCCTCCTTGCGAATATGCTCGGCGTTCTCCTGCTGCTGGCTGATCAAGGTGACGTCTTCGCCAGCGAGCGTCAGTTTCCCGCCGGTGTAGCCGCCGACGCCGCCGGTGCCCAGTACGCCGATGCGCAGACTCATGGCCTGCCGTGTCCGCGTATCCGACGGGCGCTCAAATTACCAGCATGCGCGCGAGGTCGCCGACGTTTTGCAGCCGTTCGAGAGACCAGACAGTGTCGATCACCTTCTGGTTCTGCTCTGCGGTCAGGTAGGGTTTGGCCTGGTCGCGGAATTTCTTCTCCGACTGCTCCTCGGTCATCGGGCGCTTCGGATCGCCCGGGAAATGATCCACGCGCTTGCGGAACGTCTTGCCGTTTTTCATGTGCACGGTGACGATGCCCGGGTAGAACTTGGGGTAGATATTCTCGATCTCGGGATCGGCCACGAGCTCGGTGCGCGCTGTCAGGTCCTGAGCGTCCGGCGCCAGGATGCGGGAATCGAGGAATTGCGCGGCGGTAACTTCCCCGTCGAGCAGCGCAATCGCGACGCAATAGTTGAAGCTATGGTCGGCCGACTCGCGCGTCGTGGGCTTGAGCTTGCTTGCGTCCCATGAGGGCTTCTTGAACGCGAAATCGTAGAGCCCCACCACCACGCGCTCGATGTCGCGCGGATTGATGTTGTTCTCTGCGCGCACGTCGAGCGCGGCCTGCACCGGCGATTGGGTCATGGTTTCGACCGGGTAGTACTTCAGGTAGGTGCGCATCATCTTGTAATCGCGGATCGGTGCGGTCAGTGCGTCGAGGTCGCCGCCGCCGGCGACGATATTGAGGTAACCGTAATCGCCTTCGAAAACCTTCAGCGGGCCGGTGATGCCTTCGGCGGCGAGCAGCGCGGCGAATACGCCGTCCCCTGCGGCCTTGGCTTCCGCCGTGCCCTTGATCTTGCCGATGACCCCGCGCCGGATTTCGCTCAGGAAGTTGGACTGGCTGCCGGCGATCGCCATCGAGTGCGCGATTTTGTCGACGGGCAGCTTGAGCAGGCGCGCGGCAGCCGCGGCTGAGCCATACACCATGTTGGTCGGATGGTCCCAGCCGCGCGTCCACAGGCAGGGCTCGCCGCAATGGTCCACTAGGCGGAGCTGGATTTCGTAGGCATTGACGAGGCCGCAGATCAGGTCGCGCCCGTCGAGCCCTTGTGCCTCGGCGATCGCGAGCACGCTCGCGAGGTTGCCGCTCGGATGGCCGGGGTCCCGGCTCATCAGCGTGTCGTTGTAGTCGAGATAGCGGATCGAGGTGCCGTTTGCCCAGGTCGCCCCCAGCACGGACGTGCGCTCCGCGGTGCCGAGGATGGTTGCTTCCGGATTGCCGCCGAGCCGCCTCACCACGCTGCGCATGGTCTTGGCCGGGTCCGACGAGAATCCACCCAGCGCGCAGCCGAGCGTATCGAGGATGGTCATCTTCGTCTTGCGTACGACCTCGGGCGGCAGTTTCTCGTAGCGGATCTGTTCGGACAGGCCGGCAAGCTTCTCGACTATGGTCGTCATGAGTTCCCTCTCCAGTTGTGATGTATGACGCTATTCCACTTTCGCGCCGGTGGCGCGAATGACCTTGCCCAGCTTCTCGACCTCGGCCTTGAAGTAGGCGGCAAATTGCTCGGGCGTTCCACCCGCGGGGTCCAGGCCCTGGCGCGCGAACTGCTCCTTCACGTCCGGCAGGGACAGTACCTTGTTGGTGGCGGCGTTGAGCCTGGCGACGATGTCGCGGCTGGTTCCTCCTGGAGCGAACAGCCCGTACCAGGTCGCGAACTCGAAGCCTTTCACGCCGGATTCGTCGACCGTCGGCAGTTCCGGCATCGCCGGCGCGCGCTTGATGCTGGTGACGGCCAGTGCGCGCAGTTGCTTTGCTTGCAGGTTGGGCACCGTGCCGGGAAGGGCCGCGATCATGACCTGCGTTTCGCCGGAGATCATCGCGGTGACGGCGGGCACCGTGCCCTTGTAGGGGACGTGAACCATCGTGATCCCGGTATCGAGCTTGAACATTTCCGTGGCGAGGTAGGAAGCGCCGCCAACGCCGGACGAAGCGTAAGCGATCTCGCCGGGCCGCCGCTTTGCCAGCGCGATGAACTCGCGCACGTTTTTCGCCGGCAGCGAGGGGTGCACCACCAGCACGTTGGGGGTCGAGGCCGCGAGGACGATCGGCACGAAGTCGCGCAATGTATCGTACGGCAGCTTCTTGTACAGCGTGTGGTTCGCCGCAAGCGAGTTGACCTGCAGTATCAGTGTGTAGCCGTCGGGCGCCGATTTCGCGACGACCTCCGAGCCGATGACCGTGCCGGCGCCGGGACGGTTCTCCACGATGACCTGCTGCCCGAGCGCATCGGTGAGCTTCGCGGCCGCCAGGCGGGCGACGATGTCGGTGCCGCCCCCGGGCGTGAACGGCACGACGATGCGCACCGTCCGGGCCGGGTATGGCTGCGCGGCCGCCTGCGGGCTCCCCGCCGGCAGTATCGACAGCAGGACCAGCAGGCTGCGGAACGTCAGCTTGACCATGATTGCCTCCTTTGGTTGGGTGGCGGCGGGCCGCATCGTTCTTCTCCCGACGGCAAAGCTAGCACCTCCGGCTCATACCTAATAGATATAAAATGGAATGCGTGATGCATTTTTGGAATAGCACGGAGACGTCATGAACCTGCGGCAGATGCAGTATTTGTGCGAAATCGCCAGGCGAGACCTCAACATCTCCGCTGTTGCCGCCGCGCTGCATACCAACCAGCCCGGCATCAGCAAGCAGCTGAAGCTGCTGGAGACGGAGCTCGGGGTCGAGATCTTCCTGCGCTCGCGCAACCGGCTCTCTGGCATCACGCCGCACGGGCGGAAGATCATCGCGATGGCGCAGAACATCACGAACGAGGCCGCCAACATCAAGGCGATGAGCCGCGACGTCGTGCAGGAAGACAACGGCTCGCTTGTCATCGCGGTCACGCACACGCAGGCACGCTACGTGCTGCCCGAGGTGATCAAGCGCTTTACGGCGCGCTACCCCAAGGTGCGCATCACCATGCGGCATGCTGACCCCGAGAAGATTACCGAAATGCTGCTGTCTGGCACCGCCGATCTGGGTGTCACGACCAACGATCCGCCCGCGTTACGCGAGCTGGTCGTGCTGCCGGTCCGTGAGTTTCAGCGCATCGTCGTGGTGCCGCGGGGGCACAAGCTTCTGCAAAGCCGGCGGTTGACGCTTAAGGAGCTGGCGGGCTATCCGATCGTGACCTACGAACCCGCCTTTACGTCGCGCGAGATCGTGGTTCGGGCTTTCGACAAGGCGAAGCTGGAACCCAAACTGGTTATCAGTTCGATCGACGCCGACGTGATCAAGACCTGCGTGGAGCAGGGCATGGGCGTCGCAGTGCTTTCGGAGGTGACTTTCGACGCCGGGCGCGACGCCAACCTGGCGGCAATTCCCGCCGGCCATCTGTTCGACCCCTCGGTCACCAAGATCTGGCTGTGCCGGAAGCACTATCTGCGGGGCTACGCCTATGATTTCATAGAAATGTGCAACCCGCGCTGGAGCAGGTCGACTGTGGAACATTTGGCGGCCAAACGCTCGTAGTGGCTTCAACCTTTGGGGAGAGCTGGCAGGAAAACTGAAGGCGAAAGGCGAAAGGCGAAAGGCGGAAGGATGAAGGATGACCCCCGCAGTACGGGAGGCGCATCACCCATCACGCGCTTTCGACTTTGTAAACGACGTCGTTCTCACGCGCGTGCTCGCGCACCTTCAGCCCGAAATCGTCCTTGGGCCCCACTGCCGTGACGGGTGAAATCCGGGACCACGTTTTTTCATTTCACAAACCGGAAATCGGTCTATCCCCGGTTTAGACCCGGATTGGCTGGACCCAACGTCACGGCGTGCCCGCCGGCTACTTTGCCAGGCCAATGTCGGCCAGCGTCTGGCGAAATTCTTCGTTTTGTGCGACGAAGAATTTTGCAGTGTCGGCGGACAGCAGAAAGTTTCCGTCGCGCAGGTTGAGCACGATATCCCGTGTCCAATCATCGTGACGCAGCGTTTGCGTGAATACGCCATCCCAGTACGCTACCTGCGCCGCGGTCATTCCTTTCGGGCCGACAACCGCGCGCCAGTTCGTTACCACTGCATCGAGGCCCTGTTCGCGCAACGTTGGCACGCTGGCAAGATCACCGGGCAAACGTGTTGGTGATGTCAGCGCTACAAGGTGCACCTTCCCGGTCTTGACGTGAGAGATGACGTTCGCTGGCGATGTTGGGACAAGATCGATGTGGCCGCCCAGGAGGGCGGCGAGGCTTTCGGCGGGGGATTTGAACACAACGACCTTCAGCTTGCGGGGGTCGCCACCAGCGAGACGCATTATCCGCGCGATGCCCAGATGAAAGACATTGCCCACGGAGGGGAGCCCGAAAGCAACCGACTCGGGCGCGGTTCGCAGGCGCGCCACCAGGTCCTTGGCCGTCTTGATTTGCGAGTCACTGCGCACCGCCAGCGATGCGTATTCATTGAAGAGCATGACAAGCGCCGTGACATCGGTGTGGTTAAGCTCGTTTGAGCCGGTAATCCGATTGGTGATGAGGTTGGTCGGACTGACATTGATGTAGTGACCGTCGCCGGGATGCTGATTCATGTAGACCCAGCTTACCGCGCCACCTCCCCCCGGCCGGTTGAGCACCGTTGTCGTCGCCGGCATGATATTCGTTGTCTGCCAGATCCGCTGCAACAGGCGGGCCGTTCCGTCTATGCCGCCCCCGGCGCCTGATCCGACGATGATCTCGACATTTTTCTCGGGCTTCCATGACGCCATCTGCGCCGCGAGCGGCATGGCCGACAGCGTAATCATAAGTGCAAAAGCAAACCGGGATCGAATTCCGCGCGCCATGGGGTTTCTCTTTTCCTGTGGAGGCGATGTCGCAGCCAGGGTATCAGTGCACCGGCCGCCTGCGCCGTTGCAACTGCGATTCAAGAAAATAGGTGGAGCGTGTTCCGATCAGCCGCGCGAACTTGCCTTTGGCCACTGCCAACTCGTATCGCGCGCCCCTCGGAATTTCGATGACATCACCGGCCCTGAGGTTCCGCCGTTGCTTGCCGACCGTCGCGCGCAGGGTGCCATTCAGCACGTAGAGGAACGTTTCATGCGGGCTTGCGGCCGCTTTTTTGCGGGCGCCCGAGACCAGTTCGATAAACCCGAAACCCAGCCGTGCCCCCTCGTGCCAGTCGCTGCGTGAGGCGGACGCAACTGGCGCGTCCAGGCGGTCTATCACCGTGTAGAAGCAGTTGCCCAGCCCGTCTATGATCATCGGCGACTTGGCGCGCTTTGCCGGAAGTTTACTGGCCGACTCCTGTCCCGGGGACCCGTCTTTCGCGGAAAAGCCGAGCAGCGACCAGGTCTTGTCCTTGATGTAGAGATATTCCATCCGTCCATCCTGTGTGGCGCGGGTCGAATGCCGGGCATACGCCGGAATGTGCACGAAGGTGCCCGGGCCCACAATACGATGATCCTTTCCCACTACCACGTTCATGCGGCCGACCAGAGGAAAGATGATCAACTCGTTAGGATGGTAATGAAGCTCCGACCCAGTGCCCGCAGCCTGATGCAGGTGGCGAAAGTACATGTGACGTCCCTCGACGGTTGCGCCTTGCGAGTCCTTGGCGAGCAGCGGATTGGTAACGCTGCGCACGAGCCTCTCAAATCGGTGAAACGGCACGTGTTGCGTCCTCTTCGAAAAATTTATCGCCGCCAGCGAATGGAGTCCGCGCCATAAGGCTTAGTTCTAGCGGCCGCCGCCTTCGACCAGCATGCACAGCGCACCGTCCATTGTCGCGGCGGACACCTTGTGCGGTGTTCCTGCCGGGACATGCAGTCCAGAGTGCTGCGGCAGGATCAGCGCTTGTCCATCGATTTGCGCGCGCAGCTTGCCTTCCAGCACCATGAAAAACTGCTCGCGGGGACTGCTTCTTGTGCGTTCCCCGGGTGAGTCCGCCAATCTGATGATCCCGACATTCAGCTTTTCTCCGGAGAGGGTGGCCGCGGGCGTCGCCAGCATTGCCGCGAGATCTGTTCGCGTTGTAATCCGTCCGCTCCATGATCCGCGCGCGGCAGAGTCGATCCGGGCTGCGTCGTAGACGTAGCCTACGAGGTCGCGGCTCAAGCGCGGGCTCTGCGCATCGGGCAGGCCGTTTGCTCCGATCTTCCATTCGTTGTTGTTGTTCTGCCCAAAACCCGGCAGCGTGCGCGGGCCATCATGCTTGCCGTCAACGGGCGGCCCGACAATGCCGTGCCGGGTGTCCTTGGCGGCGACGAACAAGACATCCCCCTCCGGGCTGGAGACGTGGGAATGCACCATTCCCGCTGGAATATGAATGATGTGGCCGACTGGAACACGGAACACCTGGCCGTCGATATCTGCGATGAGCGTGCCCTGCAGCACGTAGTTGAACTGCTCGTTGGGATGCGTGTGGAGCTTGGATCCGGTGCCGCGCGCGTTGTGGACCAGGGAGACCTGCAACGACTTCCCTGCGACGACCGCGCCGATCGACAAGGACTTTCCGGTGGTTGCCGTGTCGCCGGAGAGAAACCGCCGCGGCGTGACACGGGCGCTCAATACCCCGTCCGGCACCCGGTCGAGCTGGTCAAAATCATACTGGTAGCGGATCGGCGTCTGTGTCTGGGTGATTGTCATGAGTCGGCTGTTCCCGAATCGTTGCGGCGCGTGTCACGGCTATACTAACGAGTAATACTTGGCCTTGCGAATTTCCATATACTGGACTGCATCGGCAAGGCGTTGAGATTGGCATCAATTCGGCCGGTAATTATGATGAACAAACGAGAAACAACCGGCGCGGAAATTCCGGGAGGAATGGCGATGAGATTGCGTTTTGTTGCTGCTTGGGCTGCGGGATATCTTCTTGCCTTCGTCGGCACGGCACTGTGCGCCCAACCTGTCGCTTGGAAGCCGGACCGTAGCGTCGAACTGGTTGTTGGCGTTAGCCCCGGCGGCGGCATGGACAAGATCGCGCGTCTTGTGCAGCAGAGTATTCAGGTCCAGCGCCTGGTGGGCACCAACAGCACCGTGGTCAACAAGCCGGGCGGCGGCGGCACGATCGCGCTCAACTATCTCAACCAGCACGCCGGCGATCCGCATTATCTGGGGGTCTTCTCCATAGGACTGGTCACCAACCAGATCATGGGATTGACGCCAATCAATCATGCCGAGCTCACGCCCATCGCTCTGTTGATCAGCGAATACGTCGGATTTGCTCTGAATGCCGCCTCACCGCTGCGCGGCGCGAGCGACGTAATCCAACGCCTGCGCAAGGATCCGGGCTCGATGAGCATCAGTTTTGCCAGCAGCCGCGGCAACGCCAACCACCTCGCCATCGTGCTCGTGATGAAGGCGGCCGGCGTCGATCACAAGCTGTTGCGCACCCCGGTGTACAACTCGGCAGGGGAAGCGACCGTGGCGTTGCTCGGCGGGCATGTCGACATGGCGGCATCGGGTGTTGCGAACTTCATTCCGCACTTCCAGGCTGGAAAGCTTCGTCCATTGGCGATTTCCGGGCCGCGGCGCCTGGGCGGCGTCCTTGCCGACGTGCCGACCTGGAAAGAGCAGGGAATCGATGTTGTGATGGCCAACTGGTACGTTCTCGTCGCGTCCAAAGGCCTGGGCGCCGCGCAGGTTGCCTACTGGGAAGACGTGTCTCGAAAAGTAACGCAATCAGAAGAATGGCAGAAAGCGCTGAGTGACCAGAATTGGGATTCAAGCTTTCTCGATGCGCCCGCGACGCGGCGTTATCTTGCCGCGCAGCACGAAGAGTTCAGGGCTGCGCTGGTTGATCTCAATCTTGCGAAATAGACTCGCGCGGGCAATCGTTCATCACTTATCCGCGGTAACCAGTCCTTCGAACAGCTTGTTCATGGCTGGCAGGGCTTCCAGCCGCGCAACCCTGTCTTGCAAAGCCCGGTAGCGGGCAGGATCCAGCGGCTTTGCGCCCGAACCGAAGCATTCCGCCAGCTTGGCCTTGTGCATGCCGTCGTCCATCGGCGCGTCCGTCGTTCCGGGCATGGCCTCCACGCGACACCGCACAGCCGCGCCACGGATCGGGATCACTTCCACTTCGGCCGGGGCGAATTTGCCGGTCAGCGCCGGGTCGACAACCACGGTAATCCGTTCCGCAAATGCGCGCAGGGCGCTGTCGGCCAGAGAATCCGGCTGCAGATGCCGGATGTAGAACCCACCCGAGAACAATGCGCACGCCACGCCATAGCGCACGCTGAACTGTGCGGCCACCTCGGGATCGGCGCCGGGCAAGGAACGCTCGCCGACGAGGCGATCCATTTCCGGTGAGATTCGCACCACCACGCGCTCGATTCCTTCCGCAACCAACTGGTGTTCGGCCGCCAGAGTGCGGGCCGCTTCGATGGCCGCATGACTGCAGGCACAGCAGGGATACTTCTTCAACGCCATCTGCGCGTTATGGTAGGTTCGCCCCAGGTCCGCGCTGACCGATTTTGCGTCTCCTGGCTGGTACAGGGAAAACAGGCCGAACTTTCCTTCGAATGCCTGCAAAGGCGCGGTAACGCCTTCTGCGGCGAGCAGTCCGCCCATAACGCCGGAGTGCGCGGCAAACCCGGCCTGGAAACGCATGGCCAGGGTGTGCTCCACCGCGGGCTGCTGCGTGCCGGATGCCTGGGCGAGCGCAATGCCAAGCGCATTGCGCGTCGCGTCGACATCCAGTTCAAGAAGCCTGGCCGTGGCGGCGGCTGCGCCGACGATCCCGAAAATGGCGGTGTAGTACCAGCCCCGATGCGCGCCTTGCGCACTCCTGCCCAGGCGGCAGACGATATCGTTTGCGGCAACGAGCGCGGTCAGGAACGCTTTGCCGTCCACCGCCTCCCGCTCGGCGATTGCGAGGGCTGCGGGCAGAACCACGCCATCCGAATGCACGCCGAGGTAATGCGAATCGAAGTCAAGGGCGGCGGCGAAGACGCCATTCGCAAATGCAGCAGACACGGCGGGCAATTCGCCGCCATGTCCCCATATCGTGCCCTCTGGAGTGCCCCCTTGGCCGCGCGCGACGGCAAGCGCGGCTGACGTTCCACGCGCGTCGGTACCGGCCCAGGCCACGGCCAGCGTGTCCAGCATCACCTTTTTCGCCGCGGCAACCGCGGCGGGCGGCAATGCTTCGTAACGCAGCGATACCAGGTGGGCGGCGAGTTCCTCTGCCAGCAGCGTTGCCACAGCAGGTTCAGTCAAGGCGCACGCCGGCGCGCTCGATGACCTTGGCCCATTTTGCCTTCTCCGATACGATGAAGGCCCGAAATGCCTCCGGGCTGCCGCCGCTCGGAACATAGCCCATCTTCGCCAGCCGTTCTTTTCCCTCGGGAAGCTCCAGCATACCGGCAACTTCGCGGTTGATCCGCTCTATGATGAGCTTGGGAACGCCGGCCGGCGCCAGCAGCCCGTTCCAGCCGTTGGATTCGTAACCATCGATGCCCTGCTCGGCAATGGTGGGAATGTCAGGTGCGGCGGGTGAGCGTTTCGCCGTGGTGATGCCGAGCGCCCTTGTTTTTCCCGCGCGCACGAGCGGCAGCGCGGAAGGCAGGCCGTCAATCATCAACGGTACGTGCCCCCCCAGGAGGTCGTTGGTCGCCGGCGGACTGCCCTTGTACGGCACGTGAACGATCT
Organism: uncultured Streptomycetaceae bacterium; assembly: GCA_964521405.1. Taxonomy (GTDB): domain Bacteria; phylum Pseudomonadota; class Gammaproteobacteria; order Burkholderiales; family SG8-41; genus SG8-41. The sequence continues at coordinate 13,886 of CAZFRR010000276.1, read as the reverse complement.
CGACGCCCGCCATGATCTTGAACAGTTCGCCGGAGAGATGTGAGCCGGTGCCGTTGCCCGCGGTTGCAAAGTTGATCGTGCGTGGACGGGCTTTGGCGAGCGCAATCAGCTCACTCACCGACTTCACGGAGAAATTCAGATTGGCTACCAGCAGGCTGGGTTGCGTCGCGACGAGGATGATCGGCGAGAAATCCCGGACCGGGTCGAACGCCAGACTGCGGTACAGGGCCGGATTCACCGCATGTCCGATATTGGCCATGTACAACGTATAGCCGTCGTTGGAGGACTTTGCCACCGTCTCGCCCGCGATGTTGCCCCCTGCGCCGGGACGATTATCGACAACGACCTGTTGCCCCCAGCGCGCAGTTAGATGCTGCCCGACGAGGCGAGCCAGTATGTCGGCCGGCCCGCCCGCAGAGAAACCGACGATGACCCGTATCGGCCTTTGCGGATAGGACTGGGCGTGCGCAGCCTGGAACGCGCAGCCGGCTGAAAGAAACATCACCGCAAGGCAGCGCCATCCCGTCATCGCTATTCGTTGCTCTGCGATTGCTCTGCCTGGCATTTTCATGAGCTTTGCTCCTCACTGGTTCGATCGGGTGCTTCGCGGCACTCCGGCGGCAGGATCAGCCGCGAGGATCCGTATCTCCGCAAGAGGGCGTCTACTTTTTCGGCAGACGCAGGCGTTCCGTCTCGATGATCGCCTCGACCTCGATTTCCAGGAGCATTTCCGGCATCGCGAGACAGGCTACGCCGATCAGCGTGCTGGTCGGGTACGGGGGCTTGAAGTACTTGAACCGCTCATCAATGGCCGCGAAATACGCCTTCATGTCGGTCGTGTAGGTGATGGATCGCGTTATGTCCGAATACGTCGCTCCAACAGATTCCAGGGCGATTTGAATAGCAATACACACCTCCCGGATCTGGCCGCGCATATCGCCCTTGCATGCCACATCACCGTCGAGGGTGCGTGACGTGCGCCCGGCGAGGTAGACATGCGTGTGCGTGGTGTCTTCCACGACCACGACGGGTGTGTAGATGACCTGCTTGTTTCCGCCGACCTTGTAAGTTCCTTCAGGCGTGATGTAGTGACGCTTGAGCATCGTTGCTCCTCTATCGGTGATGAGTGATGGGTGATGAATGAGGCTTGATCATTGCGGCGTGATGTTCGCTGCTTTGACTACTTTGGCCCATTGCGCGGTTTCGTTGCGCATGATGTCCGTCATCTGGGACGGGCTCGTGGTGTAAGGTTCTGTGCCTTCGCCCAGCAGGCGCTCGTGCACGTCCCGCAACTGGGCTGCTTTGACCGTGTCGGCGTTGACCTTCGCGATGATGTCCGCAGGTGTCCCGGCCGGCGCGAGCAGGCCCACCCACAGGTTGAACACGACGCCCGGGTAACCCGCTTCGGCCATCGTCGGAACGTCCGGAGCGGCTGTCGAGCGTTTCTCGCCGGTCACCGCCAGTGCGCGCAGCTTGCCGGCCTTCACCTGCGCAACGGACGGCGCCAGGTTGTTGAACATCAACTGAACGTGCCCGCCGATCAGGTCGGACATGGCGGGGCCGTTTCCCTTGTAGGGCACGTGCGTGATGCCGATCTTCGCGACCAGGCGGAACAATTCCGCCGCGATATGTGACGACGAGCCTGCCCCGGCGGAAGCGTAATCGAGCTGGCCCGGGCGGGCTCGCGCAATGGATACCAGCTCCTTGACGGTCCTTGCCGGCAGGGAAGGGGGCACGATCAATACGTTTGGCTGCCCCGCCATGATGCTCACCGGTGCGAGGTCGCGCAGCATGTCGACTGGCATTTGCCGGTAAAGGCTCGGGTTGATGGTTACGGTGGTGTTGGCGACACCCAGCAGCGTGTAACCGTCGGGTTTGGACTTTGCCGCCAGCTCCGAGCCGATGTTGCCGTTCGCGCCCGCGCGGTTGTCCACGACGAACTGCTGGCCGGTATAGTCGCTCAGCGCCTTGCTGAACACGCGTGTCACGAAATCCGCACCGCCGCCGGGCGGGTAGGGGACGATCACCCGCACGGATCGTGAGGGATAAGTCTGGCCCGAAACCGTCGCGGCCCACGCGAACAGCAGCACCGCGACCGCCAGCGTTTTTGCAACAACTCTCATAGGCACGGTTCTCCGGAAATGACCCTTGACGGGTACCCCGCCAGCGAGCACGTGGTGCCGGGGCGGACGAGGAAGACCGAGTGGCAATTGACTATAGCATGTCATTTTTCGCCTCAGCTAGGCCTCACGAGACGGGCATTTGGAAGACCACATGGTGTCGCTTGGGCTGTGCTGACCTCGCTAATTCTGGCCGTTTCGCTGGCGATCGTGGCGTGGATCTTCAGGACCGGGTACCGGCTCAAGACCTAGGGCGGCAGAAGGCAGAAGGAACACAGGGCAGTTTGACCCTTTCGCCTTTCTCCTTTCGACTTTTGACTTTAATCTAGGGGTCTCCAGAGTCCAGTTACCGGTGACCGGCGACATCCAGTACCGCCCTCGCAAACTCGCGCGGCGCTTCCTGCGGCAGATTGTGGCCGACCACCGGGATCACGCGGCGCTCGTAGGCGCCGGTGAAATGGCGGGAGTGGTCGCGGGCGCCACCCGCGCGCGTGACGCCATCGCCGTCGCCGTCGAGCGCGATCGCCGGCACGGTGATGGGGGGTCGGGCGGTCAGCTTGCGCTCGGTGTCTTCGAGCGCGGGATCTCCGGGCACGAGGCCGAACCGGTGCCGGTAGGAATGAACCACCACCGCGACGAAGTCCGGGTTGTCGAAAGAAGCGGCGGTGCGCTCGTAGGTCGCGTCGTCGAAGCGCCAGTTGGGGGACCACAGCCGCCACAGCAGCCGGCACAGCTCGCGGCGGTTCTGCTCCAGGCCCGCGCGGCCCCGCTCGCCGTGGAAATAGTACTGGTACCACATCCGCTGCTCGTCCTCCGGCGGCTGCGGCCGGGCCGAGCCGGGGATGTCGTGCACGTTGTAGCCGTTGCCGGTCACCAGCCCCCGAGCGCGCTGCGGCCACAGCGCGGCGACGATGCACGCCGCGCGGCCGCCCCAGTCGTAGCCGGCGAGCACGGCGCCGGGAATCGAGAGCGCGTCCATCAGGGCGAGGAGATCGTGCGCGAGCGCGGCTTGCTGGCCCGAGCGAAGCGTGGCGGCCGAGAGGAAACGCGTCGGGCCGTAGCCCCGCAAGTACGGCGTGATGACGCGGCATCCCTTCGCAACGAGCAGCGGCGCCACCTCGTCGTAGGCGCGCACATCGTAGGGAAAGCCGTGCAGCAGCACCACCGGCATGCCGGCGGCCAGGCCGTGCTCCTCGTACGCGACGTTCAGTGAGCCTGCATCAACCTGTTTCAGCATGAAGCTACGTTACAGCGAATACCAGGGTTGCGGAAAAGTTGTTAGCCCGCATCCCTCATCCCTCATCCCTCAGGTGCGCCGGCTTCGATTCTCTTCAGCTTACGGTTATGTTAGGTGCTCTTAGGAGCAACCCCTTCCTCGATCGCCTTGATCTGCAGGGCCACGTAACGCGAATAGATCCGGCAGTTGGTGAAGCTGCCGCCCACGAACCAGAGGCCCTCCTGGGCGGTGCGCTTCCACATGTTGTTCATCTCGCCGTCGGGACCGAGGCCCCAGATGCGCCCCACCTTCTTGGCGACTTCATCGCCCAGGAGCTTGCCGACCAGCACTTCCTGCGTGTCGAAGCCCGTCGCCATCACCAACAGGTCCGCAGGCTTCACCGATCCATCCTTGAGCAGTGCGCCGCCGGAGACGAACCGCTGGATCTGGTCAAAGTGCAGCAGGCCGATTTCGCCTTTTATGATCAGGTCGGCGCAACCGGCATTCAGGTAGTAGCCGCCGTAGCGCCGCCGTATCAGCATCTGGTGCCCGGCGTCGTCGTCGCCCATGTTCCACTTGAAGCCGCGGGCGATGAGGCCGTCGATCATCTTCCGGTCCAGCTCCGCCATGCGCGCCGTGAGCCCCTGCAGGTTTTTTCTGAAGATCGGCAGCGTGTTCGTGCTGACCAGCAGATCGCCATCGTCGAGCGGGATCCCCTCGTAGATGGTGTAGATCAGTTTCGCGGCGGGCTCGATGCTCACCACGTAGGTCGGGCCGCGCTGGATGAGGGTGGCCTCGCAGCCGTTGGCGTGGAGGTCCTGGGCGACATCGTGGGCGCTCGTGCCGGTGCCCAGCACCAGGGCCTTCTTGCCCCGCCAGTGGGCGCCGTCGGTGAATTCGGCGCTGTGCATCACGTCGCCGGCGAAGTCCTTCAACCCGGGCAGGTCCGGAATGCGCGGGAAACCCAGCAGTCCGTTGGCGAAGATGAGATGCCGGGGACGCACGGTGCGCTCGGTTCCATCGGAACGGCGAACCACCGCGTTCCACCGGCGCGCGGCCGCATCGTAGGCCGCGCTCTTGAGTTCCGTGCCGGTCCAGAAATTGAGCTCCATCGCCCAGGCATAGGCCTCGAACCAGTCGGCGAGCATGTCCTTCGGCAAATACGTGGGCCACGACGGGGGAAAGGGCAGGTAGGGCAGAGCGTTGAACTCGGTGCCGTTGTGCAGCGCCAGCGAGTGGTAGCGCTTGCGCCAGTTGTCGCCGACGCGTTCATGCCGGTCGACGACCAGGGTGTCCACGCCCAGCCGGCCCAGTGTCGCCGCGATGGAAAGCCCGGCCTGGCCGCCGCCGGCGACCAGCACCACGGGATCGCGGTCGGCATACTCCTGGCTGGCGGCACGCTCTTCCTTCCAGTTGGCGCCGCCGAAGTTGCGTGAAATGGCTGCTCCCGTCGGCCGGCGCTTGCCGATCTTTTCCTCGTGGCCTTTCAGTTCATGCAGGTTGGTCATGAGCTGAAAGGCCCGGGAAGGCTCCCCGGCCAGCAGCCTCACGACACCGAAGCCGCGTCCGATCTCCGTCTCGAACCGGAAGATGCCCTCGACGACATCGAGCCCGGCTCTCTGAGCGCGACGAGGGGGCGTGCGTCCTGGTGCGATGGCAAACCCGCGCGCCCGGGCGGTCCCTTGCTTCGCCACCATCAAGGCTGCAATGGCTTCGGCGCCCTGGCACGGTGTGATGGACCAGGTAAAGGCGATGAGGTCGCGCCAGTGGCCGTCGGGCGCAAACAGGGACGCCACGGAAGCCCGGCTCTCGCTCTGAAGGGCGGCTTCGAGCTGCCCCAGCCATTGCTCGACCAGCTCCTTCTCGGACCCGGCGACGGTCTTCTCGAAAACCCGTTGATTTGCGGCGTCCATCAGTTGGTCCTGGCTGAAACCAATTGTCGTAACATACTACGTCTCGCTAATGAGGTCGCGCCAATGAAACGTTTGCTTCGGATCAGCGCTGGAGTCCAGGGGGGCGGGATGAGAATGGCTGCTTGTGTAGCGGCGGCTACGGTCGCCGCATTGAGCCTCACTGTGATCCTGGTTGCTGATGCGCGCGCGCAGAGCTATCCAGTCAAGACGGTGCGCATCATCGTGCCGGTTGCGCCGGGCGGCGGCACGGATCCGCAGGCGCGGCTGCTGGGCAGGAAATTCCAGGAGAGCATGGGGCAGGCGTTCGTGGTCGAGAATCGGACCGGCGCCGCCAGCATGGTCGGCACGGAATTCGTGGTGAGATCGCCCGCCGACGGCTACACGCTGCTGTGCGCGGCGTCCACGCTCGCGGGCGCCAACACCCTCCGCAAGGATCTGTCGTTCGATCTTCTGAAAGACCTGGCGCCGGTGGGCCAGATCTCGTCGGCAGCGACGTTCCTGGTCGTGCATACCAGCGTGCCGGTTTCGTCGGTGAAGGAATTCATCGTCCTGGCGAAGAAACAGGCCGGAAAGTTGAACGCGGCATCGGGCGGCAACGGCAGCGCCAATCACCTGTCGCTCGAAATGTTCAAGCAGCGGGCCGGCATCCAGGCGACGCATATTCCCTATAAGGGCTCCGGCCCGGCGACGATTGCGCTGATGAGCGGCGAGGTCGATTTCAGCTTTGCCGGCGCGCTCACGTCGCTGCCGCACATTCGCTCCGGCAGGATCAAGGCGCTCGCCGTCACCACGCAAAAGCCGTCCGCCCTGTTGCCGAACGTGCCGCCGCTGGCGTCGCTTTATCCGGGTTTCGAGTCGACCAACTGGTACGCTTTTTTCGCGCCGGCGGGAACGCCTGCGGCCATCGTCAACAAGATCAGCCAGGAAATCGCCAACGCGATCCAGCTTCCCGATGTGCGTGAGTTCATGGCGAAAGAAGGCGCCGAACCGGTCGGCAGCACGCCCCAGGAATTCGCCGCCTTTTTCAAGAGCGAAGTGAGCCGCTACGCGGAGGTGATTCGGTCAGCGAATATTCGGGCCGAGTGAGTCTGGGAAAATTGGGACGCACACCTTTTCTCTTCTGCTCCCTGCAATCCGAATGGTTTCGCCAGAAAAGGTGTGCGTCCCAATTTCCCCAATTTCCCCCAATTTCCCCGATTGCCGAGGAGACCGCAAAGCTGCTGCCCAACGCGGAATTCATTCCGGAGTGGAAGGCGGGCGCGGCGCTGGAAGCGGCGAGAAAGCGCGTCAGGGAATTTCTGGCGGAGCACACACCAGTGGGCGGCTAGTGAGACAAGGCGGAAGGAAGAGCGGTCTTAGGGGACAGACTGAGCGGACCCGGATTGTACGGACGGACTAGCGCTGGCTTTTCTTCTTAGAGCGCCAATTTCAGTGCCAAAACTAGGCCTTTAAGCGCTTCTACAGGCGTTTTTTCGCGGTCTAGTAATTTTGAATCAATGCGTTGCGGTGGTCCGACCCCGGACTAAGTGTGGACTGGCCGCCGCTCTTGTACGGCACGTGGACCAGGTCGATCTTCGCCGCCTGCTTCAGCAGTTCCACCGCGAGGTGCGAGCTGGCGCCGTGGCCGCCCGAGCCGTAATGGATCGCGCCCGGCCGCGCCCGGGCGAAGCGCACGAACTCGGGAAAAGTCTTCGGTGGAAGCGAAGGGTGGGTGACGAGGATATTGGACAGCATTGCGACCAGCGTAACCGGTGCGAAGTCGCGGATCGTGTCGTAGGGCAGCTTGCGGTACATGCCGGGGTTCACCGTGTGCCCGATGTTGACCATCAGGATGGTGTAGCCGTCAGGGGGCGACTTGGCGGCGATTTCGGTGCCGATCACGCCGTTGGCACCGGGCCGGTTGTCGATAACGATGCGTTGACCCAGCGCATCGGACATTTCCTGCACGACCGCGCGCGCGGTGACGTCGGTGCCGCCGCCGGGCGCGAAGCCGACGATCATGCGTATCGGTTTAGAGGGGTAGGGCTGCGCGAGCGTAGTGCTACAGGCCAGCAGGGTCGCGACGAGCAAGGTGATTCGCATGATGGATTCCTAACGGAAAAAGGGGTGCGTCCCCTTTATGTTCTTTATGTTCGCGCCGGCCAGCCTGGCTGATGATAGCCGCGCGGGACGGACGGGCGCGACCAGCGGGCTGGAGTCTCCGACATCTGCACTACGGGGGCGAGATGCGTCAGGCGACCAACGGGGGAATCGTGCTGCATCAATAACGATTGCAATTCGTCTGCCGGCAGCTCTACGGGAAGATCCGCATACTCCGAGCGATCGATCAGGCCGTGTTGGCGAATCCAATGCCCGGCGCCGGCGAGCGACGCTCGCACCAGCCAGCTCCCGCCCGCGCGGACGCGACGGCCCAGCGCAACCATCGCGCCAAACGCCAGCAGGTAGCCGGTGATGTAGTCCTGCGCGGACACCGGCAGGAGCACGGGACGCTCGCGATTCGGGCGCCAGATCATGCCGGTTGCCGCTTGAACCACGGTGTCATAGCCGCGCCGGCCGCGCCACGGGCCCGCATGCCCCCACGCGCTCAGAGTCACGTAGACGATGCCGGGGCGCAGTTCCGCCAGCGCCTGCGGCGAGAGTCCGCGACTGGCCAGAGCGCCGGGCCGGTAGGCTTCGGAAAACACGTCGCACTCGCGTACAAGCGAGCGCATCGTTTCCGCTTCGGCCGGGTTGCGCAGGTCGATATGCGCGCACAGTTTCCCGATGCCCGTATCGAAGTCGGACATGCCCATGTCGGGCAGGTCTTCGCGAGTCACCCTCAGCACGTCGGCGCCGTGTTCGGCGAGCGTTCGCGCGCACGTCGGCCCGGCCAGATCGCGCGTGAGATCGAGGACGCGCACGCCGGACAGCGGACGGTCGCCATCCGGAAGCGGTGCCGGCGGCGCCTCCCCGATCTTGACGATCTCGAGCAGCGGCAAGCCCGCGACCGCCCGCATCTGCGGCAACGCACGCCACTCCTCCTCGCTGCGCACCACGCTGCATACGCCGCCCGCCTCGAAGATGCTGTCTTCGAGCTCCTCTCCGTCCCGCGTCGCGATGGCTTTCGTTACCGAATCGCGCTCTGCCGGCGTGCCGAGCACCGCGACGTTGCGGTCGCGCAGGTTTGGAAAACTGCAGTACAGGTACATCCAGCGGCCATCGCGCAACTGGTAAAAGTCGGTGATCCTCTTGGGGTCCGGCGCGGGCGCTTCACCATTGAGCCTGAGGTAGCGCGAGCTGCGCAGCGCCGCGGCCGCCGCGCGCGCGTTCACGCGCACCCGCTGCCGTCGGCCGGTCTTCAGCGCCCAAAGCTCGGCCGCGGCAAGGCCCGTGGCCGCGATTGTGGCCGCGCCTGGCGCGACAACTCGGTAACGGATCGGCCATACCGGGTCCGAGCCCGCGATCTCGACCGAATCGGCAGTCGACGCGGGGAGGGCGGCGAGTTCCACGAGCGTCGCCAACGAGGAACGCACGGTCACGTCAGAGCCTGTCCAAGGGATCGCGTACGCACGGGTATAGAAAATTTAAACGCCATTTTTCACCAACCGGCAATCTATCCCCCACTCGCCGGGCGGTCAATCGCGTAGAAATCTGTCCCCTATTAAATAAGTAGGGTCAGGGTCAGATTTTCGAGGAAGTGTCGCGCCAAACCCCGGCCACGACAAATGCGCGTACGCCCATTTGGCGGGGGCGGGTGGCGCCCCCTCTGAAGGCAGAAGGCAGATGGGTGGAAACCCGGTGACGCAGTGACGGGGTGACAAAACCGGGTTGATCCGCGACCTGCGCGGTTCCCGTTGGCCGCGGAAATGTCAGCGCTTGCGGCCGTTCGAAATAGAACGTGAGACCGGGCCCGTCGTCCGTTTCCCGGCGCGAATCAACCCGCTCAAGGCGTCGTTGACGGCCTTGTCGGTTGGATAGGCGCGGGCCACAGCAGGAGTCAGCAGGACAAGATTGGTCCCGGCCCTGTAGCGCTTCACGTGCTTGCCGCGGACACCCTTGGTCTTGAAGTCCGAGAGTTTGTATTCCGCTCTCAACTCGTCCGCCGTGTGCTTAGCCTTCTTCATAGATTTGAAGTAAGAAGTAGGGTCAGACTCGACTTTCCTCAGAGTATCGCGCCAAACCCCGGCCACGACAAATGTGCGTACGCCCGTTTGGCGGGGGCGGGTGGCGCCCCCTCTGAAGTCGAAAGTCGAAAGGCGAAAGTCGGAAGGGCCGCTTGCCGTCAGCCGTCACGCTTTACAGCGTTGCTATCGCCTCAATCTCCACCCGGGCTCCCGCAACTAATCCTGCAGCCTGGAAGGTCGTGCGCGCGGGAGGGTCCTTCGGGAAGTAGCTGCTGAAGATCTCGTTCATCGCCATCAACTCGCCGAGGTCAATCAGGTAGATGGTGACCTTAACCACCTTCTCGAGCGATGAACCGGCCGCCTCGAGGATGGCTTTCAGGTTCTCGCACACCTGCCGCGTCTCGGCCTTGATGCCGCCCTCGGCGAGGCGCCCGGTCTTCGGGTCGAAGCCGAGCTGACCGGATGCGAACACCCAGTCGCCAACTGTGATCGCCTGCGAAAGCGGAACGCGGGCAGGGGGGACTTTGTTGGTGTGAACGACGCTGCGCTTCATTGATTCCTCTGGAAACTCTTAAGTCGAATGTCGAAAGTCGAAAGGCGAAAGAGGGAAGGGCGAGGAAGGCCACTCTCCCGACCTCCCGATCTCCCGGGTTCACAGCGAAAAGCGTAAGGGAAACAGTAAATAGCGGTCGGTTCTGCCGTTACTTTCGACTTTCGCCTTTCGACTTGCTATTTGGTGAGCCCAATCTCCCCCAAGATCTCCCTGTGCTCCTTGTATTCCGCAGCGAAAAAATCGCGCAGCGCGTTGCCGGTCAGGAGGTGCCCTTCCCAGAAGTTCTCCGAGAGCTCCTTTTTCCAGGCGTCGCTCTTTGACAGCCGCGCGGCGACTTCTTCCCAGTAAGCGGTCTGCGCGGGCTGCATCCCCTTCGGGCCGATGAAGGCGCGCCAGTTCGAATTGACCGCGGCGATCCGCTGCTCGGTCCAGGTCGGGACCTCCGCGAGCACGCCGGTCATGCGCCTGGGCGCCGAAATCGCGACGATTCGCGTCCGGCCCTGCTGGAAATGCAGAAGCGCCGGCGATGCGGACGAGGCGACGAGATCGATGTGGCCGCCGAGCAGCGCGGTCATCGACTCGGCGTTGGACTTGAACGAGACGATCTTCATGCGCTTCATGTCGGCGCCGGCCGCTCTGGCGGCCAGCATGAACGCGACGTGATTGGCGCCGCCGCGCGTGGTGAGGCCGACGCTCAGACTGTCCGGTTGCTGGGCGAGGCGCCGCATGAGCTCGACGCCCGACTTGAACGGGGCGTCCGCGCGAACGCTGAACACGGTGTATTCGTCCAGTATCACGGCGATCGGCGTGAAATCGCCGTAATGCTGCTCCGTGATGCCCATGACGTGATTCGCCATCAACGTCGGGTTGCTGAGTTCCAGGTAATGGCCGTCTCCCGCGTGCTGATTGAGGTAGACGCGCGCTATCGTCTGGTTGCCGCCGGTCTTGTTCACCACGTTCAGCGGCGTGGACACGATCTTCTCTTCCTGCAGGATGCGCTGGATGGTGCGGGCGAGCTTGTCGGTGTTGCCGCCCGCGCCCGATGCGGCGATGATCTCGACCGGCTTGTCCGGCCGCCACGACTGGCTGTGCGCCGGCACTGACAGGAGACAGGCCGCGACGAGCACTGAGGCGAGCCGGAGAGTGCGGTGCTGCGGTCCTTGCTTATGCATGTGGTTCAACCTCAGCGAGAGTGGGCGTGGCGCGCGTTGCGCCCCGGGTTACAGGCTCCCGATCAGCCCGAACACGCCGCGCTTGCGCAGCCCGCGCCGCATGAGCTCCAGGTCGATCACCTGGTGGTCGTCGATGTCGAGATTCACCTGGTTGCCCAGCGTGTTGACGTACCACGCCTGCGTCGTGCCGTCCTTCGCCTGGAAGATGAAGTCCTGCGCATCGAAGCGGCCCACCAGGTTCAACACGAAGTTGCCCTTGAACTCGGTCACGCCTTCGCTGGTGCCTTCGCCCTGCACCAGCACTTTCCAGGCGCCGGCCTTCTGGTATGCCTCCACCTGCGCGAATACGTAACTCTGGCTGGAGGTCCAGTCCTCGATTCCTTTCTGTCCCGCTTCCGCGACCACCTTCAGGCCGGCGCCGGTGGCCATGCGGATCAGCTCGCACTTGTCGGGCAGCGACATTGCGACCTGCGCGTTCGAGACCTCCACGGCCTCCGCGCCGAGCATCTTCACCGTGGCGTAGAACTGGTTGGAGACGCCCTGCTGGAACGCGGTCTCGGTGACATCCCCGGCGAAGAACACGCGGATGTTGGCCTTGCGCAATGCTGCAATCTTGCGCTTGAGGAACGCCTCTGGCTGCAGGCGAAACGCGCCGATGGCGATCTTCACAAAATCGATGTAGCCGCCGCCGGCCTCGATCAGGTCCGCCACCCGGTTCATCGCCATCCCGCGGTCGGCCACGATGGTGAGGCCCGCGTCTCTCGGCTTGCCCGGCCGTGGCGCCACGCGGACGAACGGGAATGCCATTTTCTTCAGACCGGGGTCCTTATCCATGCGCTTTCCTTTCAGGGCTGCAGATCAAATCGGGAATAAGTAGAGTCAGATTTCCGAGTAAGTATCGGGGAACCTTATGGGACTGTCCCCTAAGGTTGTTGGTATAGGCCATTCACGTAGTTCGCCAGGGGATCCCTGAGAATAAGTAGGGTCAGAGAGTCACATTTCAGAAGAAGTATCGCGCCAAACCCCGGCCACGACAAATGCGCGTAAGTCCATTTGGTGAGGGCGGGTGGCGCCCCCTCTGAAGGCGAAAGTCGAAAGTCGAAAGTCGTAAATGGGGCCGGGTACACATTTCAACCCCAAAAGTGAACCTGGCCCCATTTACTCGCGGGCTAATCCGCCTTTGCCCCCGCCGCTTTCACGATCGGCGCCCACTTGGCGATTTCCGCCTGGATGAACTTGCCGCAGTCGGCGGATGAGCTGCCTGCGCCCTCGAGTCCCAGTGCTGCCAGCCGCTCCTTGACCGGTTGAGACTCCAGCGCCTTCGCGCTCTCCGCATTGAGCTTCGTAATGACCTCTGCCGATGTACCCGCGGGCGCGAGCAGGATAAAGAATCCCGTCACGTCGAAGCCCAAAACACCGGACTCGTTCAAGGTCGGCACGTCCGGCGCCACGGGCGAGCGTTTCGTGCCCGAAGAAGCAATCGCCCGTACCTTGCCTTGTCTCACGTACGGAATCGCCGATGCGACGTTGCTGAACATGAAATCGATTTCGCCGCTCAGCAGCGCCACGCCTGCCGGCCCGGCGCCTTTGTAAGGCACGTGAACGAGCTTCGTGCCGGTCATGTGCTGGAACAGCACGCCTGCAAGATGGTTTGCGCTGCCGTTTCCGGATGATCCGAATGAAACCTGGCCGGGACGGGCCTTCGCGAGCGCGATGAACTGCTTCGCCGTCTTTACCGGAACCGCGGGGTGCGTGGAAAGAAAGTACTGGCCGGAAGTCAGCTGCGTCACGCAGGTAAAGTCCCGGATCGGATCGTAAGGGAGCTTTCTCAGGCTCGGGTTGATGACGAACTCCGGCGCCACGGTCATGAGGGTATAGCCGTCCGGAGCGGCTTTCGAAAACAATTCGGTCCCGATCACCGTCCCCGCCCCCGCCCGGTTATCGACGAAGACCGTCACGCCCAACTGCTCGGACAGGCGCTGCGAAATCAGCCGTGCCATCGTGTCGGTTCCGCCGCCGGGAGCGATGGGCACGATCATGCGGATCGTCTTGCCCGGGTAACTCTGCGCGTGAGTGAGGCTGGTCGAGGCCCACACCAACGCGGGCAACGCGATCATCGCCAGCATCCGCAGCCAACCGCTGGTGTCATGTCCCGCCGCTTCGTGAACCGTCGTCATCCCGGCGCGATGCCGGGATCCAGGCGGCAATACACCGTGGATTCCGGATCGCGCGCGCCGTGCGCTGTCCGGCATGACGGTTTGCTTGTGCATCGCATTGGCGGAAGTCATCGGGCTTCGCTCCTCAGTTTTGTGTGCGGCAAAGCTTGACCAGCTTGCCAATATCGCGCAGGCGCTCCAGTTGCCATAGCGCCTTGAGCAGCGCTTCGACACGCGCCCGCGGCAGCACGCTTCCAGCGAGCGCCTGGAATTTCTCGTTGAGCTGCGCATCACTTAGCGGGTTATCGATCGAGCCAGTCGCGTGCGGCACCCGTTCCGTATACCGCGTGCCATCGGTCAGGGTCAACGTGAGCTCGCACGCGTCCTGGGCGATCGATTCATCGCCCACGACGTCGATCTTGCTTCTGAGGCTCGCCACGGTCGGGTCGCCGACGCGCTCGTCGGTGAACTGCGCGGGATAGGCCGCGCCGTCGATGAGCGCCATCGCCATTGCGTGCTGAAACGAAAGCCTGCCTTCCAGCCCGGTCTTCGGATCGGGCCGGCCCTCGAGCTTGATCGCGAGGGGATTCACGCGACCGCTCACGCCCGCCACCCGCTCCGGCGCGACGCCTGGCCGCGCCCGCAATTCGCGC
>CAZFRR010000275.1:0-2882 GCA_964521405.1 uncultured Streptomycetaceae bacterium | reverse complement strand
CGGCGACAAGCTGAAGCCCATCAACGACGGCGTCGCGAAGGAAGGCGCGTTCTACCTGTTCGCGCTGCGGTTGGTGCCGGCGTTTCCGTTCTTCGTCATCAATCTCGTGATGGGGCTGACGCCGATCCGGACCTGGACCTTTCTCTGGGTCAGCCAGGTCGGCATGCTCGCCGGCACCCTGGTTTACGTCTATGCCGGCACCCAGCTCGGCGAGTTCAGGATTTCCATCGAGCTGCTCCTCGCCTTCACGCTGCTCGGCATCTTTCCGCTGATTGCGAAAAAGGCGCTCGACGCCATCCAGGCGCGCAGGGTCTACGCCCGGTGGACGCGCCCCGCCCGTTTCGACCGCAACCTCGTCGTGATCGGCGCCGGGTCGGCCGGCCTGGTATCCGCGTACATCGCCGCGGCGGTCAAGTCGAAAGTCACCCTGGTCGAGAAGCACCGGATGGGCGGCGACTGCCTGAATACCGGCTGCGTGCCGTCGAAGGCGCTCATCCGGACGACGAAGCTGCTCGCCCAGATCCGTCGCGCGCCGGAGTTCGGGATCAAGTCGGCCAGCGCGGAAGTCGATTTCGCCGACGTGATGGAACGCGTGCAGCGAGTCGTGAAGACCATCGAGCCACACGATTCCGTCGAGCGCTACACCCGGCTCGGCGTGGAATGCCTCTCCGGGGAAGCCAGGATCACCTCGCCGTGGACGGTGGAAGTAAAAACCGCCGCGGGCACGCGCACGCTGACGACGCGCTCCATCGTGATCGCGGCCGGGGCCCGCCCTTTCGTCCCACCCATACCCGGCATCGAGGAAGTCGGTTATGTCACCTCGGACACGGTTTGGGAGATGCGGCGGCTGCCGCAGCGGCTGGTCGTCCTGGGCGGCGGGCCGATCGGCTCGGAACTGGCGCAATGTTTCGCGCGCCTGGGCAGCCACGTCACGCAGGTCGAGATGCTGCCGCGCATCCTGATCCGGGAGGACCCTGAAATATCGGAAATGGTGTCTCGGCGCTTCCGCGCGGAAGGCATCGACGTGCTGGTCAATCACAAGGCGCAGCGCTTTGCGATCGAGAACGGCGAAAAAATACTCTACTGCGAAACGGAAGGCCGCGAAGTGCGCATCGCGTTTGACGCGCTGTTGTGCGCGGTCGGGCGCGTCGCCAACACGCAGGGCTACGGCCTGGAGGAACTCGGCGTTCCGGTGACCCGCGCGCGCACCGTGGAAACCAACGAATACCTGCAGACGATTTATCCCAACATTTACGCCTGCGGCGACGTCGCAGGTCCGTACCAGTTCACCCACACCGCGGCGCACCAGGCGTGGTATGCGGCGGTGAACGCGCTGTTCGGGCGTTTTCGGAAGTTTCGCGCCGACTACTCGGTGATTCCCTGGGCGACGTTCACCGACCCCGAGGTGGCGCGCGTCGGGCTGAATGAAACCGAGGCAAGAGAAAAGAACATCCCTTACGAAGTGACGACCTACAGCCTGGACGACCTCGACCGCGCGATCGCCGACGAGGAAGCGCACGGGGTGGTGAAGGTGCTGACCGTGCCGGGCAAGGACAGGATTCTCGGCGCGACCATCGCCGGAGAACACGCCGGTGATTTGATCGTTGAGTTCATTACCGCCATGAAACACAACATCGGATTAAACAAGATCCTGGGAACGATACACATCTACCCGACGCTGGCGGAGGGCAACAAGTTCGCCGCTGGCGCGTGGAAAAAAGCCCACGCGCCAGAAACACTGCTGAAATGGGTCGAGAAGTATCATTCGTGGATGCGGGGCTGAGTCTGAGGGATGAAGGACAGTACAAGCACCAAATCCCAAGCACCAAATTACAAGCAAGCCCCAAATCTCAAGCACAAAGCACCAAACGTTTGGCGCTTGGAATTTGAGTATTGTTTGTAATTTGGAGTTTGGGATTTGGAGTTTCATATTCATGAAGGATGAGGGCGGAAGGATAAGAGCGCTCCTCGCTGCGCTCATGCTGCTCATCGCAGGCCATTCTGCTGCGCAGGGCTTCGATCATGAGCACGCCGCGTGGACCGCGCTGCTGAAGAAGCATGTCGTGCTGACGGACGGCGGGAAGAGCTCGCAGGTCCGTTATGGCGGCTTCCAGCAGGACCGCGCCGTGCTGAAGAGCTATCTCGGCGCGCTCTCTAAAGTGACCCAGCAGGAATTCAACGGCTGGGCAAAGGCGCAGCAGGCCGCCTTTCTCATCAACGCCTACAACGCTTATACCGTCGAGAAGATCCTCTCGCGCTACCCGGACATCCGTTCCATCTGGGATTTCGGCAAGGTCTTCGGCAATCCCTTCAAGGACCGGTTCTTTACCCTGCTCGGGCGGGAGTTCTCGCTCGACCAGATCGAGCACGAGACCTTGAGGAAACCCGGCGCCTACGACGAGCCGCGCGTCCACTTCGCCGTCAACTGCGCGTCCATCGGCTGCCCCATGCTGCGCGAGGAGGCCTATGTCGCCGGGCGGCTCGACGCGCAACTGGAAGAGCAGGCGCGGCGCTTCCTCTCCGACCGGTCGCGCAACCGCTACAACGCGGAGGAGCGGCGGCTCGAGGTGTCGAAGATCTTCGACTGGTTCAAGGAAGACTGGACGAGCGGCTATCGGGGCTTCGACGGGAAATCCGCTCCGGTCCGCTCGCGCGAGCAGTACTTCGCCGGCTACGCGGCGCTGCTCGCCGATCGCCCGGAGCACCGCAAACTTGTCGATGAGCAGAAGGCCGCCATCCGGTTTCTCGACTATGATTGGAACCTGAATGGCGTTAATCGCTGACGCCATTCAAGGTTCAAGGTTCAAGGTTCAAGGTTCAAGGTTCAAGGTTCAAGGTTCAAGGTTCAAGGTTCAAGGTTCAAGGTTCAAGGTTCAAGGTTC
>CAZFRR010000274.1:0-27426 GCA_964521405.1 uncultured Streptomycetaceae bacterium | reverse complement strand
CGACCAGCCGTACGGCCGCACCTCGGATAACCCCCTGCCCGCGTCGCTGTTGAAGGAAAAATTCGACAACTGCGCAGCTCGCGCACTCGAGCGGGAGCAAACCGCGTCGGTTTATTCGGCAATACAGGGTTTCGAGAATCTCAAGGATGTGCGCGAGCTGACCGCGATCATCGCCGGAGAAAACCGCAAGCAAGCTGCCGCTTGATTAAAAGCACAGACACGAAGGACACCAAGGACACGAAGGAATACGGGTTTAACCTTCATCCTTCATCCTTCATCCCTCATCCCTCAGTTCTCGCCGCCAAACCGCCGAAAGAGCCACGATCAATAGTTGAACCGCCCTGATCGCTCCCGCCACGTGTCTTCCGTCGGCACGCCCGGCCTCCCGAAGTAGCGCGGCTGCAGCCCGGCCTGGAACCAGCAGACGAAAGTGTAGACGGTGTAGATCGGAACACCGAGCCGCGCGTTGAGCGCGGCCGCGTACGGCGCCATGTTGTGGTTCTCGCACACGATCGCGCCGACTTCGGGATGCTTCTTCAGCAACGACTCCCCCGCTTCCAGGATGTCCCTTTCGGCGGCCTCGTAATCCATGTCGATGGTGTCGCCGAGCATGACCCGCGTGAACTCGCGCCCGCCCTCCGTGCCCATGACCGGCGTATCGTGCGCGGCGCCGACGGCGTCCCAGTGCTCCGGCGTGATGCGGTCGCCCTGGACCGACAGCACACCCACGCGTTTTCCCGGTGGCAGCAACCGCTCCACCAGCGGGACCTGCAGCAGCGAGGAACTCGCCACCGGCACCTTGACGTGCGCCGCCAGTTGCTTCTGGAAAATAGCGAGAAAGCCGCCGGTCGTCGTAATGCCGTCGGCGCCCTCCTTCACCAGTTCCTCCGCCGCCTTGAGAAACGCGGGCCCGAGCCCCCTACCCTGTTCGTGGATCACCACTCGCGCGCTCGCGCCGGGCACCACCTTGTAGAGCACCGGAAACGGCCAGGTCAGCGCATTGCCGGTGTCGCCCGGCGGGCGCGGCCATTTCGTGTCGAGCATGAGGATGCCCACGCGCGCGCCATAAACCGTTTTCCCGCCGTAACCCTTGCCTGCCGCCATCGCCTGTTCTCCACTGCGTTCTTGACCGGACTTCGCGGGGCCCTATACTGCCGCGAGGAGGCTTGAATGATATCCCGAATCTCTCTCGTGCTCGCCGCCGTCACTCTTGCGGCGCCCGCTCTTGCCCAGCCTTATCCGGTCAAGCCGGTGCGCCTGGTCGTGGCCTTTGCCCCGGGCGGCCCGCTCGACATACACGCGCGCATCGTCGGGCAGAAATTGAGCGAGTCCTGGGGGCAGCAGGTGGTGATCGACAACCGCACCGGCGCGAGCGGCACGATCGGCGCGGACCTGGTCGCGAAAGCGCCTGCCGACGGCTACACCGTGCTCGCCAACGCGTCGGTCCACGTCATCGTGCCCAGTCTCATGGCGAAACTGCCGTACGACCCGATCCGCGATTTCACGCCGGTGACGGTGATGGGCTCGGCGCCGTTGCTCCTGGTGGTGACGCCGACGCTGCCGGCGAAAACCGTCAGGGAACTCGCGGCGCTTGGCAAGGCGCGCCCCGGCGAACTGGCCTTCGGCTCGGGCGGCAGCGGTACTTCCACGCACCTGTCGGGAGAATTACTGAAAACCGTGCTGGGCATCAGGATGACGCATATCCCGTACAAGGGAACCGGGCCGGCGTTGATCGACGTCATGGCCGGCCACGTGCCGATGATGTTCAGCAGCGTGACCGCGGCGATCGAGCTCGTGAAATCCGGCCGGCTTCGCCCGGTGGCCATTACTTCCACGAAGCGTTACCCGCAACTGCCCGGCGTCCCGACGTTTTCGGAATCGGGCTACCCGCAGCTGGTCATCGGCTCCTGGTACGCGATCTGGCTGCCGGCAGGGGCGCCCGAGAGCATCGTATCGAAATTGCACGCCGACATCGCGCGCGTCTTGAACCTGCCCGAGGTGCGCAATCGCTTCATCGAGCTTGGCGGCGAGCCGGTCGGCAACACCCCGGCTGAATTCGACGCCTTTCAGAGGGCCGAACTGGCGCGCTGGGCCAAGGTGATCAGGGACTCCGGTGCAAAGGCGGAGTAATCGCCGAAAGCTCGAGCTCCAGGGGCACGGCTGATGCGCATCTTCGTCCTCGGCGCCGGCGCCACCGGCTCGTTGATCGCGCGGCTGCTCGTCCGCCAGGGTCACCAGGTCACGTGCGGCGACCGGGACCCGGAACGCGCGCGACGCTTCCTCGGCAGGAAATCCAGCATCCCGATCCGCCAGGTCAACGCGCGCAACCTGTGGAGCATCGTGAAGGCGGCGCGGGGCTGCCACCTGATCGTCAACGCCAGCACGGCCGTCCTCAACAAGATCGTGCTCCGCGCCGCGCTACGCCTGCGCGCTCACTATCTCGACACCGCTTCGCATCAAACCGACGACCCCTTTCAGGCCGAACAGCTCCGTTTCAGCAAGCAGTTCCTGGCGAAGCGCCGCACCGCCGTGATCAACGCTGGCGCGGCCCCCGGCCTCACCAACCTGTTGGTCGCGCGCAGCGCGGATCTCCTCGACGGGATCGAGGCCGTCCACATACGGCTCTACGAAAGCACCGGCAGCGACGAGCCCGTGTCGCAATGGTCCTCGGCTGGCGCCTTCGACGAAGCCGTATCGCGGCCGCGCGTCTACCGGAACGGCCGTTTCCGCTTCGGCAAGCGCTTCGGAGAGCGGGAGGTGTTTCGCTTTCCGTCTCCGATCGGCCCGGTCGGCGTGGTGCTGGCGGCGCAGGACGAAGTCGTCACCCTGCCGCGAATCGTCGGCATGCGGGAGATGGACGTCAAGATCGGCGGCAACGACTTCGAGCGCCTGCGTCGCTGGTACCGTCAGGGCAAGTTGAGAAAGTCTCACGGCCCGGGGGCGAACCGCTTTCCGCAAACGCCGACCCCGCGCCAGATGGCCGGGTTGGTCGCCCGCGGCGCGCTGTACCACGCGCGGTTCGCCGCCGCCGTGGTGGCGCGGGGCCACAAAAGCGAACGGCACGCGGTCATCCGCTGGGACGCCAGTTTCCCCACCCTCCGCCAGACCCGCCGCCGCGAGGTGTTTACGTCGCCGGTCGCGTGGGCGACGGCGCACATGGCCGCGTTGTTCGTGAAGCATTTCCCGCGCGCGCTGCCCGGCGTCCATTCGCCCGAGGCTCTGCCGGCAAATACCCGTCAGGCCATACTGGCCGGCGCACGCTCGTACGGCATCCGCATCGCCAGGCGTCTCACGCTGCTGAAGCCGCTGGATGAGGATGAGTGAAGAGGGTCGAGGGTCGAGCGCGAACGATCAGATCGGTTTTCCTTTCCCGGTCTTCCTTTCCCGCGGTTCATGAAGGCCGTGGGCTGAGCTAAGCCCGTCATTTTCATTGCTAAATCGGCCCCGAAGCCGCATACTCGCCCGTCGCACCGGCAGCCGGGCAGTGTTTCTCGTTCCACCCGGCTGCTGCCGTCGTTTTCCCCGCCAGGTGCCGCGCCCATCCCGGGCGCGGGTCGCGGGAAATTCACGCGCAGCACATCACCGCGGGAGAGCGGCAGCGCCGCTTCGGTCCCGCCAGGAAGGTTCGCACATGGCCAAGGAAGAAACGATCGAAATGATCGGCGTCGTCAACGAGGTGATGCGCAACGCGGTGTTCCGCGTGACGCTCGACAACGGCGTCGCGATCACTGCCCACGCCTCGGGCAAGATGCGCCAGCGCCGCATCCGCGTCCTCACCGGCGACCGCGTCACCGTCGAGATGTCGCCCTACGACCTGACGAAGGGGCGCATCAACTTCCGGCACAAGGACGTCAATACGCCGCCGCCGTCGATGGGGCAGCGGCCGGCGTATCTCCGGCGGAGATAGCGCGCTCAGCGGGCGGAGCGGGCGCAGGCATCCGCGCCCCGCTGGCAGGTGTCCTGGCAGGCCTGCGCGGTGGTCGCGTCGGTCGTCGAGCGTCGGCAATGCTTCATGCATGATGTCAGCGCGTCCTTGCAGCCCGGGCCCGTGTCCGTTTCCATGATGGACTGGTACAGGTAGTAGCCCGCCCCGGCGAGGATCGCCAGCATGACCAGGTTGCCGATGAGGCTCAATCCGCGCTGCCGGATCTTCAGGCTACTTACCTCCTGCGGCATCACTCAACACTCAACATTTGGCCGGCGAAGCCGGCTCAAGGAGCGGCCGCCTTCTGCCAGGTCTCCCGGCGGAACTGCTTGCGGCGCGTGGCGGCAGGAAGCCGGCCATCGAGATACTCGCGGATGCGTTCGGCGACCGCCTGGCGAATGTTCTGCGGGACGGATTGCGCGGCCGCCTCGAAGCGCTGCGCGACGTCGCCGTCCGCGTCCCGGCTGTCCGGCTCCGCTCCGTCGTGGAAAAAGCCGCCCGCGCGGTGCCACACCAGGGCCTTCTCGTCCGGGGCAATGCCGTAGCAGAGCTGGAACAGGGTAATGTCCCCGTCCTCGGTCTGCCACACGAACAGGTCGAAATAGTCGTCGTGGAACCAGCGCCGGCGGGTGCGGGGCTCGTCGGCCACCCCCTCGATTTCACGCAGCATGCCGTCTCCCTTGCTAATTTACTGCCAAGTATATGCCTTGTGCATAGACACGCGGCCCGCCGCCGAAGTTCATGGCGCCCCCGGACCCCGGGACTGATGGGGCGGGATGGAACCGCGAGGCGGAGGGCAGAAGGAATCGAATCACGATTCACCATTCACCATTCACCATTCACGATTCCCGATTCACAGGTTGTCAGGCATTGCCAAGCATGACCGCGAGCGAATGGCTGACCCTGCGCATCGTGGCGTCATCGATGGGGGCTAGTACTTTGATTAACAACGGGATAAAATACGCGCAGTCCTGATTTTGGAGTTAGCGGAGCGAATGGCGAAAAAGTACGACGAGAGTTCAGTCAAGAAGTTGAGAGGCATCGAGCCCGTTCAGCGGCTCCCGGGGATGTATACCCGGACGTCAGACCCCACGCACATCATCCAGGAAGCGATCGACAACGCGGCGGACGAAGCGATCGGCGGCCACGCGGACAAGATCGACGTGACGGTGCACCAGGACGGCTCGGTCACCGTCACCGACAACGGCCGCGGCATCCCGGTCGGCATTCACCCCGAAGAGAAGATACCCACCGTCGAACTGGTGATGACAGAACTCCACGCCGGCGCCAAGTTCTCGCGCACCGACGCGGAGGCGGCCTACAAGTTCTCCGGCGGTCTGCACGGAGTCGGCGTGTCGGTGACCAACGCGCTGTCCGAGCGCCTCGAAGTCGAGATCAAGCGCGACGGCGTGGTGCACGCGATCGCGTTCGCCGACGGCAAAGTCACGAAAAAACTGAAGAAGGTCGGCACCTGCGGGCAGAAAGCGGGCGGGACGTCGCTGCGCATCTGGCCGAACAAGAAATACTTCGATTCTCCGAAAGTGGCGCTCGACGAGCTCGAGCGCATCGTCCGCTCCAAGGCCGTGCTGCTGCCGGGCGTGAAAGTGACGCTCAATATAGAAACGGCAAAAGAGACGAAGCAGCAGACCTGGAACTACCCGGAGGGGATGAAGGGCTACCTCACCGAACTGATCGGCCTGGCGCAGGCTGTCGCGCCGGTTTTCGACGGCGAGAAGTACGTGACGGACGCGGACGCCAACGGCTTCGCCGCGGGCGAAGGCGCGGGCTGGGCGTTCGCTTTCGTCGAGGACGGCAAGGGCTACGGCGAGTCGTACGCCAACTTGATCCCCACCCCCGCCGGCGGCACGCACGAGGCGGGCCTGCGCGAGGGCGTATTCGAGGCGATCAAGACCTTCGCCGATTACCACAATCTGATGCCGAAGGGCATCAAGCTGCTCTCCGAGGACGCGTGGTCGCGCACGGTGTACTTCCTGTCGGCCAAGGTGCTGGAGCCGCAGTTCCACGGCCAGACCAAGGAGAAGCTCTCCAACCGCGACGCAGTGAAGCTGGTCTCGACCATGGTGCGCGACCCCTTCGCCCTGTGGATGAACAATCACGTCGAGCACGGCCGCAAGATCACCGAGCTGGTGATCCGGCAGGCGGTGGAGCGCTCCCGCTCGGTGCAGAAGGTCGAGCGCAAGAAGTCCTCTAGCGTGGTGATGCTGCCGGAGAAGTTGACCGACTGCGAGTCCACCGACTTGAACAACAATGAGCTGTACCTGGTCGAGGGCGACTCGGCCGGCGGCTCGGCCAAGCAGGCGCGCGACAAGCGCTTCCAGGCGGTCTACCGCATGCGCGGCAAGGCGTTGAACTCGTGGGAAGTGAAGCGCGAACTGCTGTTCTCCAACGCCGAGATCCACGACATCGCCGTCGCGCTGGGCGTGGATCCGCACGACGAGAAGGACAGTCCCGATCTCTCCGGCCTGCGCTACGGCAAGGTCGCCTCGATGACCGACGCTGACGTGGACGGCGCGCATATCGCGGTGCTGCTGTTGACCCTCTTCTACCGCCACTTCCCGAAACTGATCGAGCGCGGCCACATCTATATCGCGTGCCCGCCGCTGTACAAGGTGGATGTGCCCGGCCACGGCAAGCGCCAGGCGAAGAAGATCTACGCGCTCGACGAGGAGGAGCTGAAGTCCATCCTCGACCGCGCGCGCGACGACGGCATCAAGCGGGAAGCGGTTTCGATCCAGCGCTTCAAGGGTCTGGGCGAGATGAATCCCGGGCAGTTGTGGGAAACGGCGTTGAACCCCGACACGCGGCGCCTGCTCAAGGTGCGCATCGAAGACCGCGACCAGACCTACAAGCTTTTCAACATGCTGATGTCGAAAAAGGAAGCGGAGCAGCGCTGCGCGTGGATGGAAGAGAACGGCAGCAAGGTGGAAGCGGATGTTTGAGACGGCGTCGCAGATGAGGCGTCGCAGATGAGGCGTCGCAGATACAACGTCGCAGATAACGCGTTGAAAGCGCGCCGCACCTGAGACGCAGCATCTGAGACGCATTACCTGAGACGCTTTATCTGAGACGCAGTATCAGCGAGTGACGAGCGGACAATCAATGACGGACGCGAGGACACGCAGGGGCAGCAAGGACGATGCCACGCTCGACCTGTTCGAGGCGGTGGAAGTGCAGGCCGGTGGAATAGCGGAGACAAGATCGGAAATGGCGCCAGCCAAGGGAAAGAAGGGCAGCAAGGGCAAGTCCGGGCTGGTGGCCGACGCCGGCCGTAGCGGCAAGGGTGGAGGCGGACCGGCGAAGCCGGCGGATGCGGGCGAAGATTTCATCGACATGGCGGCGTTCGCCGAGAGGAGCTACCTCACCTACGCGATGAGCGTGGTGCGCGGGCGCGCCATCCCCAACGTCGAGGACGGCCAGAAGCCGGTGCAGCGCCGCATCCTCTTCGCCATGAACGAGCTGGGTCTCAAGGCGGGCGTCCAGCACTCCAAGTCCGCGCGCATCGTCGGCGAGGTGCTCGGCAAGTTCCACCCGCACGGCGACGCCTCCACCTACGAGGCGCTGGTGCGCATGGCGCAGGATTTTTCCCTGCGCTACCCGCTGATCGACGGCCAGGGCAACTTCGGCACGCAGGACGGCGACCCCGCCGCCGCCTACCGCTACACCGAGGCGCGCTTGACGCCGTTGGCCGAGCTGCTGCTGTCCGAGATCGACCAGGACACGGTCGACTTCATCTCCAACTACGACGGGCGCCTGAAGGAGCCAAAGCTGCTGCCGGCCCGCCTGCCGATGCTGCTGTTGAACGGCGCCTCCGGCGTCGGCGTCGGCATGGCGTGCGAGCTGCCGTCGCACAACATGCGCGAGGTGGCGGACGCAGCCATCCAGATGCTGGAGAAGCCGGACACTTCGCCCAAAATGCTGATGCGCACTATCAAGGGGCCTGACTTCCCGGGCGGCGGCCAGATCATCAGCTCGCGCGCGGAGATCGTGGAAGCCTACGCCAGCGGGCGCGCCTCGCTGCGCGCCCGCGCGCGGTGGAAAGTCGAGAACCTCGCCCGCGGCCAGTGGCAGGTCATCGTCTACGAGCTGCCGCCGACGACGTCGGTGAAGCGCGTGATGGAAGAGATCGAGTCGCTCACCAACCCCCGGCCCAAGGAAAAAGGCGGCAAGGTGTCGCCGGCGCAGGCCAACCTGAAGCAGGTGGTGCTGGGCGCGCTGGAAAAGGTGAACGACGAGTCGGACAAGGAGCACAAGCTCCGGCTGGTGCTGGAGCCGCGCTCCTCGCGCCAGGACCCCGACGAGTTCATGCGCTTCATCCTCACTCACACGAGCCTCGAGGAGAACTTCCCGGTCAACCTCGTCGCGCTGGGCCTCGACGGCCGCCCGGTGAGGAAGAACATCGCCGAGCTGGTCGGCGAATGGGTGCAATTCCGCATCATTACCGTCACGCGGCGCTCGAAGTACCGCCTGACGCAGGTCGAGAAGCGCGTCCACATTCTCGAAGGCCGCATCGTTGTCCTGCTCAACATCGACAAGGTGATCAAGGTCATCCGCAACTCGGACGAGCCCAAGCCCGACCTGATGAAGCAGTTCAAGCTGACCGAGGCGCAGGCGGAGGACATCCTCGAGATCCGGCTGCGGCAACTGGCGCGGCTGGAAGGCATCAAGATCGAGACCGAACTGAAGGGGCTGAAGGAGGAGCGCAAGGGCCTGAAAGGGCTGCTCGGCTCGCCAGCGGAGATGAAGCAGCAGGTCGCGGAGGAGATCCGCGCCGACGCGAAGACTTACGGCGACGCGCGCCGCACGCAACTCGAGGAAGCGGACCGGGCAGTGTTCGAGCGCCAGGTGGTGGACGAGCCGCTGACGGTCATCGTCTCCCGCAACGGCTGGGTGCGCGCGCGCACCGGCCACGGACTCGATCTCGGCGACGTAAACTACAAGACCGGTGACGGGCCGTACGCGACCTTCGAGACGCGTTCCATACACCACTTGTCAGTGATCGATTCCACCGGCCGCGCCTTCAGCGTCGAGGCGGCGGAGCTGCCCGGCGGCCGCGGCGACGGCCAGGCGCTCGCCGCGTTAATCGAGCTCGCGCCCGGCGCGCGGCTGGCGCACGTGGTGGACGCGCAGCCCGGGAAGAAATACCTGTTTGCGAATTCGGGCGGCACCGGCTTCATGGCAAAGTCGGAAGACCTGCTGACGCGGGTCAAGGCCGGCAAGACCTTCATGACGCTCGAGGAAGGCGAGGAGCCGATCCGCCCCGCACTGGTGCCAAATGAGGTTCCAGCCAACAAGTCCTTATTGGCAGCGGCGTTCTCGGAGAACGGCCGCATGCTGCTGTTCCCGGTGGACGAGCTGAAGGAAATGGCGCGCGGCCGCGGCATCACGCTGATGGGCCTCGACGAAGAGGAGAAGCTTGTCGCCGTCGGTTTTGCCGACGGCAAGTCCGTCACTGTCGCCGGCACCTCGCGTTCAGGCAAGGAGAAGACCGTGAAAGTCGGCGGCGCCGATCTGCAGAAACACATTCTCCACCGCGCACGTAAGGGATGCCTGCTGCCGGGCAAGTTGAAGCCGACCGGCGTCGTGAAGGATGAAGGATGAAGGATGACCCCCGGCGTTCGCCGGGATCTATTTGCCCATTGAAGTAGATAGAAAGCAGAGCGGCGGCCAGATGGCCGCCGCTCTGTTTGCGACTTTCGTTCGCACGTCAAGGATTCAGGTCATCCTTCATCCTTCCGCCTTCATCCTTTAGCGAAGCGATAGGGGTCATCCTTCCACGTTCCACGTTCATCCTTCAATACTTCGTCACACGGTGACGAAGTATTGCAGCGGCAGCTTGTGCAAGCACTCCGCCCCGTCGCGGGTGATGCGCACG
The DNA here is from genome assembly GCA_964521405.1 of uncultured Streptomycetaceae bacterium. Lineage (GTDB taxonomy): Bacteria > Pseudomonadota > Gammaproteobacteria > Burkholderiales > SG8-41 > SG8-41. Next base: position 17,608 of record CAZFRR010000274.1, on the reverse strand, counting down.
AGGTTGCCGAGCTGCACGCCGGCGTGCTCGTCGCGGGTGACGACGTTAGGCTGCACCACCACGCACATGTTTTCCTCGAAGCGGAACGGCGGCCTGGGTATGCCGCGCTGTGCCTCCCGCGTGCCGATCGAGGGCGGCAGCAGCCCGATGCCGAAGCCGTGCAGAAAACCGTCGTTGATGGTGAAGCCGCGCTCGGCGATCACGTCCGCCGCGTCAAGAACATCCTCGCTGGTCGCCCCGGGCTTGAGGCAGGCCATGCAGCGCTGGTAGGATTCGAGCGCGGCGTCCCACAGCCTCTTGTAGAGTTCGCTGGGCTGTTGCTGCAGGAAAATCGGCCGATGCGCCTGGCCCGAGTAGCCCCAGTAGCTGACGCTGATTTCGGTGTTAATGACGTCGCCCTTCGCCAGTACGCGGTGCGACAGGTTCTGCCGCGGCACGCATACGCCCCGGCCCTCCTGCGGCGCGGATGACAGGTAGCAGAGATGGGGCAACCCGCCCTGCGCAAGGGCGACCGACTCGATGAGGGCGCCCAGCTCGTACTCGCGCATGCCGGGCTTCACGTTCGCGATCAGATTCTCCAGTGCGGCATCGGTGAACGCCGCGCCCTTGCGCAGCCACTCGATCTCCTCGTCGCTCTTCACCAGCCGCAGATGCTGGTACGCGACGGTAACGTCCTTGAACGTGCAACCGGCGAGTTCGCGCTGCCAGGCGAGATAACTTTGCACCGGCACCTCGCCGACGTAGCCGATCGCGCACCTGCGCATGCCTGCTTCGATGAGATGCTGGGCCACCGTAATCGCGGAACTGGGACCGCCGCGCTCGACGCGGACGGATGACGCCTCGCGCGCATTCGGCACGTGGTTGTGCGATTGCACGAACAGCACCGGCTCCCCGGTCTTCGTCATCACCAGGTAGTTGTTACGGTTGCCGAGGAAGCCCGACAGGTAATGGATGTCGGCATGGTTATGGCGCGCGATGCCGGAGTTGCCATACACCACCAGCGCGTCCACGTGCTCGACCGCCATCAACGCCAGCGCCGATGCGTGGCGGCGGGCGAATTCCGCTTCCGAAAAACGGGGGTAGAGGGACTTATCCATATTGATTCCACTGAGACTATCACTTGTCGCCCATGAAATACGTGATCAGCATGAGCACACTGGAGGCGAAAGTCGAAAGGCGGAAGGCGAGAGCAAAACCCGCCAGGCAGGGGTTTCTTCTCCTCTCTCCTCTCGCCTTTCGCCTTGATTTTACCGGCGGCATCGTTCAGACTGGTTCGCGAAACGGGATAGAGTGGAACGCCGCCTGTTACCCTTACAACGGAGGAGAGCCTGATGAGATTCCTGACTTCAGTTTTTGCGCTGGCCGTCGCACTGGCGCCCGCGGCAACCCCCGCCCAGGAGTACCCATCCAAACCGATCCGCATGGTCGTGCCGTTCGCGCCTGGCGGCACCTCCGACATCATCGGGCGCGCGCTGGGGCAGAAGCTGTCCGAAGCGTGGAAGCAGCCCGTCATCATGGACAACCGCGTAGGAGTCGCCGGCAGCATCGGCGCAGCGGCCGCGGCGAAATCGCCACCCGACGGCTACACGCTGCTGGTAGGCAACGTCGGGCCGGTGGCCGTCAATAACAGCATCTACAAGTCGACCGGCTATGATCCGTTGAAGGATTTCACGCCGATCACGCTGGCGGTGACGGCGCCGCAGATCGTAGTGGTGCACCCCTCGGTGCCGGCGAAGACGTTCCGGGAATTCACCGCGCTGGTGAAAGCCCACAAGGGCAAGATCACTTTCGGCTCGAGCGGTCCGGGCAGCATTTCTCACCTCTCGGGGGAACTCTACCAGCGCATGACCAAGACCGACATGCTGCACGTCCCGTACAAAGCATCGGCGTTCATTACCACCGCCTTGCTGGGCGGGGAAATAGACGTGGTGTTTTCCGACATGGCAGTGGTACTGCCGCACGTGCAGGCTGGACGACTGCGGGCGCTGGCGGTAACCGGGCCCAAGTCGACGCCGCTCGTCCCCGGGCTGCCGAGCGTCGCGGAATCCGGCGTGCCGGGCTTTGCGATGACCAGCTGGTGGGGCGTACTCGGGCCCGCCGGCATGCCCCAACCGATCGTGACGCGGCTCAATACGGAGCTCGGTCGCATATTGCGGCTTGCCGACGTCCAGAAAACCTTCGCCACCCTGGGAGTGGACGCCACGACCAGCACATCCGAGGATTTCGGCGCCTTCATCAAGACCGAGTTCGCGAAGTACGCCAAGCTGATTACCGAGATTGGCATCGAAAAGCAATAGAGGAGTTACGACTGACGGTTGATGGCTGACGGGCAGCAGGCATGGCCATCGTAGTCAGCGAAAGCTCCGTCGCCCCCGAGCCCCTGGGAACCGGCGCGCAACGTCAGCGCCTGCTGACCGATGCGCGCGTGAAGGGAACCCGCGTCCTGCTCGACCGCTGGACACTGGCGCCCGGCACGGCCGTCGCGATCGAGGTGCCGGCCGCGAACCTGTCCTGGTTCCAGGTGCTCGAGGGCGAGGTCGTCCTTGCGCGCGCGAACGGCGAGCAGCGCCTCACCGCCGCGCACATCGTGTTCCTGCCGCCGCGCTTCAAGGGCTCGCTCGCGAGCGCCCGCGGCGCGGTGCTGCTCCACGCCGAAGTGCCGAACGCCGGGCGCTTTGACCCGACATTCGCGGCCAGCCCGCCGCCGTTGCGCGTCGTGGACTGGACACGAGAGCCGGTGCTCGACTCGCAGCACGACGCGCGCAAGCGTATCTACGTGGCGACGCCCAGGCTGTTCGGCACCAAGGCGATCAAGGGCGAGATGATCATCTACCCTCCCGGGACCGAGGCCGCCAACCACCACCACGAGGGCGCCGAGCACTTCATGTACGTCACCCAGGGCCGCGGCACCGCTTACGCCAACGAGAGCCCGATCCCGGTGCGCCGGGGCGACCTCATCTACTACGGCAACCGCGAGCGCCACTATCTGCGTAGCGAGGGCGACGAGAACCTGGTGTTCGTCGAATTCTTCGTGCCCGGCGAATACCAGACCGTGTGGGCGCCCGGCGCCTCGGTCTGCACCTGGCTGCCCACCGGCCGCGACATCCAGGGCCAGAAGCCGGCTCGCGAGATCCAGGAGCACAGGTCGGGGACGGTGCAGGCCCCACAGGATGTTTGACGCTTGAAAGCGCCGTTGTTTGCCTACGTCCGGGCGCGCAGCCTCGCCGAGGTCTTCGACCTGCTGGAACAGCACGGCGAGCGCGCGAAGCTGCTTGCAGGCGGGCAGAGCCTCATCGCGACGCTCAACATGCGGCTGTCGGCGCCGGAGCTGCTGATCGACATCACGCGGCTCGCGGAGCTCTCAGGCATCCGGACGCACGATGGCATGGTGCATATCGGCGCCCTCACCACCCATGCCGAGATTGAACGCTCGGCGGAGATCGGCAGGCACCTGCCGTTGCTCGCGCAAGCCGTGCCGCACATCGCGCACGCGGCGATCCGCAATGCCGGCACCTTTGGCGGCAGCATCGCGCTGGCGGACCCGGCCGCCGAATGGCCCGCCTGCTGCGTCGCGCTCGACGCGCAGTTCGTGCTCGCGTGCAAGGCGGGCACGCGGCGGGTCGCGGCGCGCGCTTTCTTCAAGGGCCTGTACGCCACGGCCTTGAGCCCGCATGAAGTCCTGACGCGGGTCGAGATCCCCGTTCCGGGCGCTGAATACCGCAGCGCCTTCCTCGAGCTCGCGCTCCGGCGCGGCGACTACGCGATCGCCGGCCTCGCGGCCGTGGCAAAGAACACCCGTGGCGTGCTGTCGGACCTGCGGCTGGCGTTCCTAGGCGTCGGTGCGGCCCCGGCGCTCGCTCGCGGCGCCATGGCGGTGATGGAAGGCAAGCGGACCTCGGCCGACGCCATCGCCGCCGCCACCGAGGCGCTGGCGAAAGACCTCGAGCCCAGCGCCGACCTTTATTCCTCGGCCGCGACCAAGATGCAGCTCGCGCGCGTGCTGACCGGCCGCGCCCTCGCCGCGCTCGCCACGTAGAAACTGAAAACAAAATAGACAGGATTAACAGGATTAACAAGATTAAGGCGAGGAACAGGGCGTTAAGTGGTTTTGTTTCGGTCTAATCCTGTTAATCCTGTCCATTGTCGTTCTGGTTTTGATTCTTGATCTGTGTGTATCTGTGTTTATCTGTGGTTGAATCCTGTCTGTTGTATTTGAGGTAACCGCCCATGGAGCAGGCGCTCGACACCACGCTGACCGTCAACGGCACGGCCGTCACGCGTCGCATCCCGGCACGCCAGCACCTGATCGATTTCCTGCGCGAGGAGCTGGGATTGACCGGCTCGCGCGCCCGCTGCGAGCACGGCGTGTGCGGGGCGTGCACCGTCCGGGTGGATGGCAGGATCGTGCGCGGCTGCCTCATGCTCGCGGTGCAGGCAGACGGCCGGCGCGTGGACACGATCGAGGGACTGTCCGACTCCGGCGAACTCGCCGAACTACAGGAGGCCTTCCACCGCAGGAACGCGCTGCAGTGCGGCTTCTGCACGCCTGGCATGCTCGTCGCCGCGCTGGACCTGGTTGCGAACCATCCTGATGCCTCGCGCGAGAAAATCCGCGAGCATCTCTCGGGGAACTACTGCCGCTGCACGGGGTATCAGGCGATCGTGGACGCGATCGAGGATGTGCTCTCCGCGCGCCGCCAGAAGACCTGAACTGCAAATAGACAGGATTAACATGATTTACAGGATTAAGACGAAACCCCGATACCTTTCTGATTTGAACTTGCTCTTGATCTAATCTTGTTAATCCTGTGAATCCTGTCTATTACTGTCTTTAGCGTGACATGAGCACTACGAGCGACAGCGGCTACATCGGGAAAAGCATCCCGCGCGCCAACGCGAAGCGGCTGCTGCAGGGACGCGGCACCTACACGGACGACCTGCGGCTGCCGCGCCTCTCGCACGTCGCGTTCTTCAGGAGCCCGCACGCCCATGCCCGGATCAAGCGGCTCGATTTCAGCGCGGCGAAGGCCATGCCGGGCGTCGTCGCGGTGGTGGACGGCGCGTCCCTTGCCCGGTATTGCAAGCCCTGGGTCGCCGTGCTCGGGCACTTGAAGGGCATCAAGTCCCCGCCGCAGCACGCGATCGCGATCGATCGTGCCTGCTGGCAGGGCGAGGCCGTTGCCGCGGTCGTCGCCGAGACCCGCGCGCAGGCCGAGGACGCGGCGGAGAAAATCGAAGCCGAGTGGGAACCGCTGCCGGCGGTGGTCGAGATGGAGGACGCGCTCGCCGGCCGCCGCGTGATCCATCCCGATCTCGGCGACAACATCTGCTTCCAGCGCGAGCACGACACCGGCGGAGTGGACGCTGCATTTGCGAAGGCCGACCTCGTCGTCGAGGAAACCTACGACTTCAGCCGCCATACGGGCGTGACACTCGAGCCCCGCTCCATCCTCGCCGACTACAACGCCGCCGAACACGCGTTGACCGTCTATCACTCGACGCAGGCGCCGCACATGATGCAGGACATCTTCTCGCGCCACCTCGACATCCCCGAGGGCAGCGTGCGGGTGGTGGCGAAGGACGTCGGCGGCTCCTTCGGCATCAAGGTACACGTGTACGCGGACGAGATGGCGACCGCCGCGCTCGCGGTAATGCTGCGGCGCCCCGTCAAGTTCGTCGCGGACCGGCTGGAGTCGTTCGTGAGCGACATCCACGCGCGCGAGCACCGGGCGAAGGTGCGGCTCGCCTGCACCAAAGCAGGCGAGATCCTGGCCTTCGACCTCGACGACCTTACCGGCATCGGCCCCTACTCGGTCTACCCGCGCACCAGCGGCATCGAGGGCAACCAGGTCGTGAACCTGACCGGCGGGCCCTATAAACACCAGCAGTACCGCGCGAAGATGCACGTCGTCTTCACCAACAAGAACGTGTGCTGCCAATACCGCGCGGTCGGCCACCCGATCGCGGTGGCGCTAACGGAAGGCATCGTGGATCTGGCCGCGGCAAAGCTCGGCATGGATCCCGCCGAGTTCCGCCGGAGAAATCTCATTCCCGACGACGCCTACCCCTACACCTTCCCCTCGGGCATCAAGTTCGAAAAGCTCTCGCACCACCAGACGCTCGACAAGCTGCTCGCGCTGATGGACTACCAGGGCCTGCGCGCCGAGCAGGCGGCGCTGCGCAAAAAGGGCGTCTACCGCGGCATCGGCCTCGCGGCGATGATCGAGGTGACCAACCCCTCGCCCGCGTTCTACGGCGTGGGCGGCGCGCGCATCTCCTCGCAGGACGGCGCGACGATCCGCTTCGAGCCGACCGGCATGGTGACCTGCATGGTGAGCGTCACCGAGCAGGGCCAGGGCACGGAGGCCGTGTTCGCGCAGATCGCCGCCACCACGCTCGGCATCACGATCGACCGCGTGCGCGTCGTTACCGGCGACACCGGCACGACGCCCTACGGCGGTGGCACCTGGGCTTCGCGCGGCGCCGGCATCGGCGGAGAAGCGGTGCTGCAGGCGGGCAAGGTGCTGCGCTCGAACCTCCTCGACGTGGCGGCGGCGATCCTGAAGACCGACAAGTCGGAGCTCGATGTCGCGGACAACGAGATCGTGAGCAAGACCAGCCGCGAGCCGCGCCTCGAGCTGTCAGAGCTCGGGCGCATCGCCTATTTCCGCCCCGACACGCTGCCGATGGATTTTCAGTCCGAGCTGATGGTGACGCGCCACTACACGCCGCGCGGCTACGGCTTCGCCTTCACCAACGGCATGCAGGCGTCCCTCGTCGAAGTGGACGTGGAGACCGGGTTCGTGAAGCTGCTGAAGCACTGGTGCGTGGAGGACTGCGGCACGGTGCTGAACCCGATGCTGGTGGACGAGCAGGTCCGCGGCGGCATCGTGCAGGGCATCGGGGCGGCGCTCTTCGAGCACTGCCTCTACAGCCCCGAAGGGCAGTTGTTGAACGGCAACCTCGCCGATTACCTGGTGCCGATGGCAGGCGAGATGCCCGATATCGTCGTCGCGCATGTCTCCACGCCGACGAAGACTTCCGAGCTCGGGGCCAAAGGCGCGGGCGAGGCCGGCACTGCGGGCGCCCCGGCGGCGGTCATGAACGCGATCAACGACGCGCTTGCCCCTTTCAATGCGCGCGTCACCGCCCAGCCGTTCACGCCCGAACGCGTTTTAAAGGCGCTCAGGAAAATCTGAAACGCGTGTCATCATTCATCATTCATCATTCCGCATTCATCATTCCAGCGAAGCGCCAGGTCATCCCTATCCCCCGCTGCTCTATAATCTTCCCCATCTTCCGTTGAGCTCGCCCCGATGACGGTCCGTTCCCTGCAGCACATCGCCCTGGCGGTTCCGGATCCCGCCGTCGGCAAGCAGTTCTACAGTGATTTCGGGCTGGAAGGCCGCGAGGACGGCAAGCGCGTCGTCATGCGTTGCCATGGGCGCGCCCAGGACCAGGTCATCCTCGTGGAAGGGAAAAAGAAGCGGATGCATCACATCTGCTTCGGCGCGCGCGCGGACGAGATCGCCGTGCTGAAGCAGCGCCTCGAACGCAACGGCTGCGCGCTCCTCGATGCGCCGCAGGAAACGCCGGGAGACGGCATCTGGTTCCGCGATCCCGACGGGCTCCTCGTGAACGTGCGCGAGGCCGAGCCGGCGCCGTGGCTGCCCGCGCCGGAATGGAAAATCAACAATCCCGGCCATCTCAACCGCTCCGGCGTCGCCGGGCATCCGCCGCGCGATGCGCCGGTGCACCCGCGGCGGCTGGGCCACACCCTTCGCTTCACGCCCAACCTGGATCAGCAGGTCGATTTCTACACGCGTGTCGTAGGCATGCGGCTCTCGGACCGCGCGCAGGATATCGTGGCTTTTCTTCGCAGCGGCGCGGGCGGCAGCGACCATCACGTCCTCGGCTTCATCAAGAGCGACCGCCCCGGCTATCACCACGCGAGCTTCGAGGTGGCCAACCTCGACGAGCTGGGGCTGGGCGCCTGCCGCTTGATCGGCAAGGGCTACCGCAACGGCTGGGGCTTCGGCCGCCACGTCATCGGCTCCAATTTCTTCCATTACGTCCGCGATCCCTGGGGCAGCCTGGTCGAGTATTTCTGCGATATCGACTACATTCCGGGGGACATGGACTGGCAGCCGAAGAACTACCCGCCCGAGGATTCGCTTTACGTGTGGGGGCCCAAGGTGCCGGAAGATTTCGGGGTGAATTTCGAAACCTGATGCAATACCCATTAGAATAGTCCAGACAACAAGAAAACCAGCGAGCCGGCGGCCCAAGCGCCGGCACATGCTTGATCACCAGGAGAGGACCCCCATGAAAGGTATCGGCTTACTGACAAAACTGCTCGGGATCGCGCTGCTCGCGGCCTCGGGACTGGCGCTGGCGCAGCAACCGCCGCTCAAGATCGGCTTCGGCATGAGCCTGACCGGGCCGCTCGCCGGCAACGGCAAGGCGGCGCTGCTGTCGATGGAGATCTGGCGCGAGGACGTCAATGCGCGCGGCGGCATACTCGGCCGCAGGGTCGAGTTTACCTACTATGACGACCAGACCAGCGCCGCGACCGTGCCCGGCATCTACACCAAGCTGCTCGACGTGGACAAGGTGGACCTCGTCGTATCGGGCTACGGCACCAACGTCATTGCCCCCGCGATGCCGATCGCGATGCAGAGGAAGCTCACCTTCATGGGCCTCTTCGGGCTGAACGTCAATTCGAAGTTCAAGTACGACCGCTATTTCCAGATCATGCCCGCCGGCCCCGAGCCCGCGCTCGGCTGGTCGCAGGGGTTCTTCGAGGCGGCGATGGGGCTCAATCCGAAACCCACGACCATCGCGCTGGTGGGCGCGGATGTCGAGTACTCGGCGATGGCGCTGGAAGGCGCGCGCGCCCACGCCAAGCGGGTCGGCCTGAAAGTGGTCTACGACAAGACTTACCCGGAAAAAACGGTGGACTTCTCGCCGATCCTGCGCGCGATCCAGGCGACCAGCCCGGATCTCATCTTCGCGGCACCCTACCCGCCCGATTCGGCCGGCATCGTGCGCTCGGCGAACGAGGTGGGCCTGAAGACGCGCATGTTCGGCGGCGGCCTCGTCGGCCCGCAGTTCGCTGCGCTGAAGACGCAGCTGGGACCGCTGTTAAACGGCATGGTCAACTACGAGTTCTACGTGCCGGATCTCAACCGGCAGTTCCCGTCCCTCCAGCTGTTCCTCGCGAAGTACCAGGGGCGCGCGGCGAAGGAAGGCGTGGACCCGCTGGGTTTCTACCTGCCGCCCTACGCCTACGCGATGATGCAGGTGCTCGAGCAGGCGATCGCCAAGGTGGGCAGCCTCGACCAGGAGAAACTTGCCGCCTACATTCACAAGTCGGAGTTCGAGACCTTCGTCGGCAAGATCCGCTTCGCCCAGAACGGCGAGTGGGCCGCGCCGCGGGTGCTGATGGTGCAGTACCAGGGCATCGTGGGCAACGACATCGAGCAGTTCAAGCAGCCCGGCAAGGCCGTGGTGCTGTTCCCGAAGGAGTTTCGCACCGGCGACGTCAAGGCGCCCTTTCACGAAAACCGGAAGTAGCGGCTTAAGACACCGGCGGATTTCTCCGCCGGTGTCGTTTCAGGGTTATGGAAATCTCCACGTCGCTGCTGTTCAACGCGATCATCGCCGGGCTGCTGCTCGGCGGCTTCTACGCCGCCGTCAGCGTCGGCGTCTCGATCTCCTTCGGCATGCTGGACGTCGTCAACATCGCCCATCCGGCGTTCATCATCCTCGGCTCCTACATCGCCTACTACGTCAACACCCACCTCGGCATCGACCCGATCGTGGTCTCAATCGTGCTCTCGCCGCTGTTCTTCCTGCTGGGCATGGCGCTCTACCGCGTCTACTACCTGTGCTTCGAGAAGCGCGGGCAGGAAGCGCTGCGCGGCCTCGCATTCTTCTTCGGCATCCTGTTCATCACCGAAGTCGCGCTGATTCTCGTCTTCGGCGTGGACTACCGCACGGTGCAGACCGCTTACGCCGACACCACCCTGCGGCTGGGCGAGCTCGACTTTCCCCTGCGCCTGGTGGTGCCGTTCCTGGTGTCGGTCACGATGATCGTGGGGCTGCAGCTCTTTTTCAAGCACACCTTCTTCGGGCGCGCCGTGCTTGCGGTGGCGCAGGACCCGCTCGCGCTGCGGCTGATGGGGGTCAACCCGGTCCGGGTGAAGGAGCTGGCGTTCGCGCTGTCGATCGCCACCGCGGGCGTGGCGGGCGCGTTCCTGATCGTGATCCAGCCGGTGCAGCCATCGATCGGGCGCGAATACATCGGCCTCGTGTTCGCGGTTTGCGTGCTGGGAGGCATGGGCTCGATCGGCGGCACGCTCCTCGGCGCGTTTGTGCTCGGGCTCGCCGAAACGTTCACGTCCACCTTCTTCGGCCCGTCGTGGGCGCCGGCCGTCTCCTTCGGCCTCTTGCTCGCCACGCTCGCGTTCCGGCCCTCCGGATTGTTTGGAAGAGGATAGGAAAATGAGGCGGAAGATGAGCAATCGAGTCTTCGCCATCGTCGCCTTCACCGTCGCGCTCGCGATCGCGGCGGGCTGCCAGCTCATCACCAACGAGTACTTCTTCTCAGCCGCGTACACGGTGCTGCTGTACGTGATCCTCGCCACCGCCTGGAACATCCTCGGCGGCTACACCGGTTACGTGAACTTCGGCTCGGCCGCGTTTTTCGCCATCGGCGCCTACACCACGGTCGCGCTCTACTACGCCTTCAAGGCGCCGCTGCTCATCACGGTCCCCGCGGGCATTGTTGCCGCGGGGCTCGCGGGCCTGGGGCTCGGCGCCCTCACGCTGCGGCTGCGCGGCGTGTTCTTCGCGATCGCCTCGCTCGCGCTCGCGGTCATGCTCTACGTCTGCGTCGTCAACTGGACTTTCGTCGGCGGCGCGCGAGGCGCCTACGTCCTGCAGCCCGAGGTGACCCCCTTCGGCCTGCCGCGCTACATCCACCTGCTGTTTGCCGTGAAGGTGCTGATGGCCGCAGCCGCCCTGGTGGTGGCGCGAGCGATCGAGACTTCCACCATCGGGCGCGGGCTCGCCGCCATACGCGATGACGAGCTGGCCGCCGAGGCGGCCGGCGTGCCGACGCTGCGGCTGAAGATCCTCTCGGCAACAATCAGCGGCGCGCTGATGGGGATGGCCGGCACGACGTTTCCCTATTACCTCTCCTACATCGAGCCCTCCTCCGCGTTCAGCCTGTCCTACGCGGTGAACAGCATCGCCATGCCGCTGATCGGCGGGATGATGAGCTGGATGGGGCCCCTCATCGGTGCGGTGCTGCTTGGCACGGTGCAACAACTGGTCCAGGTCACGATCTCCTCGGCGTGGAATCTCCTCATCGTCGGCGTGCTGCTGGTCGTGTTCGTGACGGTCGCGCCGAACGGCATCATGGGGTGGGTCGAGGCGTGGCGTCAGCGGCAGCGCCGCTGACACCACGCCTAGTGCTGAGTGCTGAGTGATGAGTTATGAGTGAAGCACTACTTGAAGTAAAAGGCGTGACGAAGCGGTTCGGGGGCTTCACGGCGCTCGATGGCGTGGATCTCGTGGTGCGGCCGGGCGAGCGGCTCGGGCTGATCGGGCCCAACGGGTCGGGCAAGAGCACGCTGGTGAACTGCATCTGCGGCGCGCTGCGGAACGACGAGGGCGCCATTCGTTTCGAAGGGCGCGACATCTGCGCGCAGCCCGCGCACCGCCGCACCCGCATGGGGCTCGCCCGCAGCTTCCAGATCCCCAAGCCCTTCGTCAGCATGTCGGTGCTCGACAACCTGTGCATCCCGCTGCTGTATGCGGCGAGGCGGCACTAGAAGCTTGCCGGAAGCCTGCTCGACGGAGAGGCGATGCGCATCCTGCGGCAGGTGGGTCTCGCCGACAAGGCTCACGCCCGGTCGGGCGGGCTCACGCAGGTGGACATGAGAAAGCTGGAGTTGGCGCGTGCCATGGCCGCCAAGCCAAAGCTGCTGATCTCGGACGAAGCGATGGCGGGGCTGTCCGCTTCGGAAGTGGACGACATCATCGCCCTCCTCTTTCAGTTGAGGGACCAGGGCGTCGCGGTGATCATGATCGAGCACGTCATGCGCGCCGTGATGAAGTTCTCCGACCGCGTCGCCGTGCTGGTGGCCGGCCGCAAGATCGCCGACAGCGACCCGCAATCGGTCGTCGCCAATGTGGATGTCATCAAGGCTTACCTCGGTGAGTAACGAGATGCGGGATACGAGATACGGGGTGCGAGATACGGGATACGGGATGCGGGATACGAGATACGGGATGCGGGATACAGGATGGGGGTCCATCTCGCATCTCGCATCGCGCATCACGGATCGTCGTAGCTGATGAAGAGCGCCAGCATACGAGTGGAGAACCTGTGCGCCGGCTACGGCGCGGTGCAGGTGCTCGAGCGCATCTCGCTCAACGTCAACGACGGCGAGACCGTGGCGCTGCTCGGCACCAACGGCAACGGCAAGAGCACGCTCATGAAGTGCATCATGGGCATCGCGCCGCCGAGTTCGGGCCGGATCACGGCGACCATAGACGGCGTCGAGCATGACCTCACCGGAAGAGCGACCGAGGAAATCGTGGACCTGGGGATCGCGCTGGTGCCGGAAGGCAGGCGGCTCTTCCCGCGCCTGACCGTCGAGGAGAACCTGCTGCTCGGCGCCTACCGACCCGCCGCGCGGGCGCGCATCTCTGACAACCTGGCATTCTGCTTCGAGGCTTTTCCGCGGCTGGCCGAGCGCCGCAACCAGCTTGCCGGCAGCATGAGCGGCGGCGAGCAGCAGATGCTGGCGCTCGCCCGCGCGCTCATGACCGCGCCCAGGATCCTGCTGATCGACGAGCCCTCGGTGGGGCTCGCGCCGATACTGGTGATCAATACCATAGACAAGATCCAGGAGCTGAAGGCGCGCTACCGCCTGACGGTGCTGATGGCCGAGCAGAACTTCAACCAGGCGATCCGCATCGCCGACCGCGGCTACGTCATCGTCCACGGCCGCATCGAGTACGAGGGCAACTCGCGCGGCGAGCTCGCGGGGAACGAGCTCATACACAAGCTCTATATGGGCCTATAGGCCCGAGAAGTGATGAGATAATGGTGACGAGATAAGGGTGACGTAGCCCGTTACTGCCTTTCGTCACCATAATTCGTCACCTGCAATCGTCACTCATTTTTTGCGGAGCAAAAAATGCCAATAGGCAGACTCGACCACTACTCGATCCGCACGCTCGACATCGAGGCCTCGCGCCGTTTCTACACCGAGGTGATGGACTTCGAGGTCGGGTTCCGCCCGCCATTCGATTTCCCGGGGCTGTGGCTCTACAACGGCGCGCGCTACCCGGAATCGTACGGCGTCGTCCATATCATCGGCGTGGACCTCAAGAACCCGGAGGGCCTCAAGGAATACCTCGGCGACCGCGACCTCTCCACGTTGAACGGCACCGGAACAGTGGACCACATGGCATTCGCGGCCACCGGGCTCGCCGACATGCGCCAGCGGTTAAAGCGCCTCAACATCGCCCACCGCGAGCGCACCGTGCCCTCGCTCGGCCTGCACCAGGTCTTCTTCGAGGACCCGAGCAGCGTCACCATCGAGCTCAACTACCCCGCGGCGGAAGCAGCTGCGAAGTGACTGCTGCCCGCCGCTCGAAGGATGAAGGATGAACGTGGAAGGATGATCCCCCGCTTCGCGTGTATTACATGATCCTCCCTTTCACTGGCGTCCGGTCGGCAGACCGGCAAGACAAGCGTCCTGCGGACTTCCGACCGAAGGCAACGAAAGGTCGGGACCTGCTTTGGCGCGCAAAGCGCGCAGGTCATCCTTCCACGTTCATCCTTCATCCTTAGCCCGCGCCGCCTATGCGTGCATTAGTGATTGGTGGATCCCTGGGTGGTCTCCTTTGCGCGAACCTGCTGGCGCGGGCCGGGTGGGAGGTCGAGGTGTTCGAGCAGGCCAGCAAGGAGCTGGCCGGCCGCGGCGCCGGCATCATCTCCCACCCGGAGCTGTTTCAGGCGCTGGCAGCGATCGGCGTGCCGCTCGACGACAGCTACGGAGTGGACATACCGCTGCGCGGCACCTTCGACCGCAGCGGCGCCTTGATCGCCACGCTCGAGTCGCAGCAGGTTTTCACCAGCTGGGGGCGCCTCTACGAGCTCTTGAAGGCCGCGTTCCCCGCTGATTGCTATCGCTTCGGGCATTCGCTCGAGAGCCTCGCCCAGGACGCGAACGGCGTAACCGCCTGCTTCGCCAACGGCAGCGCGGCGCGCGGCGACCTCCTGATCGGCGCCGACGGACTGCGCTCGTCCGTGCGCGCGCAGCTCGCCCCCGAGGCGAAACAGCTCTACGCCGGTTACGTCGGCTGGCGCGGGCTCGCCGACGAGAACGACATCTCGCCGGCCGCGCACAGCGTTCTCTCCGACAAGCTCGCCTTCTGCCTGCCGGCGCGTGAGATGATGCTGTGCTACCCGGTGGCGGGTTTCACCCATTCGACGCGTCCCGGCAGCCGCTGCTTGAATTTCGTCTGGTACCGTCCAGCCAACAAGTCGAAAGAGCTGCCGCGGCTGTGCACCGACAGTAACGGCAAGCGTTACGGGGCCTCGATTCCCCCGCCACTCATCCGGCCCGAGGTAGTGGATGAAATGCGCTGCGCGGCGGACGAACTGCTGGCGCCGCAAATCGCCGAGGTCGTGCGCCACGCGCGGCATCCCTTTTTCCAGCCCATCTTCGACGTCGAGTCCCCGCACATGGCGTTCGGCCGGGTCGCGCTCCTGGGCGACGCCGCCTTCGTCGCGCGACCGCACGTGGGGATGGGCGTCACCAAGGGCGCGGGCGATGCCATGGCGCTCGCCGATTGCCTGGGCGAGGGCACCGCCAACATTGCGGCTGCCCTCGTGCGCTACGAATCGCGGCGGCTGCGTTTTAACGCCAGCGTCGTCGCCCGCGGCCGCGAACTCGGCGCCTGGCTGCAAGGCAGCAATACTCCGGAAGCGAAGCGGCATCACACGCCCGAGGCGGTGATGAGGGAGATTGCCGTTACTGGCGGCTACGCCTGAAAGGCGTGATTCGTGATTCGTGAGTCGTGATTCAACTCCCCTCCTTCTGCCTTCTGCCTTCCACTCTTGCATGGATCAAAATGGCCATTTATAATGTTTAAATGGACATTTCGGTCACCGAGTTCAAGCACCGCTGCCTGGAGATCATCCGCCGCGTCGAGAAGAGCGGCCGCCCCGTCGCCATCACGCGCCGCGGCCGGGTCGTCGCGCGCCTTCAGCCCCCGCCAGCCACCCAGATGGGCGCGGGCATGAAGCCGTGGGAGCAGTTGCGCGCGCTGGGCGGCCGCCTGCTTGCCGCGCCGGGCGAGTCCGTGCTGCACGACGAGGACTTCGAGGCGTTGCGTTGAATGTCCTGCTCGACACCCATATCTGGGTGTGGTGGCTGACGCCCGGTTCTCCCCTGACGCGCGCGGAGCGCGGCGCGCTTGATGCCGCCGCCGGGCGACACGAGATCTGCATCGCGGCGATCAGCCTGTGGGAAGTGCAGATGCTGCACAGTAAACGACGCCTGGAGCTGCCGCTGCCCTTCTCCGACTGGCTCGCGCGCGCGGCGGACAACCAGATCGTCTCGGTGATCCCGCTCGACGTGGAAGCCGTGCTCGCCCTCGATTCGCTGCCGGACTCTTTTCATGGCGATCCCGCGGACCGGCTGATCGTCGCAACAGCCAGGGCGCACGTCCTGCCGCTCGCGACACGCGACACCAGGATCCGCCGCTCGCGTCTGGTCCGCCTCTGGAAGCCCGGTCGGGACTCGTGACCAGTTGACTACAAAGTAATCGCTCTTGATCCGCGGGTGGGCTACAAACTAAAGGCCTGCCCCTCGAAAATCCGCGAAAATCCGGGACAGCCCCAAACATCAGGTCTGTCCCGGTTTTCGGCGGCGAACGGGATCCCCTTTCTTTGGTGACTTTCTTTGGGGGCGAGCAAAGAAAGTCACCAGGCCCCGCAGGGGACTGTATGAGGAGGGAGTAATATCCTCCGGCGCAATCCAGTATGGACACTGATCTCTACCCCCGCTTTTCCGAAGCCGAGTTTGCCCGCCGGCACCAGGCTGCCCGCGCGCTGATGGCCGCCGAAGGCATTGACGCGCTGGTGGTCTACGGCAATTCCGGCATCGCCCGCCACAACCACGCGGACATCCACTACCTGTCCGGCTTCCTCGGCAATCGCAATAACTACCTGGCGATGACGAAAACGGGAGAGCCGGTGTTGTTCGTGCAGTCCCACAACCACGTCCCCAACGCGCGCGAAGCATCAAGCATCCGGGTCGAGAGTGGCGGTCTGAGTTCCGCGGTCACGGTGGCGCGCCATCTCACCGATGCGGGCATACGCAAGGGAACGATCGGCTACGCCGGCGAGGTGCCGGTGCAGAGCTATCTCGCCTGGCAACGCGAGCTCGCCGGCTGCGAGCTGAAGGACGTCAGCGCGTCATTCCAGCGCCTGAGGCTCGTGAAAAGCGCCGAGGAAATCGAGTGGCTGCGCAAAGGCGCCGCGCTGACCGACGCCGCACTCGACAATTTGATCGCAAACGCGAAACCGGGAATGCGCGAGTACGAGCTCGGCGCCCTCGTCGAGTCGGCCGGGCTCGCCCGCGGCGGCCTGCCCCATCTTTATTACCTGTCATCCGGCCCGCAGGAGGGCGGCAGCGTGTGCGTGCCGCGGCAGAATCTCTCGCATCGCGTGCTGCAAGCGGGGGACGTGATCAACACCGAGATCAGCGTGAGCTACTGGGGCTACTCGGGCCAGGCGCACCGGCCGGTCTTTCTCCAGGCGCAACCCTCCGAACTTTACCGGCGGCTCTGGGACACCGCGCTGGAGGCCTACCAGCGCTGCATGGCCTGTCTCAAGCCCGGCGCGACCAGCGAGGACGTGCTCGACGCGGCCGAGGTGATCGCGGAGCGCGGGTTCACCATTAACGATGCATTTCTCCACGGCTTTGGCATCGGGCTGCTCCCGCCCAGCATCGGCACGCGCCAGGCGAAACGCGGCATACCCAGGCCGCCGTTCCGCTTCGAGGAAAACATGTGCGTGGTGGTGCAGCCCAACGTGGTCACCCCCGACGAGCGCGCCGGCGTCCAGCTCGGCAACCTCGCGCGCATCACGCGGGACGGGGTGGAATGCCTGCACCGGCTGCCGCTGCAATATTTCGTCACCGAGTGACGAATATTGCAGCGGGAAGGATGAAGGCTTGCCTTCACTCGCGGCATCGTTCAAACTGGTTCGCAGAATAACCTGGTGGCCCACCGCCCCTTTTCCTACTCAACAATGAGGAGAGCCCTTATGAGAATCCTGTCAGCCGGCATTACGCTGGCCCTCGCGCTCTTGCCCGTGGCAGCCCCCGCCCAGGAGTTCCCAACCAAACCCATCCGCATGGTCGTGCCATTCGCGCCGGGCGGCACCTCCGACATCATCGGGCGCGCGCTGGGGCAGAAGCTGTCCGAAGCGTGGAAGCAGCCCGTCATCATGGACAACCGCGTGGGAGTCGCCGGCAGCATCGGCGCGGCGGCCGCGGCGAAATCACCGCCCGAC
>CAZFRR010000273.1:0-4576 GCA_964521405.1 uncultured Streptomycetaceae bacterium | reverse complement strand
AGGTTTCAAGGATTACGTCTGATGCGCGTCATTGTCGACACGCACGTCTTTCTGTGGTGGGTGGAAGGGGATCGGGCTCTGCCGGCAAAAGCCCATGCAGTGCTTGCCGATCGGAAAAACGAGTGTCTGCTAAGCCTCGTCAGTGTATGGGAGTTGGCGATCAAGGCCGGCCTGGGCAAGCTGAAACTTGCCCTCCCCGTGCAGCGCTACGTTGTCGAACATGTCGCGGCCAACAATTTCCAGATACTGGACATCCGGATGGCGCATGTGGGGCGCGTTGAAACGCTCGGTGCGCATCACGGCGACCCCTTTGACCGCCTGCTGATTGCGCAGGCCCTTGAGGAGAAACTGCCGCTCGTCACGGCAGACTCGGTTTTCCGCAAGTACGGCGTAAAGCGCATCTGGTAGCAGAGAAAATTGGTGGGAAATGGTGGTCTGTCCCCATTTGGTCCTTAAACCACGCTTACGTTCCTGCCGTAGGGCGCGAGTGCCGCGTCCTGGGTGAGCAGGGTCAGCGGCTCGGAGAGTGCCTGCGCGACAAGCGCCCGGTCGAATGGGTCAGAGTGGTGCGCGGGAAGCCGCGCAACTCGCACCGCATGCTCGGGCTGAAAGGCCAGAAGTTTCAACCCGGCGGCTCGGGCGCCCGCCAAAAGTCTGCCGGCATCAACGCGGAACTCCCTCCGGCGCAGGCTCGCCTTGATCGCAATCTCCCAGAAACTCACCGCCGAAACGAAGCACTCGGTACCGGGCGCAGTCATGATCTCCCGCGCCTGCCGCGAGAGTCTGGGCGAATCGTCGAGCGTCCAGAGAAAAATGTGCGTATCGAGGAGCAGCCTCATTTCCGGCGCCGGCCCTCAAACAGCGCGAGAACCTCGCCCGGCAGCGGCGCGTCGAAGTCGTGCGGATAACGGATCTTTCCCTTCAGCACGCCAAACTTGAGCGGACGGACGCTGCCAAGGGGCACGAGCTTAGCGCGCGGCACGCCATTCTTCGCGATCACGATTTCCACGCCTGCCGCCACTTCCTCGACCAACCGCGACAGGTGAGTCTTCGCCTCGTGGATATTTACGGTGTCCATTTCGACCTCGTGCAGTGGAGTTAGTTTAACTGAACTAACGTCGGGCGTCCACCCCGTTAGAGGCTGGGCCTCTAACGGGGTTCACCGCCGTTCACGAGGCGGCTTCCATGCAGGCCGGACCAGTCGCCGTAGGCCCGGCATCTTGCGGGCATTGCGGCAAGCGTCGCCGCATCCGCGGCACGTTGCAAAAGAAAACCGCTATGGCACAAAAAAACCGCCGGGCATCGCTGCCCCCGGTTTTCTCCCCCGAGCCGGCGCCCGCCTCGAACTGTAGTCAAGAATTAAACCAATTTAGTCGCCGATGCCTGTCCTGAGCGTGTCGAAGGGGACGCCGATACACGCCGATATATTCAATAGCTGAACTACCAATCACGCCGAGAAAAGCAACAACTACTGGTCAATCATCTCCGGGTCGGATCCGGACACGGTGTGCCTCGACCACCCATAACCGTCCGGAAAGGGGCTCATGCTCGAACCTTTCAATAAGGCGCGTGAGCACGTTGAGAATGTTCGGCTTATCCTGCTGCGCAAGTCGCAGGACCACGAGGCCGGAGTACTCGGCCGGCGGGTACGCCTGAATATTTCCGAAGTCGTTATCGAGCGTGATCAGGGCGCGCTGTTCGAGCTTGCAGGCTTCAGCGATTCTCGAGTCAGGCTTTCCGCCAAGCCTTTCCTGCAACGCCGTGGAGACGTCGTGTCCGGCGTCCGCGAGAACCCTTGCCGCGCCCGCGGGCAGGTTCTCGTCGAGCTTGAATTTCATCGGCTATGCCGAAAGCGGCACAAACCGTTCGCGGGCGAGGTCGGCGGCGTAGGCGATGGCGGCCTGGATTGCTTCGAGGTTCAAGGACGGATACTCCTTGAGGATGTCCTCTGGTTTCTGGCCGGCGGCAAGGTTGTCGAGGATGACCGAGACCATCACGCGAGTGCCGCGGATACAGGCTTTTCCGTGGCACACGTTGGGGTCGACGGTGATGTGCTTTTTCCAGTCCATGGCGACCTCGGTTTGCTGAGGGGAAGTATAGCCCTCCACGGCTTAGCAAGGAAAGTATCCGCGGATCAGCGAGCCAAGTGCCTTTCGTAACCCGTCACTGTCTTTTGGAGCCGCAGATGAACGGTGCGCAGTGCACGGGTTCGTAGACCCGCCTGTAGGGCTCGCGATCCTCGAAAAGAAAACGGGGAGGGCATTGCGCCCATCCCGTCTGGTTCACCCAGCGTTGGCTTGCCTTATCTACAGCGGCGGCGAATCTGCCGCTGGTCGAGGCGCCGAAGCGCGCCGGGATCTCGCTGCCGCGGGTGTCGCAAATTCAGGCGGAACCAGAATCACGGCTTGAGCCAGTTCTGCACCGCGAGGCGAGGCACCCGCCGAAATTCACGTTCGTTGTTGGTAACGAGCACGGCCCCGATATGCCGGGCGTGCGCGGCAATCAGAAGGTCGTACGGCCCGATGGGTCTGCCGGCGGACAGCAGAGCGACCTTGATTTCCGCGAAATCCCGGGCCGCCCCGGCTGGAAAGTCGTCAACCTGAAAGAATTCGAGCAGGCCGTCGAGCGCCGCCTTGTTCTCCGCCCGGAACTCCCCCTTCTCGATCCCGAACCTCAGTTCGGCAAGCACGATCGCCGATATTCGCACTTCGCCGGGCGAGCGCCCTGACATTCGCCGCGCAATCCGCTCGGAACCCGGCTCGTGGTTCGTGAAGTAGATGAGGATGTCGGTATCGAGCATCCAGGTCATCGCCACTTCCGTTTCTGGTCTTTCGGCTGGCGGCGCTCGAATTTTCCCTTGAACTGGCTGACAACCGCCATGATCTGCTCGTACGTGATCTTTTTCGGAAGCAGCAGCACTCCCGCGCCCGAGCGCTTGACGAACACTTCCTCATCATGGAAGCGGAATTCCTTGGGCAGCCGCACCGCCTGGCTGTTGCCGTGTTTGAATATCTTGGCCGTCTTCATCGATCCCTCCTATGAGGTAGATACATGAAGTATATACCGCCTGACGGCCGCACTCAACCGAAGCGGAAACCGGCGGAAACCGGGGACAGACCACGTTTTTTCGGTCGCGCTGTCTGCTGAAACCATGGATGGCACGTTGATATCCGGTAATACGATAACCAATGCTACCTCACCATGCCCCGCCGCGCGCGCCTAAGACTGGCTGGCCTGCCCCTGCACATCATCCAGCGGGGCAATAACCGCACTGCGTGCTTCTTCGCGGACGAGGACTACGCGCTCTATTTGCATCATCTCGGGGAAATGGCGCAGGAATTCCACTGCGCAGTCCACGCCTACGTCCTGATGACCAATCACGTGCACCTGCTGCTGACCCCCGCCCTGCCGGACGGTCCCTCGCTCCTGATGAAGCACCTCGGGCAACGCTATGTGCAGTATGTGAACCGTTCCTACCGGCGCAGCGGCACGCTATGGGAGGGCAGGTTTCGTTCGAGCATCGTGCAGGAGCGCGGATATTTCCTTCGGTGTCACTGCTACATCGAGCTCAACCCGGTGCGCGCCAGCATGGTTTCCCATCCCCGGGACTACCCATGGTCCAGCTATCGAGTGAATGCCGGGCTCGCCGCCTCACGGCTTCTGACGCCGCACGCTGAATACCTCGCGCTGGGCCAACACGAGTGCGAGCGGGCCTCGGCGTATCAGGAACTGTTTCGCTCCGAGCTGGATCCCGCACAGGTGGAAGAAATTCGCTCGACCGCGAACGGCGGATTCGCGCTCGGCAACGAGCGCTTCAAGGCGCAAATCGCGGAGATGCTCGACCGGCGGGTGCAGCGCGGCGCGCCGGGGCGACCAAGGAAGGGAAAATCAGGTTTATTGCAGATTGGGACTCCGTCCGGCTGATTTCATCTGCCGGAAATGGTGGTCTGTCCCCATTAAAGAAAACGGGGAGGGCATTGCGCCCACCCCGTTCTGTTCAGCCAAGCGTCGACCGCGGTCGGTTAACGCTCTTTAATCCCCTCTGATCATCCTGTCGCCGTCCCAGGCGTAGAGCACATCGTTGAGCGCGCCGTCGTCAGAGAATCGCATGATCCTGCAGCACGCCCCAGAAGGCGTCCGGGGTGTTGAACTGAGAATCGACGACGTCGGTGCCGTCGTACCACCCCACATGGCTGCCTTGCGGGTCTACGACAAGGTGGCCGTCGTTGAACGCCTTCAAGCCGTTCATCAGGTCCATGCCACCCGCCTGGACGTTGGCGTCGGTACCGTCGACATCGACGTTCCACTGCCAGGCGTCAAGGAGTTGGGTGAGATTCGTGCCCGACGCCGAGCCGTTGGCGTCACTGGTGAACGCCCCGGTCTTGGTGTTGAACTCGAAATTGCCGTTGGGGCCATCGCCCAGCAGGCCGTCGCCGTTGCCGTCCACCTTGCCGGTACTGTTGGCGCCGTAGGTGTACGGCCCCAGCCCGCGCAGCCACATCGCGGCCTCAGAGACAAGATTGTTCGGCCCCTCCGCGTTGTTCGTCGAGATCGAGTCTCCCGACATGTTGTTGAT
>CAZFRR010000272.1:0-10466 GCA_964521405.1 uncultured Streptomycetaceae bacterium | reverse complement strand
GCTCGGCGACTCGTCCATCGCGCCGTCGGTCAGCACCTGCACCTGACGCGTCGCCATGTCCTGCACCGCGACGTTGAAGCGGCTGCCGTTCCTCTGTATGAACGTGAAGCTCTTGCCGTCGGGGTTGAAGCGCGGAGACACGTTGTAGGTGCCCTCGAAAGTGAGCCGCCGGGCTTCGCCGCCCCGAGTCGACATGCCGTAGATCTGCGGGGTGCCGCCGCGGTCCGATGTGAAAAGCAGCAACTCCCCGTCCGGCGAGAAATTGGGCTCGGTGTCGATCGCCGAGCTCTGGGTGAGCCGCGTGACACCGCTGCCGTCGGCGTTGATGAGATAGATCTGCGAGCCGCCATCCTTGGAGAGCACCACGGCGAGCCGCCTGCCGTCGGGCGACCAGGCGGGCGCGCTGTTGCTGCCCCAGAAATTCGCCAGCATCCGGCGGCTGCCGGTGGTGAGCGACTGCACGTAGATCACCGGTTTCTTCTGCTCGAACGACACGTACGCGATCTGGTTGGCGTCCGGCGACCACGACGGCGAGATGATGGGTTCGTTGGACGCGAGCACCGTCTGAGCGCCGTAACCGTCGGCATCCGCCACCTGCAGCTCGTAGCGGTTGCGCTGCTTCACTATGTAGGTGATGCGGGTGCTGAAGACGCCCCGGTCGCCGGTCAGTTTCTCGTAGATGGCGTCGGCGATCCGGTGCGCGGTGTGGCGCAACTGGGAGGCGGAGGCCGTATAGGCAAAGCCGGCGAGTTGAGCCTGCTTCGCCACATCCATCAGCCGGAAGCGGATGTCGTAGCGGCCGTCGGGCAGCGCCGCGACGGTGCCGATCACCACGGCGTCCGCGCCGCGCGCGCGCCAGGCGCCGTAATTCATGTCCTGCGGCTCGTGCGGCGGGGGGTTCAAGCCGCCGGCATCGACCAGCTTGAATACCCCGCTGCGGGCAAGATCGGCGGCAATCACCGGCGCAATCGGCTGGGCCAGCCCCGCTTCGGCGCGGAACGGCACGATGGCGATGGGAAACTGGTTCGCGCCAAAGCCGATGGTCTCGATGGTGACCGCACCGTGCACGACGTGCGGCAGAGCGACCGAGGCCAGTAGAACTAAAAAGCAGAAGTAACGACGCAGCCCACGGATTTGCATGTGTAGCAATTATATCCAGTTGGTCCTGCTGTAGGCGCTGCGTATGTCGCCGGCAAGCGACATACACGTCACGTTTCCGCAATGCGCCCTAGCCCTAGTCTTTGTAACGACATACGTGGCCAAGTTCCCGGAAGTCCTTCATAAGCGCCGGGTCGGACGGCAGCGGTAGCGGCTGCGCCCTGCGAATCGCGCGTTCGCACGCATTGTCCCAGGCCGTCTGCCCACTAGGCTTCCTGGTCCTTACGTCGAGCACCTCGCCGCTCGGCAGCATGATGATGTCAAGCTCGCCGACCGGATTGCCCTGAATGTTGGGCGGCTCGACGATGAAGCGCTTGATCTTCGCGGCGATGGCCTGCTTGTACTTGTCTATTTCCCGCGCCTGCGCCGCTGCCTGAGCCTTCGCCTGTGCCGCGGCCTGTGCCGCGGCCTGAGCCGCAGCGAGCTGCTCCTGGGCCAGCTTCTTGTGCGCCTCGGCTTGCTCGGCCTTGCGCCTGGCATCGGCCTGCTCTTTAGCCTGCAGTTCCTCGCGCTTCTTCTTCTCGGCGAGCGCCTTCTCCCTCGCCTTGAGTTCTTTCTCCTTCTTGTCGCGCAGGTTGATATCGGCCTTGGGCTGCGGCGGGGGCTCGGCCTTCGGCGCCGGCTTCACCTCGACCTTGGGCGGGGGCGGCGCGGGCTCGACTTTCGGCGGCGGCGGCGGGACCTCGGCCCTGGGCGAGGGCAGGTTGCTCCACAGCTCCGCCACCATCGTGACGGACTCCCGCTTCTGCCAGGTGACGCTGAACACCAGCAGCGCGAAGAACAGCCCGTGTATCACCAGCGCAGCCGCGCCGGAAATCGCTTTGTCGTTGGCGGTCTCGTACGCGCGCGCGTACATGCATCAGCCCCCGCGCGGCTTGGCCAGCAGCCCGACCTTGCGCACCTGGTTCTGCTGCAGCATGTCCATGACTTCCAGCACCGCCTCGTAGCGCACGTTCTTGTCCGCCGAAATCACCACCGCCTGGTCGGGGTTCTGCTTCTGCTTCTTGCGAATCGCCGCGACGAGTTCGTTGCGCGAGATCTTGCGCTCGTCCATCGAGCTGGCGCGGTCGCGCAGCGTCAGCGCGCCCTCGGCGCTGATCGAGACTTCCATCGGCAGCTGCGGGGGGTCGGAAGTCTTGCCGACCGTGGGCAGCTCGATCTGGCCGGGGTTGATGAGCGGCGCGGTGACCATGAAGATCACCAGCAGCACCAGCATCACGTCGATGTAGGGCACGACGTTGATCTGGTTCATGAGGCGGCGGCCGCTGCGTTTTTCGATCAGCATCGTTGCTCGTTACTCGTTGCTCGTTGCTCGTTGCTCGTTGCTCGTGGGTCGATTCCCCGCCGGAGCGCCTCCAACCTGGTCATTCGGGCACCAGGAACGAGAAACGAGTCACGCTTCATCGTCACTTGGCCTGCCGCTGGAGGATGTTGGAAAACTCCTCCATGAAGTTGTCGAAGCGGGTGGCGAGCCGGTTGACGTCGCCGGCGAAGCGGTTGTAGGCCACCACCGCCGGGATCGCCGCGAAGAGACCCATGGCGGTCGCGATCAGCGCCTCCGCGATGCCGGGCGCGACCGCGCCGAGCGTCGCCTGCGACATGTTGGCGAGCCCGCGGAACGAATTCATGATCCCCCACACGGTGCCGAACAGCCCGACGTAGGGGCTGACCGACCCCACCGAGGCGAGAAAGGAGAGGTAGGACTCGAGGCTCTCCATCTCGCGCTGGTAGGTCGCCCGCATCGCGCGCCGGGTGCCGTCCAGCACCGCGCGGATGTCCATGCCGGGCTGCTTCCTCAGCTTGGTGAATTCCTGGAAGCCGGACTCGAAGATGCGCTCCTGGCCGCCCGCGGCGTCGCGCGCGTTGACCGCGCGCTGGTAGAGCTCGTTCAGATCGGCCCCGCTCCAGAACGCCTTCTCGAAGCGGTCCGCGAGGCGGGTGGCGCGGCTGTAGGTAAAGACCTTGAGAAAGATGTAGTACCAGGAAAAGAGCGAGGCGAGCAGCAGCGCCAGCATGACGATCTGCACCAGCACGCTCGCGCCGGTGACGAGGGAGAGCACCGACATGTCATGGGTTACGGTGGGATTCACTTTTTGTTCCCTATTTTGGCGATGACCGAGGAGTTTGCCGGACTTGCGCCGACAAACTCCTGTAGCAAAACCGCCTCAAAAAATAACCGCGAAAATCATATGCATCCATAAAAGCCCGCTCCCCGCATCGGGCCAGCTAGCTCTTCAGGCTGAAACTCAATCGAAATCCTTAGGCGGTTTTGCCTTCAGCAGCCTGCTGGCGCATCGCCTCCAGCAGGCTGCTGGGTATTCTAACGGGCTTGAACGTGGCCGTGTTGACGCAGGCGAGCTCCACCCGCGCAGTCACCAGCTCATCCCCGCCGCGCCGGATGCGCTGCGCGAGCTCGATGCGGCTCGCGCCGGACTCGACGGGTTCGACAGTGACCTCGAGCTCGTCGTTGAACCGCGCGGGCTTCAGGTAGTCGAGCGAGATCGAGCGCACCACGAACGCGATCCCATGGACCGCCGAGAGCGCCGTCAGTTCAAAGCCCAGCGCGCGCAGCCACTCGGTGCGCGCCCGCTCGAGGAAGCGCAGGTAGTTCGCGTAATACACCACCCCGCCGCTGTCGGTGTCCTCGTAATAAACCCGTACCGGCCAACTGAATGTTCCAGGTTCCATGTTCAATGTTCCGGGTTCCAGGTTCCGGGTTCCGGGTTCCGGGTTCAATACCCTTCGCGCGCGATCTCAACTCGGAACCTTGAACACGGAACTCGGAACTAGCCTTTGTCTTCCCAAAGGTCCGTCGTGCCGGCGCGGGCGGGCTGGGCGAGGCCGAAGTGGCGGTAGGCGGCAACGGTGGCGACGCGGCCGCGCAGCGTGCGCTGCAGGTAGCCCTGCTGGATGAGATAGGGCTCGAGCACGTCCTCGATAGTGTCGCGCTCCTCGCCGATCGCCGCGGCGAGGTTCTCGATGCCGACCGGCCCGCCGGCGAATTTCTCGATCACGGCCAGCAGCAGCTTCCGGTCCATGACGTCCAACCCGACCGCGTCCACGTCGAGCATCTTCAGCGCGGCGTCCGCCACTTCGCGCGTGACCTCGCCCTTCGCCCGCACTTCGGCGTAATCGCGCACGCGCCGCAGCAGCCGGTTGGCGATGCGCGGCGTGCCGCGCGAGCGGCCCGCGATCTCGCGCGCGCCCTCGGCCGCGGTCTCGATCTCGAGGAGCCGCGCCGAGCGCTGCACGATGCGGGCGAGCTCTTCCTGCGTGTAGAACTCGAGCCGCGAGACGATGCCGAAGCGGTCGCGCAGCGGGTTGGTCAGCATGCCGGCGCGCGTGGTCGCGCCGATGAGGGTGAATGGCGGCAGATCGAGCTTCACGGAGCGCGCCGCCGGCCCCTCGCCGATCATGATGTCGATCTGGAAGTCCTCGAGCGCGGGATAGAGGATCTCCTCCACCACCGGCGAGAGGCGGTGAATTTCGTCGATGAACAGGACATCGTTCGGCTCGAGGTTGGTGAGGATCGCGGCCAGGTCGCCGGGGCGCTCCAGCACCGGGCCCGAGGTGTGCCGCAGGCTCACGCCCATCTCGCGCGCGATGATGTGCGCGAGCGTGGTCTTGCCGAGCCCCGGCGGGCCGAACAGGAGCACGTGGTCGAGCGCTTCGCTGCGCTTGCGCGCGGCCTCGATGAAGATGGTGAGCTGGCCGCGGATCTTCTCCTGGCCCACGTACTCGTCGAGAACCCGGGGGCGCAGCGTGCGCTCGAGCGCCTCTTCCTGCGGCGTGGCGGGCACGGTGGAGATGAGGCGATCGGTTTCGATCATCGAAAACCCGTGATGCGTGTCGAGTGCCGGGTGTCGGGTGCCGGGTGAAAAGGCCTGGCGTGATCACGCTCGCTTACGATCTCGTCCCCTCGACACTCATTCCTCGACACTCGTTACTCCTCACTGCTTCGACAGAAGGCGTAAGGCCTGGCGTATGCCGTCCGACACGTTGAGCCCCGCGGGCAGCTGCTTCACCGCCCAACTGGCCTCGCGGTCATTATAGCCGAGCGCCAGCAGCGCATTGGTGATGTCGCCCGACGGCTCGCCGCCCTTCCCGCCCGCGCTGGCGGCAACCGACAACGCATCGAGCTTGTCGCGCAGCTCCAGCAGCAGGCGCTCCGCGGTTTTCTTGCCGATGCCGGGTATCTTGGTGAGCCGGCCGGTATCCTGCGCGCCGACCGCTTCGCGCAGGTCGGCGACCGAGAGCCCGGAGAGCACCGAGAGCGCGGTGCGCGCGCCGACGCCGGAGATCTTCAAGAGCTGGCGGAACACCTTGCGCTCGGACTCGGTGGCGAAGCCGTAGAGCTGGTGCGCGTCCTCGCGCACGGCGAGATGGGTGTAGAGCGTCACTTCCGCGCCGGTCGCGGGCAGCTGGTAGAAGGTGCTCATCGAGACGTCGAGCTCGTAGCCGACGCCCTGCACGTCCACCACGATCTGGGGTGGATGCTTCTCCAGCAGCTTGCCGTGGATGCGCCCGATCATTCAAGACCCCGTTTAGCCGCCGATGAAAAAAACGAATAGACAGGATTAACAGGATTAACAAGATTAAAACAAGAAAACGTATGGGCTTTTGCTGTAATCCTGTAAATCTTGTAAATCCTGTCCATTCTGCTTTCGCTCTTATCGGCGTTCATCGGCGCCGTCGCGGTGATGGTCGGGAAAGCGTGAATCGTGATTCGTGATTCGAGCCCTTCAATCCGGTTCCCTTGGCGTCTTGGCGCCTTGGCGGTTAATTTCCGTTTTCGACGTCAAACAAGCCTTCCGCGCTTCATGCGGTAGCCGGCGGTCGCGAGCCGGCCGAGGCCCTGCCCGCCGTGCGCATGGCAGATCGCGCACGCCAGCGCGTCGGCCGCGTCCGGGCTGGGATCGGCACCGAGCCTGAGCAGGCGCCGCACCATCTCCTGCACCTGCCGCTTTTGCGCGTGGCCGTTGCCCACCACCGCCTGCTTCACCTGCAGCGCAGTGTACTCCGCCACCGGCAGCCCGTGCAGCACCGCGGCGCAGACCGCCGTGCCGCGCGCCTGGCCCAGCAGCAGCGTGGATTGCGGATTGACGTTGACGAAAACCTTCTCGAGCGAAACCTGCGCGGGACGGTGCTCGGCGATGACTTCGCCCAGGCCGTCGAGGATGGTCTTCAGGCGCAGCGCCAGGTCGCCGCCAGCCGGCGTGCGGATGCGCCCGCTGGCGACGTAGGTGAGCCGGGCTCCGCTCTTGTCGACGACGCCGAAGCCGGTCACGCGCAGGCCCGGGTCGATGCCCAGGATTCGCACGTGCGAATCCTGGGAGGATTGAGGAGTGAGGATCGAGGATTGAGGCGGGCTGTTTCTCCCCGTTATCGGAAGGGAAAGCCGGCGGGATCCCGAGGATTTCCGCGTCACTGCTGCCCCTCGATCCTCATTCCTCGATCCTCAATCCTCAATCCTGAATCCTCAATCCTCGATCCTCGATCCTCAATCCTGACTGCGTTGCGTTAAGTGCCTTCCAGCAACGCAGTCGTATAGACTTCCTGCACGTCGTCGATCCCCTCCAGCGCGTCGATCAGCTTCTGCATGCGCGCCGCCTCGTCGCCTTTCAGGACGGACTCGGCCGTGGGCTTGAACGTCACTTCCGCGAGGGCCGACTTGAAG
Source organism: uncultured Streptomycetaceae bacterium (assembly GCA_964521405.1). Classification (GTDB taxonomy): domain Bacteria; phylum Pseudomonadota; class Gammaproteobacteria; order Burkholderiales; family SG8-41; genus SG8-41. The sequence continues at coordinate 3,631 of CAZFRR010000272.1, read as the reverse complement.
CTTTTTTGCTCGAGCGCGGTTCTCACGGCCACGAAATCGAAAGGCGCGGTCACGACCTCGATGCTGCCGTCGTCGTTGGCGATAACGTCTTCCGCGCCCGCCTCGATCGCCGCCTCCATGAGCTGGTCCTCGTTGGTGCCGGGAGCAAAGATGAGTTGCCCGCAGTGCTTGAACAGGAAGGCGACCGAGCCCTCGCCGCCGAGGTTGCCGCCGTGCTTGGTGAAAGTGGACCGGACATCCGCGACGGTGCGCGTCTTGTTGTCGGTCATGCAGTCCACCATCACCGCCGCGCCGCCGGTGCCGTAGCCCTCGTAGCGGATTTCCTCGTAGTTCGCGCCCTCGAGGCCGCCGCTGCCGCGCTTGATCGCGCGCTCGACGTTGTCCTTGGACAAGTTGTTGGCGTAGGCCTTGTCCACCGCCAGCCGCAGCCGCGGGTTGGCGCCGGGGTCACCGCCGCCGAGCCGCGCTGCGACCGTGATTTCCTTGATCGAGCGGGTGAAAATCTTGCCGCGCTTCGCGTCCTGGCGGTTCTTGCGATGTTGGGTGTTAGCCCACTTGCTGTGACCGGCCATTCAATCCTCGTAAACCGCAAATAACTCGTTAAAATAACGGAAATTTTATCACGCGAGGCTGCCATGCCCGAACCCTTGCTCGTCGCCAAATCCGAAGTCGATCTGCATCTCCTGCCCAGGCTTGCCAACCGCCACGGCCTGATCGCGGGCGCCACCGGCACCGGCAAGACCGTCACGCTGCAGCGCATTGCCGAGGGGCTCTCCCGCATCGGCGTGCCGGTGTTCCTGGCCGACGTGAAAGGCGACCTGGCGGGCCTGTCGCAGCCGGGCGAGGCCAAGGGCAAGATCCAGGAGCGTATCGCCAGCCTGAAACTGGAAGTCGCGTTCGAAGGCTGCCCGGTGGTGCTGTGGGATGCGTTCGGGGAACAGGGCCACCCGGTGCGCACCACGATCTCCGAGATGGGCCCGGTGCTGCTCGCGCGCATGCTGGGACTCAACGAGACGCAGGCCGGCGTGCTCGCGCTCGCCTTCAAGATCGCCGACGACAACAAGCTGCTGCTGCTCGACATGAAGGACCTGCGAGCGATGCTCCAGCACGTCGGGGACAACGCGAAGCAGTTCACCACCCAGTACGGCAACATCTCCTCCGCCTCGATCGGCGCGATCCAGCGCGGGCTCCTCGCCATCGAGCAGCAGGGCGGCGACAAATTCTTCGGCGAGCCGGCGTTGAACATCGCCGACCTGATGCAGACCGACGCAAAGGGCCGCGGCATCATCAACATCCTCGCCGCCGACAAGCTGATGAGCGCGCCCAAACTCTACTCGACGCTCTTGCTGTGGCTGCTCTCGGAGCTGTTCGAGGAGCTGCCGGAAGTCGGCGACCCGGAGCAGCCGAAGCTGGTGTTCTTCTTCGACGAAGCGCATCTCCTTTTCAACGACGCCCCGGCGGCGCTGCTGGAGAAGATCGAGCAGGTGGTGCGCCTGATCCGCTCCAAGGGCGTGGGAGTGTTTTTCGTGACGCAGAACCCGCTCGACATTCCCGACACCGTGCTGGGCCAGCTCGGCAACCGCGTGCAGCACGCGCTGCGCGCCTTCACGCCGCGCGACCAGAAAGCGGTGAAGTCCGCCGCCACCACGCTGCGGGCCAATCCCAAGCTCGACGTCGAGGCGGTCATCACCGAGCTCGGCGTCGGCGAGGCGCTGGTTTCCTTCCTCGACGACAAGGGCCGGCCCACGGTGGTGGAGCGCGCCTTCGTGGCGCCGCCGGGATCGCGCGTCGGCCCGGTCACCGCGCAGGAGCGCCAAAAGCTGATCAAGTCCTCGGCGGTGGCGGGCATCTACGACAAGGGCGAGGACCGCGAGTCGGCGTACGAGAAGCTGACGCAGCGCCTGGGCGAGAAGGCGCCTGAATCAGCGGCTACGGATGCGGGAAAGCCGGCAGCCTCCTCCGGCGGCGGCTTCCTCGACGCGCTGGGAGGACTCCTCGGCGGATCGACCGGCCCGCGCGGCGGTCACCGCGAGGGCGCCATCGAAGCGGCGGCGAAAAGCGCCGCGCGCTCCATCGGCTCGCAAGTCGGCCGGGAAATTGTCCGTGGAGTACTAGGCTCCCTGATGGGCGGCGGGAAACGGCGGCGGTGAGCCGACTGTTTTCGGCAGTGATGCGGTGACGAGGTGACGAGTCTTTGCGCTTGTGTAGGGCTCATCACTCATCACTCATCACTCATCACCCATCACCCATCACCCATCACCCATCACCCATCACTCAAGCGCCAGCGCATGCTGATCGCCTTCAACAAGCCGTTCAACGTACTCTGCCAGTTCACCGACAGCGCCGACCGGCGCACGCTGGCCGACTTCGTGACGGTGAAAGATGTCTATCCGGCGGGCCGGCTCGACTACGACAGCGAGGGACTGGTGCTGCTCACCGACGATGGCGCGCTCCAGAAGCGCATCGCCGATCCGCAGCACAAGATGAATAAAACCTACCTCGCCCAGGTCGAGCGCGTTCCGGACGACAAGGCGCTCGCGCAACTGCGTCGCGGCGTGAAACTCAAGGACGGCATGACGGCGCCCGCGGCCGCACGGCTGGTAGACGAGCCGGGCTGGCTCTGGAAACGTGAGCCGCCGATACGCTACCGTGCCAGCATCCCCACCACGTGGCTGGAGCTCGCGATCACCGAAGGCCGCAACCGGCAGGTCCGCCGCATGACGGCCGCCGTCGGCCACCCCACCCTGCGGTTGGTTCGCGAGAGCATCGGCGCGTGGTCCCTCGACGGCCTGCTGCCGGGCGAGTGGAAAGTCCGGTAATGTGCAACTCTATCTATTGATTTTATCCGCGGAGACGACAGGGAACTATCGAGCGTCCTGAAAATGCTTGACGTCGCTCGACCCCTCACCCCTTCCCCCTCTCCCGAGTGGAGAGGGGAAACGGACGGCGGTAAATGGGTTGTCAACCATTTGCCGAAGGCTCAATAAGGAGAGACTCATGAGCACGCAAGGGCAAGTTCTATTGGTCAACATCAACGAGCTGAAGCAGTTTTCTCCCCGGGCGCGGGTCAACCTGCCGCTGCTCCTCTCGAATAACCTGGTCACGCGCATGAACTGCTACGAGCCGGGCCAGGTCACGCCGACCCACGTGCATCCCGACGATGACGAGGTGATTTTCTGCGTCGAAGGTCGGGGAGAGGTGACGTTCGAGGACCGTGAAGCCGTACCGCTGCAGCCCGGGAGCATCGTGAGCCTGCCGGCCGGGCTGATGCACGGCCTCCAGGCCGCGCCCGACAGCCGCATGGTCCTGGTCTACACCGCCAGGGCCGGCTATACGAGCGTTCGATCGAACCCGAAGCCGGGTGTTGCGGACGTGCGCCTTCCCGGCGAGCCGCCCCATTAGACGACAAGGGGTTTCACCCCCATTTCACGCTCGCTCACAATTTCAGATGCCAACCCGGGGAGTTCAACGGTGACAAACGAAACCAAATTGCATGTCTACGATGTCCTTGCCAAGGCCTTCATCCAGGAGGGCGTGCGCACCTGTTTTACGCTGATGGGCGATGCGAACATGAACTGGGCGGCGCGATTGGCCCAGCAGGGATGTCGCATGGTCTACGTCAGGCACGAGC